>DATKKS010000038.1:0-34811 GCA_035542815.1 Saccharimonadales bacterium (SeqCode) | reverse complement strand
CGCAGACGGCGCATTCGGTGCAGGTCTGCGGGTCGATCGCATAGAGCCGGTGGCTCGTCTCTTCGATGGCTTCGACGGGGCAGTCCGCAGCACAGACGCCGCACCCGGTGCATGCGGAGGTGATACGGTACATCGAGGCCTCGCTTTCCGGCCAGTCTCCAGGCCAGCTTCTAGCATACCGCAAAGGGGGCCTAAAGCCAAGCAGAAAATGAAGCTGCGTGGGGTCGGCAGGGGGCGGAAACGGAGCTCGGAACGGGGCCCGGGCAGGCGTTCGGAAAGGGGCCTGGGATGGGCTCGAAATGGGGCCGGAATCGGGCGGAAATCGCCCCCTGAGAGGCCCTCAGCGGTACAGCCGTTTGAGGGCGCCCCAGGTGGTCACGCGGGCAGGTTGCGGCCCCTGAGCGCGGACGGCCAGGAAGGAACCCAAGGTGGCCCCCTGGTCGGCCCACTCCGCCAGCTTCCAGGAGCCGCTGCCGGCAGGCTCCTGCGTGAAGTAGAACCACGAGACTCCTGTCACGCGGAGGGTGTTGCCGTCCGCGAAACCCAGCGTCAGGTAGGTGTTCACCACGTACTTCTCCCAACCGGAGTGGCCCACGCGGAGGTCTGGGCCGTGGCTTTGGATGGTGATCGCGAGGCTGCTATTGGCCGCCGGTTCGAGGTCTTCCGCGGGCTTCCCGGTGCGGAACAGGTTCTCGGCGAAGCTCAGCTCATCGGCGCGCAGCAGCGAGTCCGGCTGGCCCGGCACGATGTCCACCGGCGCGAAGCGGAAAATGTAGTCGGACGCGAGGACTTGACCGTACTCCTCGGAATCGCGCTGGTGGTAGAGCAGCATGAGGTTGTAGATCACGTTTTCGGGGCTGGTCGGTGAACGGTACCAGAGCGTGCCCCAGATCTGGGTGAGCGCGACGGCGTACAACGTGACCGTGTTCGGCCGCACCCACACTTCGCGCGTGGTATCCAGGTAGCCGGGCAGGGAAAGCGTCACCCGGTGCGGTCCGGCAACCAGCGAGTCGAACGTACTCGGGGTCACGGTGCCCGCGGTCATGCCGTCGCGGCCATCCAGGCTGACGAGAACTTCCGGAGGCGTGGAGGTGACCACGAGGGTGCCCTGCCCCTGCCAGCCGAGCAGGCGGTCGCCACAGCCGGCGGCCAGGGCGGCGGTCAGCGCCAGCGCGACCAGGAGGAGCACCCCACGACGGTTCATTCCCGCCCTCCGCATGCCTCAATGGTACAGCCGCTTGAGCTTGCCCCAGGTGACCACGTTGGCGGGCTGGGGCTTGAGGCTACGGACACCGGCGGGCACCCCGAGCGACGCCCCCCGGTCATCCCACTCGGCCAGCTTCCAGGTCCCGCTGCCCGCAGGCTCCGGCTTGAAATAGAACCACTCCAGACCCGTCACCCGGGTGGTGTTGCCGTCCACGAAATGCAGGGTCAGGTCGGTGCTCGCCACGTACTTCTGCCATCCGGCGTGGCCCACGCGGTTGTCCAGGTCACGACTCTGGATGGTGAAGACCAGGCTGGCCTGGCTGGCCCGCGGGAGGTTCTGGGCGGGCTTGCCGTCATGGAACAGGTTCTGAGCAAAGGACATCTCGTCGCCACGCAGCAACGAGTCCGGCTGGCCCGGCACGATGTCCACCGGCGCGAAGCGGAAGACGTAGTCGGACGTCAAGATTCTGTCGTATTCCGCGGCGTCGCGGTTAATGTACGAAGCTCGTAGGTTGACGAGCACACTCTCGGGGTTGGACATCGAAATGTATGGGTACGACACCGGCGGGCCGACCACGGGGCTGAAGTCATTGCACCCGCCGCACCCGACCGCGAGCGCAGCTGCCAGGGCCAGGATCAGATCGGTTTTTCGCATTGCGGCCTCCTACGAACCCGTCGCCTGACGCACCGAAACCGGGGCCATCCTGAGGGGCGCGCTTCCAGCCCCCGCGGCGGGCAGCGGTTTCGTCGATCGCCGGATGATCTTCACGGTGGAACTGATGAGCGTGTCGGCCCGGACCGTCACCTGGAACGTGGTGTCGCGGCAACCCTCCAGCGAGAGGGTCACGGTGTGGGCGCCGGCGGCCAGCTGGTAGAAGATGCTGGGGGTCGCCGAGCCAGTGATCTGGCTGTCGAGGGTGATGGCCGCGCCGCCGGGGACGGAGTTCAGCTGCAGGTCGCCGCGCGCGCGGGGTGGGCCCAGAACGTCTTAGCCGCCGCACCCACCCGCGGCCAGCGCCCCGGCCAACAAACTCATGCGGAGAAGCGAACGCATGGCGGCCTCCATGGTCCCTCTCCCTGGAACCCCTGCGGGCGGGCCGGGTTCCCGCCCTACATCCTTCTCAGCTTCTGCGCCGCGAGGCGGGCCTCCTCGGTGCCGGGGTACTCGTGGCCCACGCGGCGCAGCGTGGCGCGCGCCGCGCTGCGCTGGCCCAGGGCGGCCTGGCTCAGGCCGAGCTTGAGCAGCGCGCCCGGGCACTTGATGTTGTGGGGGTACTTGTCCAGCACCGCCTGGTAGGCCGCGGCGGCCTCCTCGTAACGGTCCTGCTGGTAGAAGGTCTCGCCGATCCAGAACTGGGCGTTCCCGGCCAACTCGGTCTGGCCGAAGGAGGTCACGTACTGCTGGAAGCCGGCCCGGGCGAGGTCGTACCGGCCGTTCGTGTAGTCGGTGTACGCGGCGTCGTACAACGGCTTGGGGTCGCGCACCCCGGCGGCCCCGGTGGTGTCCCCGGGCGAGGTGTCGGCGGGCGCCGGCGCGCGCGAGGCGTCGATCTTCTGCAGCACGTCGGCGAAACGCTGGTTGCTGTCCTCCAGCTTGCCCACCACCACGTCCAGGCGCCGCGCCAGCTCCGAGACGCGGGTGTCGTTGTCGGCCTTGCTGGAGCGCATGAAGTCGGACTGCTGCGAGAACTGCTGGCGCAGCTGCTTCAGCTCGGCCTGCTGGGCCCTTTGGAGGGAATCCAGGATCGCGGTCTGCACTTCGAGGCGCTGCACGGCCTGGAAGGTCTTGCCGCCGTAGCAGCCGGTGAGCGCCGGCAGGCCGAGCGCCAGCGCCAGGAGGGCCGCCGCGCGGCCGGCCCGCTCCCCCCCGCGTGCGGCCGGGGCGGGGCGCGCGGAGTGGGGGCGCCCGGACATCAGTGGCTCACGAAGTGCGCGCGGCGGTTCTTGGCCCAGGCATCCTCGGTGTGGCCGGGGTCCAGCGGGCGCTCCTTGCCGTAGCTCACCGTGCTGATCCGGCCCGAGGAGATGCCGTAGCTCACCAGGTAGTCCCTGACGTTGTTGGCGCGCCGCTCGCCCAGTGCGAGGTTGTACTCCACCGAGCCGCGCTCGTCACAGTGCCCTTCCACCTCCACCTTGGAGTCGTTCTTGGCCATGTACGCGCCGGTGCCCGAGAGGATCTGGCGCGCCTCGTCGTTGAGGCTCGCGTCATCATAGGCGAAGTGCACGTCCTCGAAGCTGAAGCTGCCGGACGGCGTGCTCGGCGTGCCCTCGGGGTTCTTCGCGGCCTCCGGGGTGGTGGTGGATTCGGGGGTCTTCCCGGTCACCTCGGTGGTCGGCCCCCCGGTCTCGACAGCCTTGTGCGAGCAGCCCGCGAACGCCAGCATGCCGATTGCCAGCATCAGGGCCACGCCCGCAACCCACACAATGCGTCTCATCCTGCGAACCTCCACGTTGAACGAAGGACAGCGGTGCGACCAGCTTTCCGGAGTCATCCCGGAGAATAGCACAAAGGCCCGCCGCCGGCCGCTAGCGGTACCAGGCGGGGGTCTGGACGTTGCCGCTCACGGGCAGCGGGAAGATCTCCCCATTGTCCGTGTTGAGAATGTACAGGCGCGCCGGGCCGTCCCGGCTGGACACCATCAGCAGATGCCGGCCGTCGGGGGCCCAGTGCGGGCTCTCGTTGCTGCCGCGGCCCTGGGTCAGGTTGTACACGGTGCCGCCGGTGACCTGCGTCGCGCACACGTCGTAGCCGTTGCCCTGCCGGGTCATGAACGCCAGCAGCGAGCCGCGCGGCGACCAGCTGGGCGACTCGTTGCGCGCCTCGTCCGAGGTGAGGCGCCGCACGTTGCTGCCGTCGCCGTCCATGACGTAGATCTGCGGCGAGCCGGCGCGGTCGGAGCAGAAGGCCAGCTGCCGGCCGTTCGGCGACCAGGTGGGCTGCACGTCAATGCCCGGGTTGTGGGTGAGGCGAACCAGCCCGGTGCCGTCCAGGCGCACCGCGTAGATCTCGTGGTTGCCGTCCTTGCTGCTGGCGAAGGCCAGCAGCTGGCCGTCCGGCGAGAACGCCGGCGAGAGGCTGCTGCCCGGGTAGCCCGCCAGCACCCGGTCCTTGCCGGTGGCCAGGTCCATGAGGCAGATGGCGAACCCGCGCCCGCGCATGGAGGAGTAGGCCAGGCTGCGCCCGTCCGGGGAGAACGCCGGCGAGAAGTCCAGGTTGCGGTCGTGGGTGACCTGGCGCGCGCCGTAGCCGTCGTAGTCCGCCACGAACACCTCGCGGCCCGAGCCGGTCTGCTGCGCGTAGGCGATCTGGGTCTGGGCGATGCCCTTCTCCCCCGAGAGCGCGAACACCACGTCGTCGGAGAGCTGGTGGATGGCCCGCCGGAGCTGGACGTCGTTCGCGTGGTAGGCCCTGTCGGCGATGAGGTTCCGCCCGGGCATGCCGTACAGGAGCGCGTGCAGCTGGTAGTCGCTGCCCGCCACGCGCAGCTCCACGGCCAGCTCGGCCTGCTCCGCGAGCGCCGCCAGCGCGGTGGAATCCAGCACCGCCGGCCCCTGGGTGAGCGTGAACAGCCCGCTGATGGTCAGGTCGTTCCGGACCACGTCGCGGCCGGTCGCGGCGGCCGCCTGCGCGGCGGCGAGGTCGCCGGAGGTGGTCCACTCGTCCAGCCGCAGCGACAGCCGGGTGATGGCCCCGCGGCGGATGCCGATGCGCACCTCGCTCGGCTGGGCCTGCACCGGCGCCACCCGCGGGGTCTCCGGGGCCAGCAGCACGGCCAGCAGCAGCGCGACGCCGGCGCGCGCCAGCTCAGCGCGTGACTTCGAAGTCAAAGTGCACTCCCAGTTGGTCGGTCTTGAAGTCCGCGGGCAGGCGGGGCAGCGGCGAGGAGGCCAGCACCGCCCGGAGCGCCGCCTGGTCGAACGGCTGCACGCCCGAAGGAACCTCCACGCGCGCGTCGTCCACCGTGCCGTCGCGGCGGATGCGGAAGAAGATGGTGGCGCGCGTGCGCCGGGTCACGCCCGGCTCGATCCAGTTCCGCCCGATGGCGTTGCGGACCGAGACGAGATAGTAGCTGAAGGGGAAGTCCGCGGCCACCCCGGGGGCGCCCGACATGCCGATGCGCGCCTCCGGCGCCGCCGGCGCCGGCGGCCCCTGCGGGGCGCTCGGGCGGGCCGGCGGCATCGGCGTGGGCTTCTCGTGCTCGCGCGGCTTCCTGCGGGAGGTGGTGACCTCGTCGCGCTTGACCGGCACCGGCGGGTTGGCAACCAGCTTCTCGGGCGGGGTCTGCACCGTCGCTTCGGAGCCGGGGTTCACCAGGTCCACCGAGTAGGTGCCGGGCAGGCTCACCTCGATGACGTGGGGCTGGTGCAGCAGGATCCACGCTACGAGGAGCGCGTGGACCGCCGCGGAGAAGGCCAGCGAGACGCGGAAGTCCCAGGCGGGACGCACGTGCTGCATGAGGGGACTATAGAAAGCGGCGGCGGCGGGTGTCAAACCGGCGCGCCCGGGGCTCACTCCAGCGGCGCGAGCCCGGCGGCCTCGAGGTCCCCGGCCAGCTCCAGCGAACACTCCCGCGGGACGCGGTAGTACCACCACTGCTTGCCCGCCTGCCAGTGGTGGGCCGCGGCCAGCTCCTCGCCCCACAGGCACCCGGCGCACGGCACGGTGGCCTGGATCACCTGCTGGTCGGCCGCCTCCACCCGGGCGCGCGCCGGCGCGCGCTCCGCCGGCTCCAGCGCCTGCAGCGCGCCCTCCAGGATGTCCCGCCCGTCCATGTCGTTGAGGTAGTCGTCCAGCCCCAGCACGTAGCCCTGCTCGGTCAGGTCGTAGGCGATCTGCCGCCATTCGTCGATCAGCCCCTCCAGGCCGCGCTCCGCCACCTGCGGGTCACAGCCGCGGCTCTCCAAGTACGCGCGGATGGGGTCGTGCGGCTCGGTCATGGGGTCTCCTGGGCGTCAGCCGCCGTGCCGGCGGGCCTGGCGGCGGAAGTAGGCCTCTCCATCGCGGGGGCGGAAGAACGTCCGGATGGTGCCGTCGTCGCGGTACGCCCCGAACGCGCCGGTAGCCCGGTCGAAGCGGGCGAACCCGTCGGGGCGGCGCAGCTCCAGGATGTTGCCGCCCGCGGGCGCGTCGCGCAACCGCTGCGCGCGGGCCAGGTACTCGTCCAGGGAGATGTCCCCGAACTCGCGCCCGTGCTTGGCGTAGTGCTCCTCCAGCCGCTCGCGGCTGGCGAAGCCCGGGCCGGCCGGGGCGCCCGAGATGTCGCCGGGCACCGGCGCGGCGGCACGGTTGGCGGGGGCTCCGCTCGCGGGGCCGGCCGCCGGGGCCCGGTCCGGCGCGCCCCGCGGACTCCCTGCGGGCCCGCAGCCGGCGAGGCCGGCGGCGCCCACCGCGGCGGCCAGGAGCGCCAGCGCCACGAGGGCCGCAACGACCGCCGGAGCCCAGCGCGGGGCCGAGGCCCCCGGGCGCGCGCGCATCGCCGCCGGCCTCAGACCCCGGCCTCGCGCTCCAGGATCTCCACCAGCAGGTCGGCCATGGTCACCAGGTCGAGGAGATTGTGGTGGAAGACCGCTGCGAGCGGCCAGGGGTCGCCGTCCTTCACGTACTGGTGGTAGCGCTCGGGGATCTCCGCGCCGGGCACGTCGCCCGAGCGCCGCCGCCCCACCACCTTCCACTCCAGCGTCTGCAGCCGGCAGTCCTCGAAGGCGCCCCGCCAGTGCCGCCGCGCGTGCTGCAGCAGGTCCACGTGGCGCGGCTCCCGCCCCACCTTCAGGCGGTGGTAGGCGGCGCGGGTGCGGATCATCGGCCAGTCGAAGGTCCGGCCGTTGAACGTGACCAGCGTGGGCCGCTCCTCGATCAGCTCCAGAGTGGCGTGGATGAGCGCGCGCTCCTCGGCGTAGTGCCGCGCGAAGTACTGGCGCAGGGTCCAGTCGGAGCGGCCCGCGGTCATCACCCCGGCCAGGAACACCGGGCACTGCGACAGCCCCGCCGTCTCCAGGTCCAGGAACAGGGCCTGGTCCAGGCCGTCGGTCAGAAGCCGCGCCAGCTGCTCGTCCACGTCGAGCTTGGCACTGCGGCGGCTCACCGCGTCCAGGCGGCGCAGGAAACGGGCGGTGTACCGGTCCATCTCGGAGCGCAGCCGCTGGTGCACGAAGATGGGCCCGTGCGGCGTCAGCACCTCCCCGCCCGAGAGATACGTCTCCACCCCGAGCGGCTCGGCCCGCGCCGCGGCAGCCCGCGGCCCGGCCGACCGCGCCCGGGCGGCGCCGGTCTTCGCCCGCGCCCGCCGCGGGGCCGGGACCGGGGCCGGCCGGCGCAGCGCGCGCAGCCGCGCGGCCAGCCGCTCAGAAGCCACCGAGCAGGCTCCGCAGCAGCGCCCGGGTGGTCTCCTTGTCGGGGATCGGCCAGCCGTGCATCACGTCGGGGTCCTGCTGCTGGGGCGGGCGCAGGATCGGCAGCCCCACGCACGAGGGACACCCGGCGGCGCACGGACACTCTTCCAGCAGGGCGCGCGCGGCCTCGAGCGCCTCCTGGAAGCGCTCGAACCCCTGCTCCGCGAAGCCCAGCCCGCCCGGGTAGCGGTCGTACAGGAACAGGGTGGGCGCGCCGAAGTTGCTGGAGTCCACGATCCCGCCCAGGTCGGAGCGGTCGCACATGGCCAGCAGCGGCACGATGGTGATGAGCAGGTTCCGCAGGCCCACCAGGCCTTCGACCGGATTGCGGCCCTGACGCACCACCTCGAGCCAGGCCCGCTGCGAGGGGCGGAACCACATCGCCTGGGTGTCCAGCTTCAGCCGCGGCAGGTCCAGGGCGCGGTACCCGATGGAGTCCAGGGAGTGGAAGCGGATCTTCTTGAAGCCCACGGTGGCCCACGACACGGTAGCCTGCCCCAGGCGCGCCGACTCGCCGGGCAGGAATTCGCGCTCCCCGCCCTCCTGCGTCACCCGGAGGCTCGAGTCCAGGACCGCCTGGGTGTAGTAGTCCACGGTGCGCCGCTCCACGTAGGCCACCTTCTGCGCCAGGTCCAGCTCGCGCACGAAGTAGGTGTCCCCCTCGTGCAGGTAGACCGCCTCCGGGTACACCAGCTCCGGCGCGCTGATGGCGTCCACCGTGGCCAGCACCGCGTTCTCGCGCGCGGCGTCCACGATCGTGAAGGTGTCGTCGGAGATGGTGCGCAGCGGGGTGTGCGCCGCCGGGAACTCGGTGCTCGACCAGTAGTAGGCCCCGTCCAGGGACTTGAGCTGGCCCTCCTCCTCCAGGATCGCGGACACCTCCGGCGCCAGCTCCCCGAACCACTCCCGGTCCTCCGGGCGCACCGGCAGCTCGAAGGCGGCGCAGGCCAGGTGGGCGGCCAGGATGTGGGGGTTCTCGGGGTCCACCACCGCGGCCTCGGGCGAGGCCGCGAAGAAGTACTCCGGGTGGCGCATCAGGTACTGGTCAATGGGGTCGTTGTACGCCACCAGCACCGCCAGCGACGGGTGGAGGCCGCGCCCGGCCCGGCCCGCCTGCTGCCAGGTGGAGGCGATGGTGGTGGGAAAGCCGATGAGGATCGCCGCGTCCAGGCCGCCCACGTCGATGCCCAGCTCCAGCGCGTTGGTGCTGATCACGCCCTTGAGCTGGCCGGAGAACAGCCGCCGCTCGATGTCCCGCCGCTCCTCGGGCAGGTAGCCGCCCCGGTACGGGCTCACCGCCTCGGCCAGGTCGCGGCGGTCGCGCGCCAGCGCCTCGCGGGCGTACCGGTACACCAGCTCCGCGGTCACCCGGGCCCGGGTGAACACGATGGTCTGCACGCCCTCGCGCACCAGCGAGGTGAACAGCTCCTGGCCCTCCACGTTGGTGCTGCGCCGCTCCATCCGGGCCGGGTCCAGGAACGGCGGGTTCCAGAACACGAAGTGGCGCGGCCCGCGCGGCGAGCCGTCCTCCTCCACCAGCTCCACCGGCTTGCCGAAGAGACCGGCGGCCAGCGCGGAGGGGTTGCGGATGGTGGCGGAGGAGGCGATGAACACCGGGTCGGAGCCGTAGTGGCGCGCGATGCGCCGCAGCCGGCGCAGCACGTGCGCCACGTGCGAGCCGAAGATGCCGCGGTAGGTGTGGATCTCGTCCACCACCACGAACCGCAGCGCGGAGAAGAAGCGCGCCCAGCGCGCGTGGTAGGGCAGGATGCCCTGGTGCAGCATGTCCGGGTTGGTGAGGACCACGTTGGCGGTGTCGCGGAGCTTGCGCCGCGTGTGCGGGCTGGTGTCGCCGTCGTAGGTGCCGGCGCGGATCCGCTCCGACAGCTCCGGGGAACCCTCCGCCAGCCGGCGCAGGCTCTTGAGCTGGTCCTGCGCCAGCGCCTTGGTCGGGAAGAGGTAGAAGGCGTGCGCCCCGGACTCCGCGAGCAGCCGCTCGGCCACCGGCAGGTTGTAGCACAGCGTCTTGCCCGAGGCCGTGCCGCTCACCACCACGTAGCTGCGGCCCTCGCGCGCGAGGTCGAGCGCCCGGGCCTGGTGGCGGTAGAGCCGCCCGATCCCCAGGCTCCGCAGCGCCTCGGCCAGCGGCCGCGGCAGCGGCCCGGCGGGCTCGGCCCACTGCGCCGCGCGCCCGGGCAGGTTGTGGACGTGCGCGATCTGCCCCGCGTAGTCCCGCCGCGCGCGCAGGCCCGCCAGGAAGCGCTGGAAGTCGAAGGGCGCCCGCGCGGCCGGGCCCGCCGCCACGGCCTCCGGGAGGCCGCCGGCCTCGTGGCGCGTGGCGGGCGCCACGCCGAAGTCCGCGAACAGGCTCTCGGGGGGCGGGCGGTGCGAGCCCGGGTCCAAGAGGCCGTCGTGCAGGCCGCGGCCCGCCGGGCCCACGCCACCCTCCTCCACGCTGGCCCCCGGCTCGGGCACCTCTCTCACCGGCGGCCTCCCACGCGCTCCACCGCCGCCACCCGCCAGTGGGAGCCGTCGTACTGCACGTGGAAACGGAGCGGCTCCACCCCCAGGCGCAGCGCGGTGAGCACCGTGTCGGCCGCCTGCTGGCCGGGCAGCAGCCGCCACGACCGCTCCGGCACGCCGGCGCTCAGGCGCAGGCCCTCGGCGGCCTCGGTCACCGCCGGATCCCACGCGTAGCGCGAGGCCCCGTCGCGGTCGCCGCGCAGGAGCGCGCCCAGGAAGTTGGACAGCGCCGCATAGGGGGTCTCCTCGGGCTGTTCCGAAAGCCAGAGGAAGTGCTCGCCATCAATGCGCCAGATGCGGTCCAGGTAGCGGTGCGGGCAGTCGGCGCACTCCTCGAACGCCACCCGGGGGGCGGGCCGGCGCACCACGAACAGCGGGGCCTGCCCGGGCTGATCCAGGAAGCCGGGCTCCAGCGTGCCGGCGAGCGCGGCGCTCGCGCCCGACCCGGCCGGGCCGGACGCACCGCCGGAGCCGGCGCGCCCCACGAGGCTGTCCGGCGGCGGGAGCGTGTCCCACGGGCTCCACCCCGCGCCGCCCTTGAGGCTCAGCGCCACCAGCGCCGGCCGCGGCCCGTCGGGGCCCGGCACGATGCCCGCGGCCGCCACCCGCAGCTCGCCGCCGGCGTGCCAGCCGGCGGCGCTCCAGCGCTGCGGGTTCTCCAGCGCCGGCGCCAGATAGCCGACGTGCGGGCCCAGCGCGTAGAACAGGTAGGCCGCGCGCGCCCGCACCGCGGACCGCGGCCGGAAGGTCACCGCCACCGCGCCGGCGTCCCCGGCCGCGCGCGACACCTCCGCGGGCAGATGCAGCGAGTCCAGCAGCCCGCGGACCTTCTCCACGCTCGGCAGGGTGTCGGCGGCGGGATGGAGCAGGCTGGAGACGGCGCGCGCCCACAGGTCGAAGCCCGGGCGCAGCTCCGCGGGACCGGAGTCCGCACCCAGGTTCAGGAGCGAGTCGCCGGTGTCCACCAGCGCCCCGGCGGAGTCAGGCGGCACGGGCGGCGGCACCGGCGCCACGGGCCCGGGCCGCGGCACGTGCCGGAGGCACCCGGCGCGCTCGGCCACCGCCAGGAACGCCCCCACCAGGAACACCACCAGGAGCGCCGCCAGCAGCGCCAGCACCCGCAGCCGGCCGGGCGGCGGGGGGGCGCCGGGCTCCGCCGGGGGGCCCGACGCGCTCATCGGTCGACCTTGCCCGTGGGAGCGTCCTGCACGGGCGCCTTGGCCGGCTCGCGCTCGTAGCCGGTGAGCACGCGCCGGTTGCCGTCCCGGGCCGAGTAGAGCCGCAGCCGCCCTACCGCAGCGTGCGAGGTGACCACCGTGTCGAAGTGCTGGGAGTAGCGCTCCAGGGCCCAGCCGGTGGTCGCCTGGCTCCAGGGCAGCCGGGCGAGGCTGTCCAGCGTGGCCGGCCGCTGGACGTAGGGGTCGGCCCATTCCCGGTGGCCCCGCACCAGCGCCTCCATCACCCAGGTGGCGGGCCCGAAGTAGCTGGGATTCAGCGAGCGGGACGCCACCATCAGGCTGTCGGCGTGGACCTCGTACTCGGTGCGCAGCAGCACCACGAACTGCGCGGGCGGGGACAGGAACAGCCGGGAGGGCTCGGCCTCGACCACTTCCAGGCGCGGAAAGACCCCCCTCGGGCCGCTCATCGAGACCGCGGTCCGATTGCCCGGCGTGCCCAGCTCACGGGTGTCGTACGGTGCCCACGCCTCGCCCTCCAGGCGGAGGCGCTGGAGCCAGGTGGGCACGATGTCCTCTCCCAGGCCCAGCATGCACACCGCGGCGTAGTCCCGGCCGCCCTCGCTCCAGCAGCGGACTCCCTGCCCGATCCAACAGCCCTTGGGGCTCGGCAGGCGCTGGGTGCGGTAGTGCCAGTCGCGGAAGTCGAGCAGGTAGGCGGCCGCCTCGTCCGCCCGGATGCCGTTGTTGAGGGTGACGAGGCACGGGTACCCGCCCGGGCGCGGGCGCAGGATGTTCATGCGGAAGCCGTGCTCCGCGAGCAGCGCCGGGCCCCGCCGGTCGTCGAGCGCCGGGTCGCCGACCGAACGCAGCATGCAGGCCAGCGCGTCCAGGAACAGCTGCCAGGCCTGCGGGTGGTCGCGCGGCGGGCCGGCATGGGGGTTGGTCTCGCGGATCAGCAGCGTCTGGCCCTGCGAGAGCAGCTCCATGACCGAGTCTTCGACCACCTTGCTCAGCAGCGGGCGCTCCGACTCGTCCGGCTGCGCGCCCAGCGGATCCCGCACCTGCGCCCGGGCTCCGGGGGCCGCCGCCAGCGCCGTCAGCACCACCAGGAGCGCCGCCGCGAGCGGTGCCCGCAGCGCCGCCGCGAGTGCGGCCGCCGGTGACGCGGGAATGCCGTGCGGCTTCGCGGGGGCCGCCGGAGCGTCCGCGAGAGCCCCGGACCTGCGTGGAGCCACCATCGTGTTCCTCCTCCTCCGCCGCGCGGAGCCCGGCCTACAGCCCCAGCCCCTCGCGCTGCAACATCTCCTGCATCAACATCGCGTTGGCGGCCGCGTGCCCAGCGTGGCAGTTGTTGAAGAAGACGTAGGTGCGGGCGGTCTTCGCGGCCAGCTCCCGGATGCGCGCCAGCCACTCGCGCAGCTCGGCCTCACTGTAATCGTAGTCGTAGCGGTCGCCCCCGCCGCGGCCCCACCAGTTGGCGGCGTTGCGCCCGTGCAGGCGCACGTAGCCGATCTCGGTGGTGGCCGCCGCGCGGGCCGGCATCAGCCCCGGCAGCGACGGTTCGTCCACACAACAATAGCCGATTCCGCGCTCCTGCAAGAAGCCCAAGGCCTCCGGGCGGTCCCACTCCGAGCGCCGGAACTCCACGTGCAGGGAGTCCTCCGGGAAGCTGTGCCGGAGGAACTCCAGGTGCCGCAGCCCCTCCTCGCCGTAGCGGAACGCCCACGGGAACTGGGCCAGCAGGCCGCGGAGCTTGCCCGCGCGGCGGAGCGGCTCCAGCGCGGCGTGGAAGTCGCGGTACAGCTGCGGGTCGGTGGCGGCCTCGTGGGTCATGCCCTGGAACAGTTTGACCATGAACTCGAAGGCCGGCGGGGTCTTGGCCTCCATCTGCTCGAGGGTGCGGGGCGGCGGGATGCGGTAGTAGGTGGCGTTCACTTCCACCGCCGGGAAGCGCTCGGCATAGCACGCCAGCATGGCGGTGCGGGGGGTGCCGGCCGGGTAGAACGGGCCCACCCAGTCGGGGAAGGAGTAGCCCGAGGTGCCGATCACGACCCGCGAGGGGGCGGCCAGGCGCTCCGCGGGGGAACGCGCGGAGGCGGGCGCGGCGGAGGGCGCGGGCGCGGGTCCGGACACGCCGGGGAGTACCGGGGCGGACTCGCGCCCAGTGCCCGGGCTTGAGGCGTGCCCGGCGTCCGGGGCCGGCGCGCGGCGGCGGCCGGGGGCGCGGGCGGGCGGCTCGGAGCGGGGCCAGTCGGGGAAGAGGTCGTCGGGGGTGGAGTTCATGGCTCAGGGGCTCTCGGTTCGGTCCAGCGGGCTGCCGGGAGGGATCCCCGGCCCGCCGCGCCACTCCCTGCACATCAGCGCCCCGGCCCTGACCAAGACGTCTTCCCCCAGCCGGTCCCGGAGCGCGTCCACGGCCTCCAGCATGATACGGGAGCGCTCGTCCGCAGGGAACAGCGGCCGTTGCGGGTCCGGGGACAGGCGGGCCAGGTCCCCCAGCGACACCCCCAGCAGGCGCACTCCCAGCCGGCCCGGGCGGCGCGCGGGGTACAGCCGCTCCATGAGCACCGCGGCCGCCCGGTAGACCTCCAGCCCCCCGCTCACCCAGCGGCCCAGCTGGCTCTGGGCCTGGTGGGTGGTGAAATCGGCCCGGCGCAGCTTGACCGCCACCCGCCGTCCGGCGAACCCCCGGCAGCGCGCCCGGCGGGCCACCTGGTCGCTCAGGCGGAGCAGGTGGGCGCGGAGCTTCTCGGGGTCGGACTCGTCGTGGGCCAGGGTGTGCTCGTGGCCGATGGACTTCTCGTCGGGGGACTGGTCGTAGGGCACCACCGGGGAGTCGTCCTCGCCGCGGGCCACCTCCCTGAGCCCCGGGCCGATGACCCCGAAGGTGGCCGAGAGGATCTCCCGCGGGGCCTGGCCCAGCTCCCGGATGGTCCGGATGCCGAGGGCGCCGAGGGCCTTCTCGGTGGCCTCCCCCACCCCCCACAGCTCGCGCACCGGCAGCGGGCCGAAGTGCCGGCGGAAATCCTCGCGCGAGAGGCAGGTGAGCCCCTCGGGCTTGTGCACCCCCGAGGCCATCTTGGCCACGAACTTGTTGGGCCCGATCCCGATGGACGCCCCCAGCCGCAGCTCGGCGCGGATCCGCCGCTGCACCCGGGAGGCGAGCACCAGCATCTCGCTCCGGCGCCGCACCAGGCCCGAGAGGTCCAGGAACGCCTCGTCGATGCTGAACGGCTCCACCACCGGGCTCACCGAGCGCAGGATGTCCAGCACCTGGAGCGAGAGGTGGATGTACTTGGCCGGGTCGCCCACCACGAACGTGCCGTGCGGGCACAGCCGGCGGGCCTCGCCCACCGGCATGCCGCAGCGCACCCCGAACGGCCGGGCCTCGTACGAGGCGGTGGCCACCACGCTCCGCCCCCGGGGATTGCCGCACACCAGCACCGGCTTGCCACGCAGCCGCGGATTGAGCAGCTGCTCCACCGAGGCGAAGAAGGCGTCCATGTCCACGTGGAAGACCACGTGGGGCGGGGGTGCCGGGGGCGACGAGGGAGCCAAGTGGGGCGGGGGAGCCAGGGAAGGCCCCGGTGCGGGTTGCTGCATCATGCGAGGTGGCCCTTTCCGCACCGGGGCCTGGGAGGATCAGATGGCGGCTGGATGGAGTCGCAAGGCGTGATCGCAACGGCGTCTCCGCCGGGTTCCTCTCGATTCGACGTTTCCCTCACGCTCCATCCAGCCACACTTTCGCCAACGTCCACTGCATCTTCCGGGCGTCGTAGGCCAGCTCAAAGTAGTCGGAGGACTCCCCCAGCACCGAGTAGTAGTGGACGCGGGAATCCCCTTCCTTGCGGACCCACTCCCCGGTCACCTTCACCACCTTCACCACCTTCCCGCGCCACCTGAAGCGCAACGGCTGGGCGTGCCCGTCGGAGAAGACGGTGAGCACTTCGATGGGATCCTGCACGGATTGGATCATCGCCGTTCCCCCGCACCCCTGGCCGCACCCCGGAGCGGCGGGGCGGCCGCGCCCTCCAGTTCCCTACGGTCAGTCCCACAGCCGGTTCGAGCGCAGCTGCAGGCGGAGCTTCGGGAACGCCTGCATCAGGCGCAGGCTGGTGAGCCCGCGCAGCTCGCGGCTGACCGATTCGGCCCGGTGCAGGCCGCCCAGCTCCACCAGCACGTCCAGCCGGTCGGGGTTCATGGCCGCCGAGATCAGCCGGTAGCCGGAGTTCGCCGCCAGCTCCGCCAGCAGGCGGTTGAGCTCCACCGCCACCGCCCCCACCAGCACCGGCCGGCGGCCCACGGTGAGCAGGGAGACCTGGTGCAGCCGGTCCAGCGAGAGCAACTCCACCGGGGCGGATGGTGCGACCCGAGCCGCGCCGGGGGCGGCGGGAACCGCCGCCGGGCCCGGGTGCTGCGGGGCCGGTGCGGCCGAGCTTTCAAGCCTCCAAGATGCGTGCGACATGGCGTGACTCCTTGCGCAAATGTGCAGTTCGGGGGTGCACCTGCCCCTTCGCGGCGCGCGGCGGGGCACCCGCGCGGCGCGGGAAAAAACCTCGATCCCATCCGGCGGGGCCGTGCCGACCGGGCACCCGCCAGGCGCGGCCGGGGCGTCCCCCGGACTCGCCCGCGCAGCCGCCGGCCGGCCCGCGCCCCGCCTACTCCACCTTCCGGAGTACCGCCACCACCCGGCCCAGGAGTCTCAGCTCCTGGCGCTCGGCGATCTCGATGGGCTGAAAGGCGGCGTTGGCAGGCTCGAGGACGATGCCGCTTCGCTTGGCTCGGTAGGTCTTCACTGTGGCCTCGCCGTCCACCAACGCCACCACGATGTCACCCGAGCGGGCCTCCCGCTGCTGCCGCACCACCACCACGTCCCGGTCCAGGATGCCCGCGTCCTTCATGCTGTCCCCGCGCACCCGCAGGGCGAACACGCTGCCGTGTCCCGCCATGCTGGGGTCGAGCAGCAAGGTGTCCTCGACATTCTCTTCGGAGAGAACCGGAAGACCCGCAGCCACTCGACCCAGCAGGGGGACATGCACCGGTTGGGGCCCGGGGGGCCCGGCATGGGCGAGCGTGGGACGCGCCGGCTCGTGCGTCAGCTCGATGCCCCGCGAGAGCCCCTGGCTGCGGTGCACGTAGCCCTTGGCCTCGAGGCGCTCCAGGAAGTAGCGGACCCCGTTCGTGGAGCGGATGCCCGCAGCCTCCCCGATCTCGCGGATGGTGGGCGGAAAGCCCCGCTCCTCCGTGAGCCGCACGATGAGCTGCAGCAACTCTCTCTCTCGATCCGTCAGCATGACTTCCTTTCCAGCCGCTTCCCGATCCGGGGCGCAGAAGTCCCGGCCCGGGGCTGTTGCCCGCTGCGAGGGCGCGTCCCACGACCTCACATGGCGAAGAGTACTGCACGCGTGAGCAGTAGACAAGGGAAAAGTGAACGGATGAGCAGGGGGAAAGCCGAAGAGATGGTAAGTTATTGAAAAATAACTAGATGAACTAATGGTGTGAAGCAATCGAAGTAGGATCCAGACTCAGGTCCGTCTCCAGCTCACACCATCAGGGGAAGACACGCTGGGGGCGGACTGGCTCATCGGTCAGGAATTCTCTCCGCTGTGGTGTCCGCACAGGCCCCCCCTGAGCCACGCCAACCCTGCAGTCCTCCGGCCAGCGGGTGGTCAAGGAGCCTGCCTTCCCGTCCACCAGTGACTTCAGCCAGATCGTTCCGCGATCTGGGGGGTAAGCAGCTTCGAGGGCCGTATAGGCGATGCTGGTGTCCCCCGGAAACCACGCCACGCCCTGGGCCGGGTCTCCTGTCAACTGCCGCTTCGCCGACCCATCCTGGGACACCGCCCAGATTGTCGGCCCCCCCGTCAACGCCACGAACTCATAGGCGATCCACTTCCCATCCCAGGAAACGCAGGGCCTCCGACCCATCACCCCACCCGTATGTAGATCTCGCACTTCATGTCCCGCAGTGTCGATTTCGACGATCGTCGAATAGCGCCCCTCATGGCCATCCAACTTCGCCGCGTACAGCCTTCCTCCCGTTCGCCCCCAGCACGGCTCGATGTAACTCTCCGTATCAGGGAGCGCAATCGCGTGGGGATTCGAGCCGTCGCTGCCCACCACCCACACCCGAATGCTGCGATCAGTCCCGACGCCGTCAGATTCAAATGCGAGCCTTGAACCATCCGGACTCCACGATGGATAACCAATCAGGGGTCCGGTTGCGACCACCTGCGCCCCAGACCCGTCAGCATTGGCGGTCACCAAGTAGCTCAGATTTACGACAAACGCAAGCCGGCTCCCATCCGGTGACCATGCAGGCAACTCTCCCCCGTGCAACACGAGACGGCTTGTCCCGCTCTTGGGGTCCATCACATAGAGCCCCTCGAGGGCCGCATCTTCCATGTAGCTATCAGGCCCGGTAACGCAGCGCACCCCCAGATCGTGGTAGGCGAGGGTCCCTCTCGATGAAACCGCAACTTCTTCTTGGAAGATGACCAAGGAGGCCTGGGTAGGCTGCCCGGGAATCAGAGGGGTGCGGCCCGAACAAGACACGACCACCACGCACGCTAGGAATCCTCCAAGGTGAGGCAGCAAGTGGCGAAGCCCGCGCAAATCGCGTCGTAGGCCGGCTAACTGCTCCATAGCCGAGGCGTGCCTCGTGCGTACTGTGCACCGCGCAGCGACAGTCACGGTACTGATCCCCCGACGCGAGAGCGATCCAGACCATCCGCGAATGGTCCGCCGCCGGAGTTTCCCGGCCAGATTGAACTAACCACGACCGCCACGTTGCGGATCCACGGCCGGAGGGCCGCCTCGAGCTGCTGGCCGGCTCACAGCCTCGGCCAGATCCCCGGCACCTTCCGCGCGTAGTCCTCGAACTCCGCGCCGAATGCCTTCCGCAGCAACTGGTCCTCGATGCGCGCGCGCTGGAGCGCCACCGGCCACCACGCCACCGCCACCGCCGCGGCGATCCAGTTGACCGCCGCCAGCGCCGAGCCCGCGAACAGGAGCCCCAGGCCGAAGTAGATGGGGTGGCGCACCAGGCTGAAGGGCGGCTCGCGCACCAGCCTCCCGCCGCGGTCCACCCGCGCCAGGACGTGCGCCGCGCGCCCCAGCACCAGCACCGCCCAACCCATGAAGGTGACCGCGGTGAAGCACGCCAGCGTGCCGAGGCCCGCCAGCGTCGCTGCCAGCGGCCGCGGCACCCACGGGCCGACCGAGCCCCACCCGAACTTCACGCACAGCGGGACGACGAAAGCGAGGAGGAAGCTCAGCGCCGCGCCGGTGAAAGAGCGCGGGTCGCGGTGCGCCGGCGAGCCCGCGCGGCGGTCGAGGAACAGCAGGTGGGCGAGCACCACCACCGCCAGCACCCCGAACACCAGCAGCACGGTGACCCTGCCGGTCACGATGAGGGAGTAGAGCAGAACGTCGCCGAAGCTCACGGCGGGGAGGATAGCACCGGCGGGGATGTTGGTCATGCCGCCACGGCTGCGGAGGAAGCCCGTTGGGACGACTCGTGCGGCGCGCCGGGGCGCGGGCGGCCGGCGCGCGGGCCCGCCGGATGTTGTAAGATGCTGCGGCAACCAACCACGGGAACCTACCGAGGGAACCGGCAGGAACGTCCGGAGATCGAGACCCCATGGCCGCTGACTCCATGCCCGACCGCGTCGAATGGGCCCTTCGGGAGCGGGTCAAGGAGCTGACCTGCCTGTACGGGATCGCGCGGGCGGAGCGGACGCCGGGCCTGTCGCTGGCGGAGCTGATGCAGCAGATCGTGGAGTTGCTGCCGCCCGCCTGGCAGTACCCCGAGATCACCACCGCCCGGCTCCGCCTGGACGGCCTCGAGGCGGTCTCGCGGGATTTCCGCGAGGGCCCCTTCCGGCAGGCGGCCGAGATCCTCATCCTGGGCGAGCGGCACGGCGAGGTGGAGGTGTTCTACCTGGAGCCGCGCCGGGACGCGGACGAGGGCCCTTTCCTGGCCGAGGAACGCAGCCTGATCGACGACGTCGCATGGCAGGTGGGGCTGATCCGACAGCGCCGGCAGTCGGAGGAGGAGCACGCGCGGCTGGAGGAGCAGCTGCGCAGCGCCGACCGGCTGGCGACCGTGGGGCGGGTGGCCGCCGGCGTGGCCCACGAGCTGAACGAGCCGCTGGCCGCGATCCTGGGATACGCGGAGCTGATCGGCCAGAACTTCGGCCTGCCCGACGCCACTTCCCGCGACCTCCACCAGATCGTCAAGGCGGCGCTGAACGCGCGCGAGGTGGTGCAGAAGCTGCTGGTGTTCGCGCGCCGCGTGCCGCCGGAGCGCCGGCCGGTGCAGCTGAACGAGGTGATCCGCGACGCCCTGCTGCTGCTGCGCGCGCGCTGCGCGCGGGCCGGGGTGCGGGTGGTGCTGCGGGCCGATCCGGGGCTCCCGGAGATCGTGGCGGATCCGGGACAGCTCCAGCAGGTGGTATTGAACCTGTGCGCGAACGCGGTGCAGAGCATGGGCCGCGGCGGCACCCTGCGCGTGTCGAGCGCGGCGGTCCCCGAGGGCGTCCTGCTGGCAGTGGAGGACGAGGGCGAGGGCATGAACGAGGAGGTTCGCAGACAGATCTTCACTCCCTTCTTCACCACCAAGGGCGTGGGCCAGGGCACCGGGCTGGGGCTGTCGGTGGTCCACGGCATCGTGGTGGGGCACGGAGGCTCGATCCGGGTGGACAGCGAGCCGGGCAGGGGGTCGCGCTTCGAGGTGCTGCTGCCGCTGGCGGCGCCGGCGGGCCCGGACCCGGCGGAGGCGTTCGGCGATGAAGCCTGAGGCGCGCATCCTGCTGGTGGACGACTCGCCCGCCACCCTGGAAATCCTCGAGCGGCATCTGCACGCCGGCGGCTTCGCGGTGTCCACCGCCGACGGCGCCCGCGGGGCGCTGGGCCTGCTGGCCCGCGAGACGTTCGACCTGGTGGTCACCGACCTGCGCATGCCCGACGGCGACGGCATGGACGTGGTGCGCCACGTCCGCGAGAACCTGCCCGACACCGAGGTGATGATGATCACCGGCTACGCCACCATCCAGGGGGCGGTGGACGCGGTGAAGACCGGGGCCGCCGAGTACCTGGCCAAGCCTTTCACCCGCGAGGAGCTTCTCGCGGCGGTGGCCCGCGCCCTGGAACGGCTTTCCGCTTCACGGCGGGCGCGCAGCGCCGCCCGCGGCGACCGCTTCGGGCTGGTGGGCGAGTGCGAGGGCATGGCGCGCGCGTTCGCCGCGCTGGAGCTGCTGGTGGGAAGCGAGTCCCGGGGGCTGATCCTGGGGGAGCCGGGCACCGGCCGGGGCACAGCCGCGCGCGCCCTGGCCGCCCGCGACCGGCCGGCCGGGCCGGTTGCGGAGATCTCGGTGCTCGCGTTCGAGGGGCTGACGCCGCTGCTGGCGGCGCTGCAGCGGGCCGAGGATGGCACAGCGGTGCTGCGGGACGTCACCTGGGCCCCGCACGCGCAGCAGGAGGCGTTGCTGCGCGCGCTCTCGCGCCGGGGGCGACGCGCCGTGCGGGTGCTGGCCATCGCCGAGCCGGAGCTGCCGACGCTGGTGGCGCAGGGGGCCTTCCACCGGCAGCTCTACGCCGCGCTCGGCGAGGTGCAGGTGCTGCTCCCGCCGCTGCGCGAGCGGGGCGAGGACATCGTCCGGCTGGCGGAGTTCTTCGCGGCGCGGCTGCCGGCCGCCGCCGGCCGGCCGGCCGGCGCGGCCTTCGGCGCCTCCGCCCGCGCGGCGCTGCTGGCCTACCCGTGGCCCGGGAACGTGCCGGAGCTGCGCGGCGTGGTGGCGCGCGCCTCGCTCCACGCCGCCGGCTGGCCGCTGGAGCGCCGCGACCTGCCCCCCGGACTCCTCGAGACAGAGCGGGAGGCCGGGCGGACCCTGGCCCAGGTGGAGGTGGAGCACATCCGCCGGGTGCTTGCGGGGGTGGGCGGGAACAAGACCCGGGCCGCGGAGATCCTGGGCATCAACCGCAAGACGCTGGCCGAGAAGCTCCGCGCCGCGCCCGGGGCCGCCGAGGCCGGCTCCGCCCCGCGCAAGCGCGGGCCCGGGCGCCCGCGCCGGCCCACGCGGGCGCGACCCCGCTAGAACGGGAAGACCACCTCGAACAGCACCGTGGTCTGGGACTTGCCCGGCCCGCCCTCGTGGTCGAACACCGCAGCGTCGGACCAGTCGTGCCGGAGGTCGGCCCTCAGGACGAGGCCATCTCCGGGGCGGTACTCGGGCGTCAGCGTGATCTCCTTGGCCCGCTGCGGCGTGCCGGTGCGCGCGCCCTGGCGGTCGCGGAAGTACTCGCCGCGCGCGCACAGCGCCAGCCGGCGGCCGAGGGTGGCCCGCGCGTAGCCGGCCACGCCCTCCCACTGTGCGTCCCGGCCCGGTCCCAGCGCGTCGGCCTCGTGTCCCAGGTCGGCGTTGAGGCCCACGGAGAGCCGCGGGTGTAGCTTCCAGGTGACCACCAGGTCGGCGACGCTGCGCCGGCTGCTGTCGTTGTCCGCCTGCTCCGGGCCGCTGATGCCGTTGAGGGTGACCGAGAGCGAGGGCGAGGGCGTCCACCCGACCTGCAGGCCCAGCGACTGGGCGTCGTTGTTGTCGCGGGCGTCGTCCCACCCGTTCACCACGCACAGCATGCCGCTCAGGCGGGAGCTGAACGGATAGCTCAGCCGGACCCCGGTGTGGGTGAACGGGATGGCGTAACCGAACAGCAGCGAGCGCGTGGCGTTGTCGTTGCAGCCGTCGAACTCACCAATGACCTCGTAGCCCATGTGGGTGACGAACTTCCCGGCGTCGATCCGAAGGCCCCGGCCCACCCCGGCGAGGTAGGTCAAGTACGCCTGCTGCAGGTCCACGTCGCTCGCGACGCCCGTCCGCGGGTCGCGGAAGAGGCCCGAGGCGGCCTCCACCCGAGGCACCGAGGAACCCCACAGCAGGTCGAACCGGAAGCCCGCCTGCCACGCCCGGGCCGGCGCCCGCTGCACCACCAGCTCCAGCAGGTCCAGCCGCCAGGTGTCGTCGTCGGTGTCGAACACCCGCAGGGCGTTGAGGCGCGAGCGCGGCCGCTCGAAGTTGTGTGAGAAGGAGGACTCCAGCAGCCCGTTGAGGGTGAGCGTCTCGTACCACGGCCGCACGGCAGTGCTGTCCGCCGCCCGGCCGGGCGCCGGCCACGCGAGGGCCGCCAGCGCGCACGCCACCGCCAGCCCCGCGCACCGGCGCCCCGTCCGGAGCGCCGCCACGCTACATGCCCTCTTCGATGTAGGCGTGCTCGCCGTGGAGTGCCTCGTCCAGACCGATCTCCTCGTGCTGCTCCGCCACCCGGACGGTGGTGATCTTGTTGATGACCACCAGCATCACGTAGGTCAGCACGAAGGCGTACACGGAGGAGACCACCACAGCCACGCACTGCTTCATGAAGAAGCCGGGGTCCCCGTGGAACAGCCCGTTCGCGCCCTCCGGGTTGAAGGCCGTGGTGGCGAACATGCCGAGCATGATGATGCCCAGAAAGCCGCCCACGCCGTGCACCCCCCACACGTCCAGCGCGTCGTCCCAGCCAACCTTGTTCTTGAGCGACACCGCGAAGTAGCAGACCACGCCGGAGATGATCCCGATCAGCACCGACGTCGCCGGCGACACGTACCCCGCGGCTGGGGTCACCGTGGCGAGGCCGGCCACCGCGCCGGTCAGGAGGCCCAGGAACTTGGGTTTCTTGCCCACGATCCAGTCGACCACCAGCCAGGCCATGGCCGCGAAGGAAGCCGCCAGGTCCGTGTTGATGAACGCCACCGCGGTCGTCCCGTCCACCTTGAACTCGCTGCCTGCGTTAAACCCGTACCACCCGAACCACAGGAGCCCGGTGCCCAGCGCGACCAGGGGGATGGAGTGGGGCCCCCGGTCGGCCACGTGCCGCTTGCCGACGAAGATGACCGACGCCAGGGCCGCGAAGCCGGCGATGTTGTGGACCACGATGCCGCCGGCGAAGTCCCGCACCCCCCACTGGGCCAGCAGGCCGCCGCCCCAGATCATGTGCACGAACGGGAAGTAGACCAGCAGCAGCCAGCCGGTGAGGAACAGCATGTAGGACTTGAACGTCACCCGGTTGGCGAACGCCCCGGTGATGAGCGCCGGGGTGATGATGGCGAACATCATCTGGTAGGCGCAGAACACCAGCATCGGGATGCTGCTGTTGGGCGAGGGGGTGGTGAGACCGATGCCGCGCAGGCCGACCCAGTTGAGGTTGCCGATGAGGCCGTGGAAGTCCGTCCCGCTCTTCATGTCGCCGGAGAAGCACAGCGAGAAGCCGCACAGCCACCACAGCACGTCGGTCCAGCCCATGGACACGAAGCTCTGGATCATGATCGCGAGCACGTTCTTGCGGCCCACGAGCCCGCCGTAGAAGAAGGCCAAGCCCGGGGTCATGAGCATCACCAGGCTGGCGCACAGCAGCATGAAACCGGTGTTCCCGGTGTCGAGATGGAGCATTGGAGTCCCCCCTTGCGGCGGCCCGCCGCCGGACCCCCCGGCGACGGCAATTCCCCCTGGCCGGAATCTCGCTCGGGTGATGTGAGTAGAAATCACCCTGCGGTGGGGTATTTTACCTCATGGGAGCGAAAAGTGGAAGCGACGTGTGGCCCTCGGCCGCCGCCAAGAGAAAAGGCCGGGCGGGGAGCCCGGCCGGGGAGATTCCATGGAATCCGAACGTCGAAGGGGCAGGGTGCTGCTACGCCCTCCCGATGAACGACCCGTCGCGGGTGTCCACGTTCACCTTGTCGCCCACGCTCATGTGCTGCGGCACCTTGACCATGAGGCCGGTGCCGAGCTTGGCGGGCTTGGGGCTGCCGCTGGCGGTGGCGCCCTTGAGCGGCGGGTCGCACTCCACGATCTCGAGGGTCACCGAGAGCGGCAGCTCCACGCCCACCGGCTTGCCCTCGAAGTAGTCCACGGTGACGTCCATGTTCTCGACCAGGTACAGGGTGGCGTCGCCCAGCACCTCGCGGTTCATGCTGGCCTGCTCGTAGTTCTCGGTGTTCATGAACACGAAGTCGTCGCCCGCCTGGTACAGGTAGCGCATCTCGTGGGTTTCCATCTCCGCCCGGTCCACCTTGTCCTCGGAACGGAAACGGTGCTCGGCGTTGGAGCCGGTCTTGATGTTGACCATCTTGGTCTGGACCATGCCGCGCCAGTTCCCCGGGGTGACGTGGACCACCTGGATCACGCGGTGGGGCTGGCCGTTGTAGATGATGGTCATGCCGACCTTGACCTGGGTGGCCGGAATGGGCATGGGACAAACCCTCCAAGGGAACTGGTGGACGCGCGCGAGCCGCGGCCGTTCGAGACGATAAGCCCTTTTTGAACAAGGACTTGCCTGGGCGGCCCTGCGGGCAGAGAAAGCGCCGGGTGGGCTCGAAACAGAGCGGAACCCCGAAGCCGACTTAGCCTTGGCATCTTACCAGAGACCCTCGGCTGCGGGCAACCGCGAGCTGAATGCCCCCCGCCCACGCTGCGCTCCGGGCGCGCGGACACCCGCGCGTCACCGGCCTGCCTCTCACGGAGCGTGCGTGGGCACCTTGTGCCGCTCGACCTTGACATCAATCATCTGCGACGATATTATAGTTTGCCCAAACACCCAACAGGCGACTGTGTTCCCCCCGGTCTTCAGACCGCTGTCCCCTGACTTTGGGAGCCGGATGCGCGAGCACCCCCACCGCATCCATGCAGGACGGCCACGTCCCGCACTTGCCTCGGCGCACTGCCGGGGCGCGCAGCAGCGCGCATGCTGCCATCCCGCGCACCCCAAGGGAATCATCGCACCTACCAATCCCGGGCCTCTCGATCCGCTCCTGGGCCCCCGACCCGCCCGAGCGGTGTTGATCCCACGCCCGAAAGGAGCCCCGCCATGAGTCGCTCCCATCATACCTGGCTAGTGACCGCGGCCGTGTGCCTGATCGCCCTGGCATCCGCCACTGCCGCGTCCGGGCAGGCAACCGTGGCCACCAACAAGGCAGACTACGCTCCCGGCGACACGGTGCTGGTCACCGGCACCGGATGGCAGCCGGGCGAGGTGGTGACGCTCACCTTCCGCGAGAGTCCCAGCCCCCACCCCCCACAGGTGATCACGGCGACCGCCGACGCCGACGGCCGGTTCGAGAACCGGGACTACATCGCTCACGCTCACGGTGACAGCACCCAGTGCACGATCGACGCCCTGGGAAATTCCTCAGGGCTCACGGCTCGCACGACGTTCACGGACTCGCCCAACGTTTTGACCTGCTACGTCAACCCGCAATCGCCCAACCCCGTGCCGCCGGGCGGCACCGCGACGTTTGAGGTAGACGTGCTGGCGCAACAGGGATTCCTCCCGGGGCGGACCGTGGTCTTCCAGACCGACTTCCTCCCAACATGGCCCAGCGGCGTCAGCAACAACTACAACCCGTCTAGCCTGGTCTTTTCATGCTTCTTCGGATGCGGCCTCCAATCGAAGCCGATGACCGAGACGTTCACCGTGTCTTCCTGGACGACGCCCGGAAGCTACACGTTCCGAGTGAAGGCGTTCGACGCCAACAACCCCAGTGACTACACGTACGGGTACGGCACCCTCTCGATCGGCTACCCTCCCGGGACCGTTGCGGGCAAGGTCTCCGCGGACTGTCCGGCGCCGGCATCCGGGGCTCCTGCCGTCCCGATCAAGGTCTACACCACCAGCTACACGCTGGTGGCATCCACCTCTACCGACTCGTCGGGCAACTACACGGTCGCCAACCTCACGGCCGGCCAGTACATCGTAGCCATGGTGCCGTCCTCGGACTGGGCTCCAGTGGGCCCGACCAACACCCAGGTCACGATCGTGTCAGGTCAGACGACCCAGGCCAACTTCCAGCTCAGTGATGTGGGGCCACCGAAGCTGACCGTCCCCGCCGACGTCAATACGACCACCGGCCCCGCCTCCTCGGTCTGCGGGCTGGTCATCTGGGACGTGTGGCTGGGAACCGCCACGGCCACCGATAACTGCCCAGGACCCGTCACCATCGAGCGCACGGGCGTGCCGGCCGGGAACTTCTTCCCGGTCGGAACGACCACGCTGACCTACACCGCCACCGACGGAACCGGCCACAAGACCGTGGGCACGCAGCGCGTGACCGTGGCGGACGATGCCCCGCCCAGGATCACCGCCCCTCCGGCGGTGACCGTGGGGACCGACGCGGGCAGCTGCGTCGCAACGGGTGTCCAGCTCGGCATCCCCCAGGTCTCGGACAACTGCCCCGGGGTGAACTACACCAACGACGCTCCGGCGGTGTTTGCGAAGGGCACGACCAGGGTCAACTGGACAGCCTGGGACGCGTCGCGCAACAGCGTCACCACGCCCCAGTTCGTGACAGTGGAGGACCGCGAGAAGCCGGTCATCGTCGCCCCGGCCGCGGTGGTCGTGCCCACCGACCCGGGCAAGTGCAGTGCGTCCGGGGTTGCGCTCGGAACCCCGACCACTTCGGACAACTGCGGCGTGGCGAGCGTCACCAACGACGCTCCGGCCGTCTTCCCGAAGGGGGCCACCACCGTCACGTGGACGGTGACCGATGTCTCGGGCAACACGGGCACCGCGGTCCAGCTCGTGACGGTGGAGGACCGCGAGAAGCCGGCCGTCGTCGCCCCGGCCGCGGTGGTGGTCCCCACCGACCCGGGCAAGTGCAGCGCTTCCGGGGTCTCGCTCGGAGCCCCGACTGCCTCGGACAACTGTGGCGTGGCGAGCCTCACCAACGACGCCCCCGAGGTCTTCCCGAAGGGCACCACCACGGTCACGTGGACCGCCCGGGACGCGGCGGGCAATGCCGCCACCGCCACCCAACGGGTCACGGTGGAAGACCATGAGGCGCCGGCGCTCGTGGCCCCGGCCGAGGTGATAGTCTCTACGGACGCGGGCAAGTGCACCGCGTCGGGCGTCTCCCTGGGAACCCCGACCGCCGCGGACAATTGCGGCGTGGAGAGCGTGAACAACGACGCTCCAGGGGTCTTCCCCAAGGGCACCACCACGATCACGTGGACCGCCCGGGACGCCGCGGGCAATGCCGCCACCGCCACCCAACGGGTCACGGTGGAAGACCATGAGGCGCCTGCGCTCGCAGCCCCACCCGAGGTGGTGGTCCCCGCCGACCCGGGCAAGTGCAGCGCGTCCGGGGTTGCGCTCGGGACCCCGAGTGCTTCGGACAACTGCGAAGTCGCGAGCGTGACCCACGACGCTCCGGCGATCTTCCCCAAGGGTGCTACCTCGGTGACCTGGACGGTGACCGACGGCGCAGGCAACAAGGCCACCGCCGTCCAGACCGTGACCGTGGAAGACCGCGAGAAGCCGGTCCTGGCGGCGCCGGCCGCGGTGGTGGTCCCCACCGACGCGGGCACCTGCATGGCCACGGCCGTCGCGCTGGGGACTCCGATCGCCTCGGACAACTGCGAGGTCGCCAGTGTCACCAGCGACGCCCCGGCGATCTTCCCCAAGGGCGCTACCACGGTCACGTGGACCGCCCGGGACGCGGCGGGCAACGCCGCGACCGCCACCCAACTGGTGACGGTGCAGGATCGGGAGAGGCCGGTCATCGCTGCCCCCGCTGCGGTGGTGGTCGCCACCGACGCGGGCAAGTGCAGCGCCACGGAGGTCTCGCTCGGGACCCCAGCGGCGTCGGACAACTGCGAGATCGCCAGTGTCACCAGTGACGCCCCGGCGATCTTCCCCAAGGGCGCCACCACGGTGACCTGGACGGCGACCGATGCCTCGGGCAACAAGGCCGCCGCCGCCCAGACCGTGACCGTGGAAGACCGCGAGAGGCCGGTGCTCACGTGTCCCACGGACATCTACCAATGCACCGACTCCGGCCTGTGCACCGCGGTGGTGACCTACGCGCCGACGGCGGCAGACAACTGCCCGGGCGTGACGGTGAACTGCTCACCCCTCTCGGGTCACGCCTTCCCCGTGGGGGCCACGACCGTCGGCGTCACGGCGACCGACGCCGCGGGCAACACGTCGAGCTGCAGCTTCCGGGTGGTCGTGTCCAACCCCGCCCCGGTGGTGACGATCACCGCCCCGGCGGGCGGCACGACGTTCCCGGTGGGCACCAAGATCAACTTCGCCGGGCATTTCACGGACAACCCGGGAGACACCCACACCGCGCAATGGACGTACGACGGAAACACTCGCCCGGGCACGGTTGACGAAGGAGCCGGGGGCGTGACCGGGAGCTACACCTTCAACACGCCTGGCGTGTACTTCGTCAGCCTCGCCGTGACGGACCAGTGCGGCGGCTCGGACACCGCCTCGACGGTCGGGGATCTCGACGCGACGGTGGTGGTCTACGACTCGAACGACGGGTTCGTGATGGGGGGCGGCTGGTTCGACTCGCCGCCTGGCGCCTACCCGCCGATCCCGGCACTGGGCGGCAAGGCGTGTTTCGGCTTCATCTCGAAGTACAAGAAGGGGGGCTCGGTCCCGAAGGGCAACACGGAGTTCTACCTCAAGTCCGCGCGCCTGAGATTCCACAGCATCAGCTATGACTGGTTGGTGGTGACGGGGAACTGGGCTCAGTTCAAGGGCACGGGCACCCTCAACGGCAAGGGGCGATGCGAGTTGCTGCTGACGGCCATCGACGGGCACCTCCAGGGCGGCGCGAGCAGCGAGGATGGCCAAGGCGGCCGGGGCTGCCGGAACCCCGACAAGATCCGGATCAAGATCACGGACAAGAGCACGGGGAGCGTGATCTACGACAACCAGCCGGGAAGCCCCGACCAGGCGGACCCGACCACCGCCTTGGGAGGCGGGTGCGTCGTGATCCACTCCCCTGGCCGAGGCGCCACAGTGGCCGGCGGCGGCGGGCTGGCGACGGCGGAGTCCGACGCGTCCCCACCGACGGAGTACCGCTTGCACCCGAACGGGCCCAACCCCTTCGCACAGGGGACGACCATTCGCTTCGACCTTCCGGCCGGCGGCCGCGTCAAACTGGCCGTGTACGACGTGGCCGGAAGACTGGTCAAGACGCTGCTGAACGAGACGCAGGAGGCAGGGCGCCACGAGGTGCAGTGGCTCGGCGAGAGCGCCACCGGGACCCGCGCGCGCGGGGGGGTGTACTTCTGCCGCATCGCCGTCCGGCCCGGCGCGTCAGGGCAGGGCTTCCATGCGGTCCAGAAGATGATCCTGCTCCAGTAGGCTCCTCCGGCCGAACCATCCGATGCCCCCGGGCGCCCCGCCGCAGCGGTTCGCGGCGGGGCGCCCCCGCACCGGCCGGCCCCCGCCCCTACGGCAAATCGGCCAGGGTGATCTCCACGTTCCGGGTCTCCTCGCCCCGGCGCAGCTCGAAGTGCAGCTTGGTGCCGGCGTCCTTGTTGGTCGCCTGGCGCAGTTCCGGGACGTCGAGGTTGGTGATGTCCTGCCCCTCCAGCTTGAGCAGCACGTCGCCCGCCAGCACCCCGGCCTGCTGCGCGGGGGTGTCCGGCGGCACGAACACCACCGTGAGCCGGCCCTCGCGGCGGGCCACCTGCCAGCCGATGCGGCCGAGGCTCATCTCTTCGCCGTACAGCCCGCCTGGCTCCAGGTACAGCTTGTGGTCGGGGTAGTCGAAGGTCAGCACGAACTGCTCCAGGATCCAGCCTCCGATGTTGCCCGCGAGCTGGGTGTTCGCGCCGGTGATGCCCCGCTCCGAGGTGGACAGGGTGACCAAGGGCCGGCGCACCGCCAGCCCCCCCAGCACCAGGCTGTCCATGTGCACGGCGTAGCCGTTCTCCTCGCCGCCCGCGCCGTGGGAGAGCACCGCCACCTTCCGCGCCGCCCGCTCCAGCAGCCCGTGCTCGCGCACGAACGGGCCGTGCAGCAGCAGCGCCCCGTTGTTGCCGGTGTCCACGATGAACCGCCCGGAGTACTTGCCGTCGCAGGCGGCCCGGACCACCGGCACGTTCTGCACCAGCTCCACCGGCAGCGCGACGGCTCCGGGCGGCGCCTTCCAGGCGTCCGGCAGGCTGACCGTGAGCGCCTTCTGCGCGTAGTCGATGCTCACCACGAAGCGGGAGAGGAAGTCGTAGCCGAGGATGCCGTCTAGCGGGCGGCCCAGCTGGCGCACGACTTCGGGGAGGGCGATGGTGACCGCGTGGGCCTGGCGCAGCACCACCCCGCCCACCTCCAGCGAGTCGAGCACCGTGAGGCCGAAGTCGGTGCTGCCGCCCACCCCCTGCGCCCCCAGCTTGCCCTCGGACTTGAGCCCCAGGGCCTCCGCGCTGCCCTTCTCGATCGCGGTGGAGCCGGCGCCGGAGTCCAGCAGGAAGGACAGCGCCCCGGACCCGTTGACCCGGGCCTTCAGGTACACGTGGTGGTTGTAGATCTCCACCGGGATGGAGACCGAGCGCACGCCCTCGGGGAAAGACCAGTCGCGCGTGGAGACGCCCGGCTTGCGCCACAGGCTGTCCGGCAGCGAACTCACCACCTGGACGGTGTCGGTCACCAGGGTGACCGAGCGCACCGCGTCCCCGGCGATCATCTGCACCGTGCGGAACGCCATCTTCACGCCGGCGACGGCGCGGTAGTCGGAGAGGTACTCCTCCACCTTGCCCGCGGGGGACTGCTGCACCCGCTTGCGCACCAGGTAGGTCTTGGGGTCCAGGCACAGCTGCACCGGCAGCCCGCCCTTGGCGCACGCCTGGAGGTTGATGTACTGGGTGCTCTCGGGGCTGTCCTTGGAGAACCCCACCGTGCCCGAGCCGGGCGCCAGCAGGTAGCCGAAGCTCTCCACGTACTGCTGCGAGAGCTGGTCCTGCAGCTCCAGCCCGGTCAGGTCCTTCACCTGGCCGCTCTGGTCCAGCATCCAGGCGCTGGCCGAGTCCTGCACCACCACCTGCCGCAGCACCGCGATCTGGATCTCGTCCCGCACCCGCGACGGATACAGCATCCAGCTGTGGACCGTTCCGCTGAGCCCGCCCACCGAGATGGTGCCCACCCCGCACAGCCCCTTGAGGGCGCGCAGGTGCGCCAGGCCCCCCAGGGCCCGGGCATGGCGGGCCAGGACGTCCTTGAGCGCGAGGCCCGCCGCCGGACCCGGCGCGGGGAGGCTCGCCGCGCCCAGAGCCGCGGCGAGGAGGAGAACCGAGCAGCGCTTCAGCGCACGCATTGCACACCTGCCTTGCTGGAGTGAGAGATTCCCCGGCGGCCCGCCCGCATGCCGGACGGTTCCGTGATTCTTACGGTCTGGGCAAGAGAATGTCCACGTCGCGTTCCGCGCCCGCGCGGCGCACCCGGAAGCGCACCATGGTGTCCGCGGGGCCCCGGGTGAGGCGCCGGAGCACCTCCGGGCGCAGCCCCTCCAGGTCCGCGCCGTTCAGGCGCAGCAGCACGTCGCCCACCTCGATTCCCGCAGTGGCCGCGGGGCCGTCCGGCCGCACCCCGGTCACCACCAGCAGGCCCTCGCGCGGCTCCAGGCTCCAGCCGAGCGGGTCGGGCGAGAGATCCTCGCGGCACGGCTCCAGGTACGCCACGCCGCGGACCGGATCCAGGGTGACCTCGAGCAGCTCCAGGGCCGGCTCGCCGAGGGTGCCGTCCACCAGCGGGTCGAAGGCGGTGTCGCCGTCCTGCGGGTAGAGCAGCGCCGCCCACGGCAGCTCCAGCGTGATGCGCGCCAGGCGCAGGTCGCGGGACCGCACCCAGTAGGCGGTCCGCTGCCCCAGCAGCCCCAGCAGGGTGCGCCACTCCTGCCGGAACCCCCCGCGCCACAGCCGGTGCGCACGCACGAACGGACCGTTGAGGGCCAGCCACAGCGGCGTGCCGCTGTGCAGGCGGAACCAGCCGGGGTGCAGCCCGTCGTACAGCGCGGGCACCACCGGGGCGTCGGGCCGCGCCTGCATCGGCACCGCGCGGGCCGACTCGGGCGGCGCCCAGGCCGCCGGATCGGTCAGGGTCAGGGCTCCGCGGCCGAGATCCAGGGTGGCCGCGAAGCGCGACAGGAAGTCGTAGCCCAGCAGGCCGTCCACCGGGTGGTCCAGAGAGTCGCACACCTCCCCCAGGGAGCCGCCCAGCACCCGCAGGCCCCGCACCTCGGCGGCGCCGACGCGCAGGCGGTCCAGGGCCAGTGCGTCCATCTGGCCGGCCAGCCGGGCCTCGCCCGCCACGCGCACGCGCTCGCCGACGGGCAGCCCGAGCGCCTCGGCCACGCGCGAGTCCAGCACCGTCACCGGCAGGCCCGAGGCGAGCAGGAAGGTGAGCGGCCCGGAGTCGTTGACCCGGACGCTCACGTACGGGCAGTGCCGGGACACCTCCACCGGCACGGTCACCGCGCGCACCCCCGGCGGGAACACCGGCGGGCGCGGCAGCGAGTCGGTCCACGGGGCGCGCAGCGCGGGCAGGAACTCGGGCGGCACGCCCGGGGCCATGGGGCCGGCGCGGAAAGGCTGCGCGAGCGCGGCGGCGGGGGCCGCGGCGAGCCAGCCCAGCAGCGCCGCCCGCAGCAACGGGCCGAGCGCCGGGGCCGGCCGGCGCGGGGCGGGGCGGGATCGCGGCGGGCGCGTCATGGGACTGCCGTGGGGGTCGCGGCGGGTGGAGCGCCGCCGCTAACCGCTTCGCTCCTGCCGCGCCTGCAGGGTGCGGCGCTTGACCTCGCCCAGGCCCAGGCCGGTGCGCGCCGAGATCAGGACGGCCTCGGGGCGGCGGCACCGGGCGAACTCGCGCGCCTCCTCCTCCAGCCGGTCCACCTTGTTCAGCAGCAGCAACCGCGGGGCGTTCTCCGCGCCCAGGTCGGTGAGCACCTGCTCCACCGCGGCCAGGTGGTCGGGGAACGCCGGGTCGGAGGCGTCCACCACGTGGTACAGCAGGTCCGCCTCCACCACCTCCGACAGGGTGGAGCGGAACGAGGCCACCAGGTGGTGCGGGAGCTTCCGGATGAAGCCGACGGTGTCGGTGACCAGCACCGGGTGGTCCTTGTGGCCCACCTTGAGGCGCCGGGTGGTGGAGTCCACGGTGGCGAAGAGCCGGTCCTCGATGAACACCTCGGCCGAGGTGAGCGCCTTCATCAGCGTGGACTTGCCGGCGTTGGTGTAGCCCACGATGGCCACCCGGAAGGCGCCCGCGCGGCTCCGCCGCTGCACCGCCCGCTCGCGCTCCACGCGCTCCAGCTGGCGCCGCAGGTTGGCGATGCGGGTGCGCACCAGGCGCCGGTCGGTCTCCAGCTGGGTCTCGCCCGGACCGCGGGTGCCGATGCCGCCGCCCAGCCGCTCCAGGTGCTTCCACATGCCGGTCAGGCGCGGCAGGGAGTACTCGAGCTGCGCCAGCTCCACCTGGAGCCGCGACTCCCGGGTGCGCGCGCGGCGGGCGAAGATGTCCAGGATCAGCTCGCTGCGGTCGATCACCTTGGCGTCGGCCGCCTTCTCGAGGTTGCGCACCTGGGCCGGGCTCAGGTCCTCGTCGAAGATCAGCAGGTCGGCGTCGTGCTCGCGCAGCAGCGCGGTCGCCTCCTCCACCTTGCCCTTGCCGATGAAGGTGGCGGGCCGGGGCCGGCCGCGCCGCTGGCGCAGCCGGGCGCACACGTCGGCCCCGGCGGTGTCGGCCAGCAGCGCGAGTTCGCGCAGCGACTCCTCGGGATCCACGCTGTCCTGCCGGTCGAAGCCCACCAGCACGGCGCGCTCGCGCCGGCCGGCGGTGCGGGTGTCATAGAAGGCTCGGGTCAGAGGCAAACCCCCGGGTCACGGGAACGGGGCGACGCAGGCGCCGGGGCGGGCGGCGGGCGCACGGCCGTGCGCCGCTACGCGTGCCGGCGCGGTCCGGCCGCGGGCGCACTGCCGTGCGCCCCTACACCTCCATGTCGTACGGGAAGTCCGTGAGGTTCTCGAAAACGTCGTCCTCACGGGCCACCACGATGTCTTCCAGCCGCACCCCGATGCCCCGCGAGGGGTAGTACAGGCCGGGCTCCACCGTGAACAGGGTGCCGGGCACCAGGGCGTCCACGTTGACCGGGGAGCCCGTGAAGCGCGGCCGCTCGTGGATCTCCAGGCCCACGCCGTGGCCCAGCGAGTGCACGTAGCCCTCCTCGATCTTGTCGTCCTGGCGGATGGTCCGGTGGCCCTTCGACTCGTAGAAGTCGCACAGCGCGTCCTGATGCTCGCGCGCCAGCGAGCCCAGCCGCAGGCCCTTGAGCGCCCGCTGGTGGCCCTCCTTGACCGTCTCGAAGACGTCCTGCAGCTCGGCGCGCGCCGGGCCCACGCAGAAGGTGCGGGTCATGTCGAAGTGGTAGCCGCCGCCGAGCTGCTGCGGGTAGATGTCCACGATGATCGGCTCGCCGGCGCGGATGCCCTCGGCGTCGTCGCCGTGGTTGTGGGGCACGCCGGCGTCGCGGCCCTGGGAGATGATGGAGCCGTGCGGCTCCACCAGCCCGTGCTCGATGAAGCCCAGGCGCACCGTGCGCCGCAGGTCGCCGAGGCGGGCCGGCGAGCCGTCGGGCTTCACCAGCGCGCCGCCGCGGGCCTTGAGCGAGCCCAGCAGCGAGCGCAGGCGGCCCATCACCTC
>DATKKS010000037.1:0-7672 GCA_035542815.1 Saccharimonadales bacterium (SeqCode) | reverse complement strand
GGCCCACGCCGTCCAGCAGGCGGGTCATGTTGGTGATCTCGTAGTGCACCCCGACGAAGTCGGCCCGCCCCACGGCGGACCAGGCGAAGGAGGTGCGCCGCACCCGCAGCCCCATGGGCACATGCGGCTCGGAGTAGGTGCCGTCGTCGAGGGCCTGCGGGGTGTAGTCGAGCATCTCGGTCGCGAACATGTCCGGGGAGATGGCCGCGAAGTCCTCGTCGATCTTGCCGTCGCCGTCGTCGTCCAGGCCGTTGAGGAAGTCCTCGTCGATCTTCCCGTCGGCGTCGTCGTCCACGCCCCGGCCGCCCCCGGGCATCCCGGCGTACGCGTGCCGGGTGCGGGCGTAGTCGGCCAGCTCGCCGCGGATCTCGTCGCCCTCGTCCACGCGGTGGTTGCCGGCCTCGTCCTTGCCGGCCACCCACAGGCTGCTGAAGTAGAGGTACTCGGCGCTCGAGGGCCCGGGCCACTCCGCCGAAGGGTCGCGGCTCAGCCCCTGGTCGTACCAGGGATTGCCGGGCGAGAAGTTGGTGTTGTCCATGCGCACCCACACGTTGCCCAGCGTGTGCACGCCGCCGGTGCCGGCGGCCTGCTCGTACACTTGGGGCGAGGCGCGGCCCCGGCCTGGGGCGATGGGCAGGGCAGCGGGCCCCGGACGCGAATACCGGAGCCGCGGCTCGGCCGAGTCGAAATCTGGCCGGGCGGCGCGGGCCGGTCCGACCGCGCAGCTGATCGTCACCATGAGCAGCAGCAACAGCCGCCGCACGGGTGGACCGGCTCGGGCTCGGGGGAGAGAGTGCGGAGAGATGGGCAGGCTCAGGAGGGCGGCCTCCATTCCTGGACAGGGGTGCTTGAATGATACCACAGCCGAGGCCTTCCCCGCCGCCCCGGGGCGGCGGTGGCGCGGCGCCGTCTTTTGAGTCTGGAAATGCCGCGGCCGCGGCGATAGAGTGCAATCTCCCCGGCGCCCCGAGGTGCCCCACCGAGAATCCGTGGAGGATCCTGCCATGCCCCGCGATCCCGATCCGCGCCGCCGCTGGTTCCTGCAGCTGATGGCGCTGGCCCCGGCGCTGCCGGTGCTGGCCCGCGCCGACCGCGCCCTGGCCCAGGCTCCCGCCCCCGCGCCGGCGGCCCCGGCCACGCCCCCGGCCCCGGCGCCCTCGCCCGACGTCGCCCCGCTCACCCAGCTGCTGCGCAACCGGTACGGCAAGCTGGTCAGCGAGGAGGAGCTGCAGGCCTTCGCGCCGGACCTGGAGAGCCTGGTGCGGGTGGGACAGAGGCTGCGCGGCGTCAAGCTGGAGAACAGCGTGGAGCCGGACTTCGTGTTCCGGGCCACGCCGTGGCGCTAGGGGAGGGGACATGTCCGCGGACGACCTGTACTTCAAGAGCGTGCGGGAGCTGGGCGATTTGCTGCGCCGGCGGGAGATCTCCCCGGTCGAGCTCACCCGCGGCTACCTGGACCGGCTCCAGCGCCTGGGCCCGGGGCTGGGGGCGGTGGCCACGCTGACCGAGGAGCTGGCGCTGGTGCAGGCGCGCGCGGCGGAACAGGAGATTGCCGCGGGGCGCTACCGGGGGCCGCTGCACGGCGTGCCGTTCGGGGTGAAGGATCTGCTCGCCACGCAGGGGATCCCCACCACCTGGGGCGCGGAGCCGTACCGGCAGCAGGTGTTCGACCACGACGCGACGGCGGTGGAGCGCCTGCGCCAGGCGGGCGCGGTGCTGGTGGCCAAGCTGGCGATGGTGGAGCTGGCGGGCGGGCTCGGCTACAACACCGCCGACGCCTCCTGGACCGGTCCGGGGCGGACGCCGTGGAACCGCGACTACTGGAGCGGCGGCTCCTCCAGCGGGCCGGGGGCGGCGGTGGCCGCGGGGCTGGTGGCCTTCGCCATCGGGTCAGAGACCTCGGGCTCCATCCTCACCCCGGCGGCCTTCAGCGGGGTCACCGGGCTGCGCCCCACCTACGGCCGGGTCAGCCGCTTCGGGGCGATGGCGCTGTCCTGGACGCTGGACAAGCTGGGCCCGATGGCCCGCAGCGCCGACGACGCCGCGCTGGTGCTGGAGGCCATCGCCGGGCCGGACCCCCGCGATCCCAGCTCCCTCGACGCGCCGTTCCAGGCCCCGCCGCGGAGCGGCCCGCCGGAGCGGCCGGGCGGCGGGCGGCTGCGGGTGGCGGTCCCCAAGGGCGCCGCCGACAAGGCCCAGCCCGAGGTGCGCCAGAACTTCGAGGCCTCCCTGGGGGTGCTGGGCCGCTTCGCGGACGTCACCCGCGAGGTGGACTGGCCCGACTTCCCGTGGGGCCCGGCGGTCTCCGCCATCGTGAGCGCCGAGGGCGCCTCGGCCTTCCTGGATCTCATCGAGAGCGGGCGCGCGGCGTCGCTGCGCTGCGCCCGGGACCGCACCGGCGGCCTGCCGGCGACGCTGCTGCCGGCGGTGGACTACCTGCACGCCATGCGCCTGCGCGGGCCGATGCGGCAGGCCGCGGCGGAGCTGTTCTCGCGCTTCGACGTGGTGGCCGCGCCCACCCGGCAGACCATCTCGTACCCGATGGCGGTGACCTTCGACAAGGCGTATCCGGGCGTGGGCGGCGGGCCGGCGCTCATCCCGGCGGGGAACCTGTGCGGCCTGCCCGCGGTGGCGGTGCCCAACGGCTTCGGACAGAACGGCCTGCCCACCTCGCTTTCGCTCCTGGGCCCGGCCCTGGGCGAGGGCACGCTGGTGGCGGCGGCGGGCGCGTACCAGGACGCCACGGACTGGCACCGGCGGAGGCCGCCGGGAACGTGACCGGGCCCTTGCCTCGCCGGTCCCGCCCGCGCGGCCGCGCGCGCCCCGGGAAGCGCCTGGCGCTGGGCGCACTGGTGGCGGCGGCGCTGCTGGCCGCCTCCGGGCCCGGCGCCCGGGCCGCCACGCTGGTGGTGCGCCCCGCGGGGCCGGGCTTCCTGCCGCTGCAGGACGCGCTGGAGAAGGCCCGCCCCGGGGACGTGGTGCTGGTGGAGCCGGGCCGCTACCGGGAGCGAGTGGAAGTGCCCTCCGGGGTCACGCTGCGCAGCCGCGCGGGAGCCGCCCGGACCATCCTGGAGGGCGACGGGAGCGGTTCCATCCTGCTCATCCGCGCCGCCGACAGCCTGGTCGCCGTCGAGGGGTTCACCTTCCTGGGCGGCGGGACCACCTACGTCGCCGGGCGCGGCAAGGGCGGCGGCGGGGCCATCCTGTGCGACGAGTCCAACGTGCTCATCCGCGACAATGTCTTCAAGGCCAACCGGCTGCCCCAGAGCAACGCGGTCGGCGGCGCGGTGGCCATCTTCGGCGGAAACGTCACCGTCGAGAACAACCGCTTCGAGGACAACGCCGCCGACCGCGGCGGAGCGGTGTACGTGGGCGGCCACGCCCGGGTGGTGGGCAACGAGTTCGTGCGCAACCGGTGCCAGCGCTACGGCGGCGGACTGTACGCGGAGCGAGCGCTGGCGCTGGTGGAGCGCAACGTGTTCCGCGCCAACGACGCCGGCTGGGGCGGGGGGGTGTGCGTGGGGCACCTCACCAACGTCACGCTGCGGCGCAACACCCTGGTCGGCAACCACTGCCACCAGTGGGGGGGCGGCGTGTTCGTGCTGGAGTGCGAGCCGGTGGTGGAGCGCAACCTGCTGCTGAACAACTCCTCGGACTTCCGCGGCGGCGGCTTCGCGGGCGGGCTGTTCGGCTACCCGGTGCTCAAGGACAACCTGGGCTGGGGGAACGAGATCTACCCGCACGCCCCGAGCGACTTCTACTACGCCGAGGACACCTTGGACATCCCCGGATCCTCCTTCCAGATCCGCGCCGACCCGCAGCTCGCCGACGTGCTGCACGGGGACTTCCACCCCCGGCGCGGCGGGCCGGCCGCCGGGCGCAACGGGGTGATCGGCGCGCTCGACCCGGTGGAGAAGCCGCTTCGCCCGCGGCGCTAGGGGCCGCTCAGATCAGCTCGAAGTACAGATCCAGGCAGGTGTGGGTGGCCTCCGCGCCGGTGCGGAAGCGTGCGCGCACCCGGTCCCCGATCTTGATCGGCCGGCGGTCGGCCAGGTAGCTCTTCACGATGGTGGCCACGCCGGGCAGCTTCACGTCGATCTGATAGTAGGGCGTCTCGATCTCCAGCCCGGTGCCGCCGCGCTCCACGTAGGTGAAGGTGTAGATGTAGCCCTCCGGCTGCTTCACCTCGGTCCACTCCATGGGCTGGTGGCAGTCCGGGCAGTCGGCCCGCGGGGGCAGCCACAGCTCGCCCTTGCCGTGGTACACCGGGCACTTGGGGTGGGTGCACCGGGTGGCCATCAGCCGGCCCTCGGCCAGGCCCTTGAAGTACGGGGTGAGCAGGCCGTAGGTGTGGAAGTGGGTGCCCTCCGCGCCGAAGCGCGGGAAGTTGAGGACCCAGGCGTCCCCGACCGCGTCGATCTTCGACGGGGTGGTGTTCAGCTTCACTCGCTCGCTCATCGCGCACCTCCGCCCCAGGCCTTCTCGAGGATCGCGCAGGTCACATGGCTGCCCACCCCGGCGTGGGAGATGGCCAGCCCGCGGCGCGGGTTCCGGACCTGCAGGCTCTCCCAGTCCGACGGCTTCTGCTTGCCGAACCGCTGCCACATCTTCGGGTCGCCGTGGAACTTGTCGTACTTGCCCTGGAGCTGCCACAGCACCTCGCCGCACTGGAAGATGCCGGTGGCGCCCACCGCGTGCATGGTGCCCAGGAGGCCGCCGGAGAGGTTCGCCGGGCACTTGCCCTGCTTGCCGGTCTTGGGGTTCTTGAGGTAGCACTCGCCCGAGGTGATGAAATCCTGCTCGCGGCCGTAGAGGGTGAGCCCCACGTCGCCGTAGGTCTGCAGGTCCGAGATGGTGAAGGCGTCGTGGGTCTCCACCAGGTCCAGGTCCTCGAGGGGCACCTGGACGCCGGCCATGCGGTGGGCCATGTACGCCGCGAAGCGGGTGGCGCCGAAGCTCTCGAAGCCCGGCCAGCGGCCGTCCTGCTTCTGCATCTCGGCGTACAGCCACTCGTAGTCCTTCTCGGTCTCGTGCGGCAGCAGCGGGATCCGCATGGGGCGCCGGTCGCCGGTGCGCAGCGTGTCCGTGCCCCCCGCGATGTACAGCTTCGCCGGGTGGTCGGTGAGCCGGTAGGCCAGCTCCTCGGAGCACAGCAGCGCGGCCGCCGAGCCCACGCTCATGGCGCAGCACTCCAGGAAGCGCAGCGGGTCGGAGACGATCTCGCCCTCCAGCACCTCCTTCACCGTGTGCTTGCCGGGCTGCTGCGAGAACGGCGACATCCGGGCGTAGCCGCGGTTCTTGACCGCGATCTCGGCCCGCACCTCCTCGGACACCCCGTACATCTCCTGGAAGCGCCGGGCCATGGGCGCGTAGTAGCTGGCGTAGTTGCGGGCCAGCCGGGTCTCGAAGTCCTTGCACGCGGCCGAGGCGATGTAGTAGTTGCCGGTCCAAGTCTTGACCTCGTCCATGCGCTCCCAGCCCAACACCAGGGTGCAGTCGCTGTAGCCGCTGGCCACGGTGTTGGCGCCCACCAGCATGGTGTAGCCGCCGGTGGCCCCGCCGGTCTTCACGCCCACGTTGGGCAGCAGGTTCAGGCCCAGGTAGTCGTGCACCTTGGCCTCGCACAGCAGCTGGTCCTGGAAGTGGTCGGCGAACTCGCCGTAGGCGCAGAAGTTGATGAGCCCCTTGACCGCCAGCGGATCCAGCTTGAGGTCGTTCTCCTCGAGCATCATCCGGAAGGCCATCATGGCCAGCTCGTCCAGCTTCTTCTCGGGGTAGCGCTTGCGATAGTCGGTGGTCCCGAACGCGACCATGTAGACCGGTCGGCTCCACTTCGGGACGCGGAGGTTTCCTGGGCCGAATTCGATCATCTCGACTCCTCGGAGCGGCCGCCGGGACGCGGCCGGGCGATGCGCCCGGGCGCCCCCGCGGGCGGGGGACCACTGGCTGCGGCCGGGCCTGTTTCAATCGGGGGAATCCGCCGGAGCCCGCACGCTAGCATCGGCGCGCGGGCGCGGGCACGGTGGAAATACCTCCTACGGGAGCCAACCCTGGGGGTTTCGGTTCAGGCGTTGGGCGGCTGGTTCAGCCTGTCCAGCACCCGCTCCAGCTTGCGGCGCACTTCCCGGGCGACCGGCTCCAGGCCGGGCGCGCCCAGGCTCGCGAGCGTCTGCAGCGGGTCCACCGCCACCACCACCGACTTGCCGCCGGCGGTCTCGTACACGATCACGTTGCACGGCATGCCCAGGCCCACGTCCAGCTCGGTCTGGAGCGCCTGGTACGCCAGCGGCGGGTTGCACGCCCCCAGGATCCGGTACCGGCGGAAGTCGGCGCCCAGCTTCTCCCGCAGGGTCTTCTGGACGTCGATCTCGGTGAGCACCCCGAAGCCCTCGCTCTGGAGGGCCGCCGCCACCCGCTCGAGGGCCTCCTCGAAGCCGGCCTCCAGCGGCCGGCGGATCCCGATCTGGGTCATGATCCACACTCCTGGGGCGGGGAAGGGGGGTCCGTGGACGTCGCGCCCGGCTCGTCCCGCGCCGACCGGCGCGGCAGGGGCACGGCTCAGGTGGGCACGCCCATGCGCGGGAGGAGCCACACCTGGAGGATCACCCACAGGGCCAGGAGGCCCAGGAACTCGAACAGGGAAGCCACGGCCTTGGAGTCTCTCGGGGTTGGAGGTGTGCCGCGGCCCGGGTGCCGGGCCGCCGCCGGAAGCGTCTTCCACAGGGTTAGAGGCGGGGGTCGGCCCGGGGATCCGCGGAAATCAACTGGGCGCCGGCGAGGCCCTCATGTGACCAGATGCTCAGCATTCTACTCCCGCCCCGAGGGCCTGTCAGCCTCCTTCCGCGGCCCCCGGACACCCCCTCGAATCTCTTGCCGGCCAATTAATTGCCGGCGTAGACTGGCGCCATGCAAGTTCGGCGCTGGCTGCTCGTGGCGGGCCTGGTGGCTGGGGCCCTGGTGTGCGTGCGGCTGGCCGTGTGGCAGCTGGACCGGCTGCACCAGCGGCGCGCCCTGAACCGCCGCATGGAGGCCGCCCGCTGGCGCCCGGAGGTGGACCTCGGCGGCGCCGCGAGCCTGCCCACGGACTCCCTGCTGTGGCGGCGGGTGCGGGTGCGGGGCCGCTTTGACGCGTCCTTCCCGATGGCCCTCCGCAACCGCAGCCTGGGAGGCGTCCCCGGGGTGGTGGTGGTGCAGCCGCTGCGCTGGGCGGGCGCGGACTCGGGGGTGCTGGTGGAGCGGGGCTGGCTGCCGGCGCCCGACGGCGCCACGGTGGACCTCGCCGCCAGCGCGGAGCCCGGGAGCCTCGAGGTGGCGGGCCTGGCCCTGCCGCTGGCCGGCCGGGGGCCCCGCCCGCGCGCCGGCCCGGTGCTGGACGACGCCCCCCAGGCCCGGGCCCGCGTGCCCTACGGCCTGCGCAGCCTGGTGCTGCGCCGCCTGCCGGGGCCCGGCGTGCCGAACTGGCCGCGGGCGCTGGCGGCCCCCGAGCTGAGCGACGGCCCGCACCTGAGCTACGCCTTGCAGTGGTTCTTCTTCGCGGCCCTGTTCCTCGCCGGCGCGGTCTTCGCGGCGCGGGCGCGGCCGCGGCCGCGGCCATCGCAGCCATGAAGGTCGTCCATGTCTACGGGGCCTTCGACCCCGCGATGCCCGGCGGGATCCAGCGCGGCCTGGAGGT
>DATKKS010000036.1:0-6982 GCA_035542815.1 Saccharimonadales bacterium (SeqCode) | reverse complement strand
GAGCCGCATCCCGCTGGAGTAGGGTGCGCGGTTGCCGGGCGGCCCGGGGGCGCTGCGCGGCCCGGCGGGCCTACCAGTCCACGCGCTTGCGGACCTCCAGGCTGACCTCGCTGCCCTCGTCCACCGAGCCGTGGCTGTGCCAGAAGAGGAACCCCAGCAGCGGCGGGAGCAGCAGCTTCTTGAAGAAGCTCGCCCCGCTGACCTCGATCACACCGGCGCCTTCCGGCGAGACCCGGGTGGTGGCGGTGACCCGGTGGCCCTCGGGGAAGAACACCAGCTTGGTGACGTCGTAGGCCACCTTGTCGCCCGCGGGCTCCCCCATCTTGAGGGTGATCACGCCGTGGGTGCCGGCGGGGATCTCGGGCGCCCCCTTGGGGTCGCGCTGCCACGCCTCCGGGATGACCACGCCGACGGTGTCGCCGGTGGCGGAGCCCTTGGCGCTGATGTCGCCCTCGAGCTTGACCTTGACGACGTCCCCCTCGCGCAGGATGTGGCCCTTGGCCAGGGCGCACGGGGCCGCGAGGCCCGCGCCCAGCGCCACCATCAGCGAGACGGCCAGAATCCTTCTCATGATCCCCCCTTCACGTGGGTGAGGTGAAGCTCCTGGATCCTCGGCACGGCGCCGCGGGCCGGATCCCGCGTGCGCGGCGCGCCGCGCCTACTTCCTGCGCGCCCGGCCCCGGGCCGCCTTCGGCGCGCGGGACCGGGCCGGCCGCCCGGCGCGCGCCCCGCGGGCCCGCCCCGCCCGCGCCGGCGGCACCCAGCTGAGCGGATAGCCGGGGTCGTCCAGCTGGAGGGCCTCGGCGGTGAGGTGCAGCGGGCGGAAGGTGTCCAGCATCACCGCCAGCTCGTCGGTGGACTCGCGGCCCAGCGAAGCCTCCACCGCGCCCGGGTGCGGCCCGTGCGGGATGCCCTGCGGGTGCACCGTGAACGACCCCGACTCGATGCCCCGCCGGCTCATGAAGCTGCCGTTCACGTAGTAGATCACCTCGTCGCTGTCCACGTTGCTGTGGTTGTAGGGCACCGGCACCGCCAGCGGGTGGTAGTCGTACTTGCGCGGGCAGAACGAGCACACCACGAAGCCCCGGCCCTCGAACGTCTGGTGCACCGGCGGCGGCTGGTGGATGCGGCCGGTGATGGGCTCGAAGTCCTCGATGTTGAAGATCCACGGGTACAGGTAGCCGTCCCACCCGACCACGTCCAGGGGGTGGAACGCGAACCAGTACGAGGTCAGCTCGTCGCGGGCCTTCACCCGCACCTCGAACCGGCCGCGCGCGGTGTGGGTCTCCAGGCGCGCCGGCAGGCGGATGTCGCGCTCGCAGTAGGGAGCGTGCTCCAGGAGCTGGCCGTACTCGTTGCGGTAGCGGCGGGGCGGCTCGATCTGGCTGGCCGACTCCACCACCAGGAAGCGCTGCGGGCCGCGGTCGGCCACCAGCTTCCAGGTGGTGCCCCGCGGGATCACCACGTAGTCGCCCGGCCGGTAGTGCAGCGTGCCGAAGACGGTCTCGAACCGCCCGGTGCCCTGGTGCACGAAGTGCAGCTCGTCCCCCTGGCCGTTGCGGTAGTGGTAGCGCATCGCCCCCGCGGGCAGGCACAGGGCCAGCGACACGTCCTCGTTGGCCAGCAGCACCCGCCGCCCGGAGATCGCGTCCCCCGCCGGCTTCAGGCCCTGGGTGCGCAGGTGGTGATGCCGGAGCGGCTCGCGCGGGGCGAGCGGCACCGCCGCCGGCACCGCCGGGCCCACCCGGCCCGCCTGGGTGGGCGGGTGGTGGTGGTAGAGCAGCGAGCTGATGCCGCTGAAGCCCTTGCTGCCCATCAGCTGTTCGCTGAAGAGCGCCCCGTCGGGCTTGCGGAACTGGGTGTGGCGCTTGTGCGGGATCAGGCCGAGGGCGTGGTACATGGGCATGGGAGTGCTCCGGTGCGGCCTCCGATTGCGGGTGCGCTGCCGCGACCGCGGCCCGGGTCGCGGGCACGCCGGGGGAGTGGCGGCCGCCGGCGCCGGCTCAGTCGGGCGCCACGACGGTGTTGCGCAGCACCCCCAGGCGCTCCACCTCCAGCTCCACCAGGTCGCCGGGCTCCAGCCACGGCACGTTCTCGGGGCCCAGCTCCAGGATGCACCCGGTGCCGGCCGAGCCCGAGCCCAGCACCTCCCCCGGGTGAAGATACACACCCTCGGAGGCGTGCGCAACGAGCCGGCCGAAGTCGAAGTGCATGTCCTTCAGGTTGGCCCGCGACACCTCGCGGCCGTTGACCCGCGCGGCCATGGCCAGGTCGTAGCGCCCGCGCCCCACCCGCCGGTCGGCCAGCTCGTCCACCGTGGTGACCCACGGCCCCAGCGAGGTGGCGAAGTCCTTGCCCTTGGACGGGCCCAGCCCCACCTTCATCTCGCGGCGCTGCACGTCCCGCGCGCTCCAGTCGTTGAGGATCGCCAGCCCCAGGATGCGGGTCTCGCCCTCCTCCGGGGACAGGTCGCGCCCGCCGCGCTCCAGCACCGCCGCCACCTCCAGCTCGAAGTCCAGCTCGCGGCAGGCCCGCGGGCGCGCCACCGGGAGCCCCGATGCCAGCAGCGCGTGGGGGTTCGAGTAGTAGAACACCGGTGCCTCGTACCACTCGGGGGGCATCTCCAGGCCGCGCCGCGCGCGGGCCGCCCGCACGTGCTGCTCGAAGGTGTAGAAGTCCCGGAACGCGGGCGGGTGCTGCACCGGGGGCAGCAGCTCCAGGTCCTGCAGCTCGACCCAGAACGGCTGCCCGTCGAGGTCCGTCGGCGGGGCCCCGCCGGCCAGCGCCGCCAGCCGGGCCAGCTCGGCGCGCCCGCCGCCGTGGTAGAGGTAGTCCAGCAGCGAGGAGGGCGAGCGGCCCTCGGCGCGCAGCTGGCCGGTGCCCAGCGCCCAGCGGTACAGCCGCGGCACGGATCCGCCCCGCCCGCCGTCCACGAAGCCCCAGTCCGGGGCCCCCGCGAGCGGCAGCCAGGCGGCCAGCCTCACGCGCGCCCCCGCGCGCTCACAGGTTGCCCCGCAGCGCCTGCTCGCGCTCGATGGCCTCGAACAGGGCCCTGAAGTTCCCCTTGCCGAAGCCGCGGCTGCCCTTGCGCTGGATGACCTCGAAGAACAGCGTGGGGCGGTCCTGCACCGGCCGGCTGAACAGCTGCAGCAGGTAGCCCTCGTCGTCGCGGTCCACCAGCACCCCCAGCTCCTCCAGCTCCGAGAGCTTCTCGTCCACCCGCCCCAGCCGGCCGGGCACCTCCTCGTAGTAGGAGTGCGGCACCCCCAGGAACTCCACCCCCGCCGACCGCAGGCGGCGCACGGTGCGCACGATGTCCTGGGTGAGCAGCGCCACGTGCTGCACCCCGGGCCCGCCGTAGAAGTCCAGGTACTCCTGGATCTGCGACTTCTTGCGCCCCTGCGCCGGCTCGTTGATGGGGAACTTGATGGACCCCGAGCCGTCCTGCATCACCTTGGACATGAGCGCCGAGTAGTCGGTGGAGATGTCCCGGTCGTCGAAGTGGATGAACTGCGAGAAGCCCAGCACGTCGCGGTAGAAGGCCACCCAGGTGTCCATCTGCCCCAGCTCCACGTTGCCCACGACGTGGTCCACCCGCAGCAGCCCGGCGTCGCCGTTGCCGTTGCCGTTTCCCGGCAGCGGCTCGAATCCCGGGGCGAACCGATCGGGGTAGTCGCCGCGCTCGACGAACGAGTGCAGCGTGTCCCCGTAGGTGTGGATGGCGGCGCGGCGCAGCGTGCCGTGCGCGTCGCGCTGCTCCCGCGGCTCCTGCGCCGGGCGGGCGCCCCGGCGGACCGCCTCGCGGAACGCCGCGGCGGCGCCGTCCACCCAGAAGGCGATGTCGCGCACCCCGTCGCCGTGGCGGGCCACGTGCTCGTGGACCGGCCCCTCGGGCCGCAGCGCGGCGGTGATCACCAGGCGCGCCTTGCCCTGCTCCAGGAGATAGGAGCAGCGGTCGCGGACCCCGGTCTCGGGGCCCAGGTAGGCGGCGGGGCGGAAGCCGAAGCCGTGGACGTAGTAGTGGGCCGCCTGGCGGGCGTTGCCCACCCACAGCTCGAGGTGGTCAATGCCCTTGAGCTGCAGAGAGTCGCCGGGGCTGGACATGCGTTCCTCCGGGAAAGCCGGGTGGCTGCGGCGCGGGCTCAAGGTTAGGAGACGGCGAGGTGCCGATCAATTAGAATCCGGGCGCAGGGCGCCCCGCAGGATTGGATGCCTACAGGAGGGAACCCGATGCCCAGCCTGCCCCGTTGTCTGCTCCGCCCGCGCCCGGCGGGCCGCCGCCTTCCGGCCGGCCGCCGGCGGGGCATCACCCCGGCGCTGCTGGTGCTGGTCTGGGCTGCGATCCCGCTGGCGCTGGGGGCGGGCGGGTGCGGCAAGGCCGACACCGGCGTGCAGCTGGTGTACGCCTACGTCGGGAGCTTCGCCGGGCGCGGCACCCAGCCGGACAGCCTGGCAGGCCCGACGGCGGTGGGGGTGCTGGGGGACGGGCTCCTCATCCGCGAGGTGTGGGTGGCGGAGGACGACTCGGACCGCGTCTCGGCCTTCGACTTCCTCGGCACCTACCGCCGCACCCTCAGGGCGCCGGGGGAGTTCCTGAAGCCGGTGGGCCTGGCGGTGGTGGACGACTCCACCGTGGTGGTGCTGGAGGAGGACGGGCTGCGGGCCTCGGTGGTGGACACCTCAGGCGCCGTCCGTCGCACCATCCCGCTCCGGCCCGGGACCGACCCCGCGGCCGTGGCGGTGCGGGGCCGCGAGGTGTTCGTGGGGTGCTCCGACCCCGACCAGGGCGGCTGGGTGGACGTGTTCTCCGTGGACGGCACGCTGCTGCGCACGGTGGCCTCCGGATTCCGGGACTCGCTGTTCTCGATCGGGGGCCTGGCGGTGAGCGAGTCGCTGGTCTTCGTGACCGATCCGTACCGCAGCCGGGTGCGCGTGTTCCGGCCGGGCGGCGGCCTGGTGCGGTCCTTCGGCGCGCCCGGCTCCGGCAGCGGGCAGATGAACAGCCCCCAGGGCCTGGCGCTCACCGACGACGGCCGCCTCCTGGTGGTGGATCAGGGCAACCGCCGGGTGCAGGAGTACGGCCAGGACGGCAAGTTCGTCACCCAGTTCGGGAAGGACCAGCTGGGCAACCCGGCGTCGTTCCGCCCGGGGGGGATCGCGGCGTACAGCTCGAGCGTGCTGGTGGGAGAGTACGTGTACGTGACGGACGCCGCGGCCAACCGGGTGTACATCGTCGTCCGCCGCTTCATCCGCAGCACCGACCGGCCGGCGCTGGTGCGGCCGCGGTAGGTGGCCCGGGGCGGAGTACCCGCACCGTAGGCCTGGCGGGCGCACTGCCGCGCGCCCCTGCGCGCGTTGGCGGCCGCGGGCGCACTGCCGTGCGCCCCTACGCCGCCCGGCGGCCGTCCTCGGGCTCCTCGCGGATCCGGGCCGTGCCCGAGAGCCGGAAGCGGCCCAGCTTGGCGATCAGGCTCTCGATGCGCGTGCCCAGCGTGCGGGAGGCCTCCGCCGAGTGTCCGGCGGACTCGGCCGTAGCCCGCGCCACCGCCGCGATGTTCTCCACCTTGCCCGCGATCTCCTCGCTCACCAGCGCCTGCTGGCGGGTGGCCACCGCGATGTTCTCCACCTCCACCTCCACCCCGCCGCTGAGCCTCAGGATCTCGTGCAGGCTGTCGCCGGCCTCGCTGGCCAGCGCCTGGCGCCCGGTCTCGGTGGCGCTGCGGCCCGCCTGCATCGCCTGGATCACCTCCTGCGTGCCGGTCTGCACGGCGCGCACCCGGCCGGCGATCTCCTTGGTGGCCTGCTGGGTGCGCTCCGCGAGCTTGCGCACCTCATCGGCCACCACCGCGAACCCGCGGCCCTGGTCGCCCGCCCGGGCGGCCTCGATCGCCGCGTTCAGGGCCAGCAGGTTGGTCTGCTCGGCGATCTCCTCGATCACGTCCACCACCTCGCCGATGCGGTCGGAGTGGGCGCTGAGTCCGTTCAGGGTGCCGGCCATGGTCTCCACCGCGCCGGCGGTCTGCTGCATGATGCCGGTGGCCCGGTGGATCACCTCCACGCCCCGCTGCGCGGCGAGCTTGGACTCGCTGGCCATGGCCAGCGCCTCCTGCACCCGCCGGGAAGTCTCCTGCACGCTGCGGGCCATCTCGTTGACCGAGGCGGCCACGCTCTCGCTGGCCTCGCTCTCGCCGGCGGCGCGCTCGCGCATCTCCCGGAAGCTGGTGGCGAAGTCCTGGGCCGCCCGCACCACCTCGGTGCTGGCCTGGCCCACCTCGCGCAGCGCGGCGGCGACGTGGTCGGCCATCTTGTTGAGGGCCGCGGACAGCATCAGCGTGTCGCGGCTGGTGGCCACGTGGCTGCGGCCGGTGAAGTCTCCCCGGGCCATGGCTCCCAGGCGCGCGGCCACGTCCTGGAGGGGACGGGCGATGAGGGTGCTGGTCGCCAGCGCCCCCAGGATCCCCAGGAGCAGCAACGCGAGGCTGGCCACCAGCGTGACCTGCCGGTAGCTGCGGATCTGCCGCTGGGTGTCCTCGCGCGACACGCCCAGAACCAGCGCGCCGGAGGGGCGGTCGTGGGCGAGCAGGGGTTGTGCGATGCGCAGCTCGGCGTCGCCGGATTCGTCCACCACGGGCTGGCGCGCCAGCGCCTGGGCGGGCGGAACCGCGTCGGTCGCCCGCCCCGCCGACACCACCAGGCTCCCCCGCTCGTCGAACACCTGGACGTACGTCAACCCGCGGCGCCCCAGTTTCTTCTGGAGCTGCTCGCGGACTGCGGCCTCGTTGCCGAAGGCCAGCTGGGGCCCGACCTCCGCGGCGAGTTGCTCGGCCAGCGCCGAGGCGCTGGCCTGCAGCGCGGCCTCGGTGGGCTGCTGGATGCGGGCCGGGAAGAACACGCAGACGAACGTGGACATGGCCACCAGAAACGCCGCGGCCAGCGTGACCATCTGCACCCGCACGGATAGGCCGCGGAGCAGCGGGATGTC
>DATKKS010000035.1:0-7582 GCA_035542815.1 Saccharimonadales bacterium (SeqCode) | reverse complement strand
CGATCAGCAGCACCCGCTGGGCCCCGAAGCTCTCGATCGCCCGCAGCCGGCCCACGGCGGAGGGCGAGTCGCCCGGGCCGCGGGTGAGCATCACCTCGGCCCCCACCGCCTCCAGGCTGGCCTTGAGCGCCCGGGCCACCTGGAAGTTGAGGTCCGCGCCGCCCTCCACCTCGCCGCTCTCGCCGCCCAGCTTCGGGCCCAGCGGGTCCAGCGCCACGCGCAGGCCGCGCAGCAGCGCCGCCTCGGGGATCTCGGGCAGCACCGCCTGGTCGAACACGAAGTACGGCCACGAGCCGGCGGTGGTGTAGCCGGAGCCCAGGTCCACGGTGTAGTCGGTGAGGGCGCTGTTCACGATGTACTTGCGCCGCAGGTGCCCGGGGGCCGCCAGCTCCAGGCTGTCCAGCCGCCCCGGGTGCACGTCGGTGCGCACCGCCAGCATCCCGGAGCCGTCGGTGCGGCCCACCACCCGCCCGTCCCACAGCACCGCGGCGCCGGGCAGGGCGCAGGTGTGGTCCCCGCACAGGGTCTTGGCGTACACCAGGAACCAGGTGCCCAGAGGCGCCACCTCGGGGTCGGTGGCGCGCGCCACCAGCGGGCCCACCCGGGTCCGGATCTCGATGTCGCGGCTGCTGTGCGCGGACAGGCGCACCACCGCGTGGAACGCCCCGTCGGTGAGGGTGAAGGGGATGGAGTCGCGGATGAAGTCGCCGTCGGGCAGCACGAACCAGCCGTTGGAGATGTACAGCTTCCCGTCCGTGCGGTGCACCGGGACGTCGCGGGCGTCGGCGGCCTCCACCGCCACCTCGAACATGTCGCCGCCGGTGCGGCCCAGCAGCGAGATGGACGGCGGGATGGTCCGCACGCCCAGCGAGGCCACCGCGCCCTGCAGTTCGAAGGCGCGCTCGCGGGCGGTCAGCGCGTTGCCGTTCAGGTTGCGTGCCTGGAGGCTCCAGGTGTGCGGCCCGTTGGGCAGGTCCGGGGGCAGCGGCGCGCTCACCCGCACCCGGCCCACGGCCGGCGCGGCGGTGTCCGAGGTGTCCGGCCGGGCCGCCGCCAGGCGCTCCATCACCGGGGCCGGCAGCGGCTTGTCGTCCAGGAACACCTGGAGCGAGACCGGGTCCAGCTGCGCCCCGCCGGCACCGTCCTCGATCTCGGCGGTGAGCGCGGCGGGCAGCGTGTCCAGGACCGGCGCCACGGGATCCATGGCCGCCAGGCGCGGCACGCCGGCGCGGAAGTAGTCCACCAGCCCCTGGTAGTAGGCCCCGGCTTCGAGGGCCCGGCGCTCCGGCTGCAGCAGCAGCTGCTCGGTGGCCGGATGGCTCAGGTAGCTGGCCTCCCCGAGGATCGCGGCCGCCGCGGTGGAGCGGCGCAGCACGTAGTAGTTGCCCGGGATGAGTTCGGCCCGCGGGGTGCCCTGGCTCTCCTCCAGGCGCTGGTGCAGGTGCGAGGCGGCGTCGAGGCTCGCGCCCGGATCGAGCATCCGGTAGTAGGTCTCGATCGCGTCGCGCGAAGTGTCGTGGTTGGCGTCCCCGTTGTGGTGGATGGACAGGAACACGTCCGGGCGGAACGCGTTGGACAGCTGCACGCGCGCCTCGAGGTCGTCGCGCAGCCGGGTGGAGTCGCGCCCCACGAAGTCGGAGTCGGCCTCCCGCGTGAGCAGCACCGCCGCGCCCGCATCCTGCAGGTGGGCGGCCAGCAGCCGGGCCACGTCCAGGTTGACGTCGCACTCCCGGAGGCCGGCCTGGCCGACGCTGCCGGGGAACACCCCGCCGTGGCCGGGATCGATCGCCACGCGGCGCTGGCGCAGCACGGCGCGGTCCGAGGCCGCGGGCGGAGGCAGATGGGCGGGAGGCAGCTTTGGAGGTGGGGGCACGCGGGGCGGGGGAGCCTGCGCGCAGCCGGCCAGCAGGAGCCCCGACAGGATGCACCACCGCGCGGCTGCGACGCGCCCCGGGATCGGGCGGCGCGCGCGCGGTGCGTCGGATCGCGGCTCCGGCGGCTGCGAAATCCCGGTGGCACAAGATCCCGCTCGCGGCATGGCCGAAACCTAGCACCGGCGGAGGCCGGGCTCAAGTGGAGTTTTGGCGTTCGCCCCCGCGGCCCGCGCGGCGCCGCGGACTTCTAGGGCGTGGCGGCGCTGGCGGCCAGGTCCACGTCCTGCACCTCCAGCAGCCGGATCTCCGCGCGGCGGTTGAGCGCCCGCGCCTCGGCCCCCTCGCCGTGGCTCACCGGCTTGCCGGAGCCGAAGGAAATGGTGGCCATCCGCGACAGCGGGATGCGGTGCTCGTCGTTGAGGTAGCGGCGCACCGTCTCGGCGCGCTCCTGGCCCAGGCGCAGGTTGTAGCGGGAGCTGCCCACGTCGTCGGTGTGGCCCACGATCTCGAGCACGTAGCGCGGGTGCTTCTCCAGCTCGCTGGCCAGGTCGTCCAGGGTGCGCCGCGACTTCCCGTCCAGGTGGCTCTCGTCGAAGTCGAAGTGGACCTCGTGGCTGCTGACGACGTTGTAGTTCAGCTCGCCGGTGGCGATCTTGGTGGCCAGCCGGCGCGCCGCGGCCGCCTCGTCCATGGCGTTCCGGGCCAGGGCCTGCGCGGCCAGGGCGTGGGCGTCGGCGGAGTCGGCCCGCACCCGGACGTCCGCGATGTCGCCCTGCAGCCGCGAGTTGATGTCGCGCTGCGGGGCCACCTGGGTCTCGACGTAGTCGCGCACGAAGCCCCGGGTGGCGCAGCCGACCAGGGCCAGCGCCGCCACCGAGAGGCCCAGCAGCAGGCCCCGGGCCAGCGGATGAGACGAGTTCATGACAGGTTCCCTCCTGACGGGCTGCAACCCTCCGGGCCCGGGCAGTGGGAGGCCGGAGGAACCGAATGTGCGGCCGTGAGGCCAAGCCGCCGGCATTCTAGCACGCGCGCGGACGGCCCGCCCGAGGAGTTGGGGGATAATCTGTAACGTGTTGGGCTGCTGCAGGTTGGAGGCCGGCGCCGCTAGTAGTTCTTGGCCTGCGCCAGGGCGATGTTCTCGTGGGTGTAGCGGCCGCCGTAGCCCTCGGCCACCATCACCAGGCGCAGCAGGATCTTGCGCCCGCCGGTGGGACCCACCACGGCGGTCTCGAACCCGTTGGGGAAGCCGTCGCCGGAGGCGCTGGCGGTGGCGTAAGCAGGCACCGAGTCGTCGATGGCGAAGCCCGGGCCGCGGTTGAAGGCCACCGCGTAGTGGGTGTCCCCGCGGCTGCCGAACAGGTGCGTGGCGCTCTGCACCGAGGTGTAGCTGAGCACCGGGCTGGCCAGCGCGGTGAGGGTGCCCGCGGCGTTGATGGTGTACACGGTGGTGCCCACGCTGGTCCCCAGCGCGTTCCAGGCCTGGGTGACGCCCTGGGCGATGAGCGCCTGGTAGACCGTGTCCGGGGCGCCCGAGAGCTGCGAGTAGTCCGCGTAGCGCTGGCCTTCCCACTCCAGGAGGTCGTACCCGCAGCCGCGCCTCGCCACGTTCACCCCGGTGTACTTGTGCAGGTAGTAGGCGTGCAGCCGGTACAGGTCGATCCAGCGGCTGCCGGCCGGGGTGTGCCCCAGGCTCTCGATGAACAGCAGGGCGTTGCCCACGCTGGCCGGGTCGAACGGCGTGGTCAGGTCGGACGCCTCGCTGGGCGAGAGCGAGCCGGTCTCGTGGATCGTCGGGAGCGTGGTGGTGCCCAGCGGCGAGAAGCCGGCGGGGATCTGCAGGCGCCCCCACAGGGCGTTGCCGTAGGTGTCGTTCTGGTACAGCACGCGCGACTGGGTGAGCTGCTGGCGCAGCCCGTTGATCGCCTGCTGGCCGAAGTTCTTGAGGTTGTCGTTGGATTCCAGCCGGATGCCCGCCTGGGTGCAGTGCTTGAACACCGCGACGCTCACCATCATGATCACGCCCATGGAGATGATCACCGACATCAGCTCCAGGAGCGAGAAGCCCCGCGAACCGCTCCCGCCCGTGCCCCCGTGGGCCGCGTCGCCGCGCATGGCTACACCCCCGACCGTTTGATGTAGATCTGCACCTGGTGGTACGCGTAGTGCAGCTGGGTGGAGCTGCGGTACGCCTCCAGCCGCAGGATGTAGCTGCCGCGCGCCAGCTCCGACACGTTCCAGGAGAACGGCTGGCTCACCGTGTGCAGGTCGTTGCCCGATCCGTCCACCGCGCGGGCGCCCGCGTCGGCGTCGGAGTTGTCGTCGGCGTACTTCCAGCTCCGGCCGCCGTCGCTGGAGTACTTGAGCGCGAAGGCCATGGTCACGGAGCTGGGGGTGTAGGCCGGCAGCGAGTAGCTCTGCTTGTCCCAGCGCAGCCAGTCCGTCTTCCAGGTGACGTTGATGCTGGTGGGGTTGTCCAGGTCGTCGTTCGGGTCGGGGGTGAGCACCTGCACCCGCGGGATCTGGGGGATCCAGCCCGAGACCGAGGGGTCGCCCGCGTCGAAGAACGACTGCACCATGCTCACCAGCGCGAAGCGCGCCATCCACGCGGCGCCGCTGGAGGTCTGCGGCGAGAGCCCGTTCACCACGAAGTGGGCGGCGCGGCCGCCCTGGCTCACCTTGATGTTGGCGCTGGACCGGTAGCTGGACCCGTACGGGGCGTTGAAATACGACTTCAGGAAGCTGAGCGTGGTGCGGTAGTTGGAGTACGCGGTGTCGCTCCACTCCGGCGGGTTCGAGGAGCCGTAGTCCAGGGTGAACGGGCGCGACGCGGCCATGGTGCTGGGCACGCCCAGGTTGAACCGCCCGGAGAGGTTGAGGCCGTCGGTCATCACCGTGGCCACGTCGTCGTCGCGGTACTCGTGCCGGTACGGCCCGCTGCCGCTGCCCTTGCCGTTCATCAGCGAGGCGCAGCCGGAGACGCTGGCGCGCCGCTGGCGCCTGGCTCCCAGCGGGCTGCCGGCCGCGTCGTACTGGGCGCGGTAGAAGTTGCCCGAGCCGGTGGGCAGGTTGCCGTTGACGCTCCACCCGCCGCTGCCGCCCGGGGCGTACATCTCGTCCGGGTACAGCTCGCCCAGCCACGGGATCGCGAACCAGGAGTTGTCGTTGCGCGCCGGCATGCGGCAGCTGTTGACGGTCTGCTCTGCGGTGATCTCGTCCACCTGCTGCTGGCCGGAGAGGTTCCACGGCGCGCCGCCGATGGGCAGACCGTTGGGGTAGCCGTTGGAGGCGTCGGCGCCCATCTCCCCGCCCAGCCCGATGTAGTAGAACGAGAACCCGGTCATGTTGGTCCAGATCGAGCCGGTCTTGAGCATGGCGTTGCGCCACAGGGAGTAGTAGCGCGGCAGGTCCACCCCGATGCTGCTGCCGGTGCTGCCCCAGCCGCTGGAGGTCTTGCTGATCCCCGGGTACTGGGAGGTGTCCACGCTGGTGAAGTACCAGTTGTAGCCGAATCCCTGCTGCACGTCGGCGTACGGACAGTGTCGCGGGTCCCCCATGAACTGGTACTGCTCGGTGATCGGCGGGTGGGAGGTGCCGATCCAGGCGTAGGTCCGCGACAGGTTCGGATAGTCGGACCAGCTGCCCGAGCCATACATGAGCACCGGGTCTCCCAGGCGCGTCTCCACGGTGAGCATGCCCGAGCCCGTGTAGTGCAGCCGGATCACCCACTCCGCGGTGTTCTTGGGGCGGCTGGAGGTGCTGGTCAGGTCCTTCAGGAAGGCCCCCCGGAACGGGCACGGGATGTAGTCCATGCCGTCCAGCCGCGCGCTGGTGGCCAGGCCCCGGTTGTTGGGGAGCCGCTCGCGCTTGAGCTTGCTGTGCGGCAGGTCGATCAGGATGTCGCTGCCGCTGGTGCTGACGTTGGCCGGGTTGTTCACCCAGATGCTGTCCGTGGCGTTCAGCTGCCGGACCGAGTCCACCGAGACCTGGCCCACCGCGTTCTTGAGCAGCAGGAAGGCGTGAGTCTCGGTGGGCGCGATGCTGGTGTCCGGCCGGGTGAGGTACGTGTACACCCGCAGCCGGACGGTGTCCCCGGTGGCGTAGTACAGGCGCTCCGGGTGGGTCACCGCCCGGACCAGGGGCTGCCCGCCGCTGGTCGTCGGCCGGGGGTCCTTGGCCGGGTCGGAGAAGTTGTGCATCGGCGGCAGCGGCAGCATCTCACCGTGGAGGTTCACCACCAGCGCGTTGGTGTACTTGGTGGGGTTGGTGTTCATGTCCTCCAGCAGCAGCCGCAGGCTCGGCTCCAGCGTGGGGTCCAGCGCCTGCGCCGCCTGGTACATCGACAGCTCCTCCGGGTAGCGCTTGCAGTGGTTCCACGCGTCGGCGAGCGAGTACACGGTCGAGGTGTAGCCGGTGGTGGCGTCCACCGCCGCCGTGCCGTTCACCACCGTGCCGTCCAGGTTGAAGCGGGCCCGGATGTTGTTCGGCTCGTAGTACTTCTTGCTGTTGGTCACGTCCAGCATGCCGGGGTAGTAGTACACCCACGGCAGGCTGGCGGTGGCGGCGTTGGCGGCCAGGTTCACGTACGGCGTGTAGTTCGGGTCCCGCCCGTAGCCCAGGCGGGTGATCCAGTGGCGCCGGATCTCCAGGCCGGGGTTGCGGTTCTCCAGGTCGGAGATGCTGTTGTCGAACATCGGCCGCAGGGTGGCCATGTTGGACCACCAGCCGGGCACGTTCTCCAGGGCCAGGATGTAGATGTCCATCACCTCGGTGGGCACGCTGATGTTGCCCACCGTCTTGAGGATGGAGCTCACCTCGGCCAGGCGCTCCTCGGCCACGGTGCTGCTGCCGTGCTGCGCGTAGTACACGCGCACCTCCACCAGCCGGGCGTTGGGCGCCTCCGGGAGGCGGCGGATGCTGATCTGGCGCAGGTAGCGCCAGTCGCCCATCACCTGGTGGTTCCCGCTCAGCGGGTCGGCCGCGTCGGTGACCTTCTTGTCGGTGGTCAGGATGGTGTTGAACACCGCGCCGTCGTCGTAGCCGTCCAGCACGTCGATGTTGGTCTCGGCGCCGCCGTTCACGTAGCCGCGCAGCTCCTCCATCATCTGGATGGCCTTCTGGGTGGCGAACGCGCGGTCCTTGATCTTGGTGTTGGCGTGCATGCTGTTGACCTGGTAGGTCACCGCGGCCAGCAGCACGATGGACAGCACGGTGGAGGCGACCAGCACCTCCACCATGGTGAAGCCGCGGGCGTCCCGGCGGCGCGAGCGATCAGTGTTGCACGACATAGGGCGCCTTGGCCTCCTGGTACTGGCAGAGGTGGTCGCGCACCGCGCTCAGCACGCTGGCGCTGTACTCGGTCTGGGCCACGTCGCCGGACCCGCTGATGGTGTACCCGCCGTGGGCGATCACCATTCCCGACACCAGCGAGGGCGCGTACTGGTACACCCGGCCGGTGGCGTAGATGAAGCCCGAGAACAGCGAGTTGGAGTTCGCGGGCAGTGTCAGGTCGCCGTTCACGAACAGGATCCCGCCCCCGGTGAGCGGGCGGGCGGTGGTGAAGGTGGCGTTTCCGTCGATGTATACGATGGCCATGCTGGGCATGGCCGCGGGCAGCGCGCCCACGCTGGTCACGGTGATCTGCGCCAGCGAGCGCAGCTCGCTCTGGGTGACGCCGAACACGCTGTGCACGTCGTCGAACCACAGCGAGT
>DATKKS010000034.1:0-24197 GCA_035542815.1 Saccharimonadales bacterium (SeqCode) | reverse complement strand
CGCCCTCGAGCAGTTCTAGCCCGGTGCGGGGGGCAGGCGGCGGGCCCCTCCCGCCGCCGCCCCTCGGTTCGAGGGCCCCCGGGCATCGCCGGCGTGCCCCCCACCGGACGGCGATGCCGGAACTCCGGGTGGATGAGGTGGACCGCGGGGCGGAGCACCGCCGCCGTGGGCCCAGGAGGCGAGCATGGGCAGCACGGAGCGGGCCATGACGCCGGCTCTGTTCCGGCGGTTCTGCCGGCTGGCGTACGAGCAGGCCGGGATCAGCCTGCACGCCGGCAAGGAGGCGCTGGTCGCGGCGCGCGTCGGCAAGCGCGTGCGGGCGCTGTCGCTGGAGAGCGAGGCCGAGTACCTCGAGTATCTGGAGGCCGACGCCACCGGCGAGGAACTGGTCCACTTCCTCGATGCCATCTCCACCAACTTCACCTCGTTCCTGCGCGAGCCGGACCACTTCGAGGAACTCAAGAAGGTGGTGCTGCGGCGGTTGGCCGAGGGCCAGAAGGTCCTCCGGCTGTGGTCGGCGGCGTGCTCCAGCGGCGAGGAGCCCTACTCGATGGCCCTGGCGGTGCTGGAGAGCCTGGGCGGCAAACCCCTGGAGTTCCGCATCCTGGCGACCGATATCTCCCATCAGATGCTGGCCCAGGCGGAGCGGGGGGTGTACTCGGCGGAGCGTCTGGCACCGCTGTCCCGGGCCCAGCGCGCCCGCTACTTCACGCCGCACGTGGACGGCGGGCCCCCCGGGGCGCCGCGCTACCAGGTGCTGCCCGAGGTCCGGGCCCACGTCGTGTTCCGCCGCCTGAACCTGTCGCTGCCGCCGTTTCCGATGAAGGGGCGGCTGGACGTCGTTTTCTGCCGGAACGTGCTCATCTACTTCGACCGCCCAGTGCGGCAGCAGCTCATCCAGGAGATCGAGCGTCTGCTCCGGCCGGGGGGCACGCTGGCGCTGGGCCACACCGAGACGCTCACGGGGATCCGGAGCCGCCTCCGCATGGTCCGGCCCTCGGTGTTCGTGCTGCCCGAGGAGGAGGCGGAGCACCCGTGATCAGCAGCGCGAACGCCAACAAGGTGATCATTGACATCGCCGACTTCGCGGTGAGCGGCGACCCGGACACCGAGCTGGTGACGTACGCCCTCGGTTCATGCATCGCGGTGATGGTGCACGATCCAGGCCGGCGGGTGGGGGGCATGATCCACTTCATGCTGCCGCTGTCGGAGATCTCCCCGGAGAAGGCCGTGATCAAGCCGGCCATGTTCGCCGACACCGGCATCCCGGTCCTGTTCCGCGCCATGTACGAGCTGGGCTGCCGCAAGGAGGACCTGGTGGCCAAGGTCGCCGGGGGCGGCTCCCTGTACGACGACCAGGGCACCTTCGAGATCGGCAGGCGCAACTACGTGATCCTGCGCAAGATCTTCTGGAAGAACGGCATCCTGATCGCGGCCGAGGACGTGGGCGGAGCCAAGTCGCGCACCGCCCGCCTGCACGTGGGCAGCGGCCGGGTGGTCATCGCCTCGCACGGAGAGGAGCTGGAGCTGTGAACGCGACCGAAGCCATCCTGGAGCGCGTGCGCAGCCTGCCGCCGCTGTCGGCCACGGTCATGCAGCTCTCTCGGCTCATCCGGGACGAGCGCTCCAGCGCCAGCGACTTCGAGCGGGTCATCCGTCCCGACCCGGCGCTGACGGCGTACCTGCTGCGCCTGGCCAACTCCGCCTACTTCGGGCTCCGCGGGCACGTGCAGTCGGTGCGCCACGCCATCACCATCATGGGGCTGCAGCGGGTGTACGGGGTGGCGGCCAGCGCCGCCATCTCCAAGGTGGCGCCGGCGCGCCTGGTGGGCTACGAGATCGACTCCAGCGTGTTCTGGTTGCACTGCACCGCGGTGGCGGTCCTGGCGGAGAGCCTGGCGGCGGAACTCCATGTGCCGGCGCCGGAACTGACCTTCACGGCCGGGCTGCTGCACGACCTGGGCAAGCTGGTGGTGGGCACGTGCGTGTCGCTGGAGAGCAGCGAGCTGCTCACCAGGCTGCGCGACGGCGAGGTGGCGTTCGTGGCCGCGGAGCGCGACACGCTGGGGATCGACCACGCCGAGGTGGGCGGCGCGGTGGCGGAGACGTGGAGCCTGCCGGCGGCGGTGGCCGCGGCGGCCAGGTGGCACCACCGGCCGGGGGCCGAGGTGCCGGAGGAGCACCGGTCGCTGGTGGACCTGGTGCACGCCGCCGACGGGCTGTCGCACTCGCTGGGGCTGGGGGTGGACGTGGGCGAGATGGCGCGCGCCGTCGACCCCGGCGTCACCGCCCGGCTGGGGGTGCGGTCGCGGCGGCTCGAGCACGTGGCCAGCCAGGCCCTGGAGCAGATCCAGGAGATGGGACGCCTGTTCGCGGCGCCCCTCGGAGGCGCCGCATGAGTTACGCCGTCCTGATCGTGGACGACTCGGCCATCATCCGGCAGATGGTGCGCAAGGCCATCGCCATGTCGGGGCTGGACGTGGGTGAGGTGCATGAGGCGGCCAACGGCCGCGAGGCGCTGGAGGTGCTGGGCAAGCACTGGATCGACGTGGTGCTGGCCGACCTCAACATGCCCGAGATGAACGGCGTGGAGCTGGTGGAGCGGATGGCGCAGGACAACCTGCTGGTGAGCACCCCGGTGGTGATCGTCTCCTCCGAGCAGAGCGAGACGCGCATCAACGAGCTGAAGCGGCGGGGGGTGCGCGCCTATATCCGCAAGCCGTTCCGGCCCGAGAACTTCAAGGAAGTGGTCGCCCAGGTGCTGGGGCCGGCCAAGGGGGATGCGCGTGCCGCCTGAGATCTCGCGCGAGCTGCTGGCCCGGGTGGTGGGCCAGACCCTGGAAGAGGCCGCCTTCGTGTTCACCGAGGCCACCGACGCCCCCCCGAGCTATCCGGGGGTGGTGCTCGAGGCGCGCATGCAGTACGCGGGCCCGGGCCGGGGCGAGGTTCGCCTGGCCGCCAGCCCCGAGGTGGCGGTGGACCTGGCCGCCAACCTGCTGGGGGAGGACCCCGCGAGCCCGGAAGCCCAGGAGCGGCAGGCGGACGCGGTGGCCGAGCTGCTGAACATCTGCTGCGGGGCGCTGGCCCGCGAGGTGTTCGGGCCGGTGGAGGTGTGCGAACTGAGCGTGCCCGAGGTCCGCCGGCTGGCGGCCGCGGAGTTCGAGGACCAGGCGGGCCGGGCGACCTGCCGGGTGAGCCTGCTGACCGAGGAGGGCGGCCGGCTGGACGCGGCGGTGTTCCCGGCCCGGGGGACGCGGGTCGCATGAGGCGCACCAAGGTCCTGATCGTGGACGACTCGGCGGTGGTCCGCCAGATCTTCCAACAGCAGCTCTCCAAGGACCCGCTGATCGAGGTGGTGTGCACCGCGCCCGACCCGTACGTGGCGCGCGACCTCATCGTGCAGCGCGAGCCCGACGTGCTGACCCTGGACCTGGAAATGCCCCGCATGGACGGCATCACCTTCCTCCGGAAGCTGATGCACTACCACCCCATGCCGGTGATCGTGGTGTCCTCGCTGACTCCCGCCGGCAGCGAGCTGGCGCTGCAGGCGCTCAGCGCGGGGGCGGTGGACGTGATGTGCAAGCCGGGTTCCTCCTACACCGTGGGGGACATGGCCGCCGACCTGGCCGACAAGATCAAGCAGGCGACCCGCACCGAGATGAACTGGCGCGCCCTGAGCGCGCGGCGCGGGGCGGTGATCAAGCCGGCCACGCTGAGCCGGACCACCAACCAGGTCCTGGCCCTGGGCGCCTCCACCGGCGGCACCGTGGCCCTGGAGTGCATCCTCACCGCCCTGCCCGCCAACGCCCCGGGCACGGTGGTCACCCAGCACATGCCCGAGATGTTCACCAAGACCTTCGCCGCCCGGCTGGACGGCCTGTGCGCAATGCACGTGGAGGAGGCCTCCGACGGCGACTCGGTGGTCCCGGGGGTGGTGCTGATCGCGCCCGGCAACCGCCACCTGCTGCTGAAGCGCTCCGGCGCGCGGTACTACGTGAACGTGAAGGACGGGCCGCTGGTGAACCGGCAGCGCCCCTCGGTGGACGTGATGTTCGGGTCGGTGGCCCGGGCCGCGGGGCGCAACGCCGTGGGCGTGATCCTGACCGGCATGGGGGCGGACGGGGCCAAGGGGATGGTGGAGATGCACGAGGCCGGCGGCTGGAACATCGCCCAGGACGAGGCCAGCTGCGTGGTGTTCGGGATGCCCAGGGAGGCCATCGGCGCGGGGGCCGTGGACCAGGTGCTGCCGCTGGAGCGGATCCCGGGGGGGATCATGCGCCGGCTGGAGGAGGGGGCGGAGCAGGCAGCCTGAGCGGGTCGGGGCGGGTGGGAGCACCGAGAAGATCGGCGAGAAGCGCGAGGGCCCGGCGGGCCGCGTGAGGCGGCCGGCCGGGCCCTCGGGCTGTCAGCGCGCACGACCAGCCGGGCTCAGGCCAGCAGCCAGGTCACCGTGCCACCCTCGTAGCCGCTGATGTCCACCTTGAAGTCGCCGCGGATGCCGGGGCTGCCCAGCAAGGCCTGGACGTCCTCGGGCAGCTCCAGGGGCGGGGTGAGCGCCTCGGCGAAGCTCTGGTGGGGCAGGTCGGAGCTGTTCAGCAGCGCGCACATGACGTTGAGCACTTCGCAGAAGTTCTCCAGCAGGCCCTCGGACAGGCGCCCGTCGCGGCTGCCCTCGGCCACCATCCGCTGGGGCATGAGGGCCAGGGCGGCGGCGGCGTTGGCGGCGAACTGCAGGTCGGCGGCGCACGCCGCCACCAGGGCGCCGTCGTCGCTGCGGTACAGTCCGATCACCAGGGGCTGGCTTGGGCTCAGCGGGGCGGGGGGGTTCTTGGCCACGTGGATGGGGCGGCCCAGGAGGTTCGTCAGCAGGCCGCCCAGGGCAACATCGCTAACGAGCCGACGCGGCGGCATGGCTGCCTCCGGAGGGGGCCGGGTTGAGGTTGCGCAGGACCACCACTTCCACCCCGGCGTTGCCCAGACGCACCGGGATGGACACCGCCTCGGCGGCGTCCCCCACGGCGATCGAGCCCCGCACGTACAGCGGCAGGCCGATCTCGAACTTGGCGTCGGCCGCCGCCAGCTTGCGTTTGGTCAGGCCGGCCAGCACGTTGGCCAGCTCGCACATGGCGTCCACCACCATTTCCTCGCCCTCGGGCTCCATGCCCAGCATCCGGGAGGCCAGGCTGCGGCAGCCCTCGGTGTCGGAGAACAACCCGATCTCCAGGGATTCCTGGTCGCCGACCAGGGAGATGATGGAGCCGTCCCGCTGGCGCGGCAGCTCCACCGTGTGGGGCGACGGCTCCACCCCCGCGAGCCCCAGGGACACCTGGGCCAGTTCGGTGATGGATGCAGCGGCGATTCCAGCCCACCAGTCCACCGGGTGGGGGGGAGGGCTCACTGGAGCACCGGGCCCAGGACGCGCTGGAGCACGTCGGCGGTGAACGGCTTGCTGATCAGGAACAGGGCGCCGGCGTCGGCGGCGGTCTTCTCGATCTCGGGGCCGCCCTCGGAGGTCACGAACCCGAACTTCACGTCGAAGCCCTGCTCGCGGACCGCGTTGAGGAGCGCCAGGCCGTTCATCTGGGGCATGTTCCAGTCGCACAGCACCACCTCGATGCCGCCCGCCTTGAGCATCTCCAGGGCCTCCAGGCCGTTGCCGGCCTCCTCCACCTCATGGTCCTCGAATCCGGCCTGGCGCAGCGCCCGCTTCACGATGAGGCGCATGGTCTTGCTGTCGTCCACGATCAGGATCTTCATCGGAGCTTCCTCCCGGGGTTCAAGTTCAGTATCGTCGCCCCGGGGGAGCTACCTGAGCCGGCGGGAGCCGGATAAGACCATGGAATCGCTTGCGCCCGGGGCTCCGGCGCAGGCGGGATTGCGATCCGGCCCGGCGGCGCCCATTATGGATGGGAGTGGCCGTCGGGCGGGGTTCGCGGGAGCACGACACAGGAGGCTGGCATGGCAGCAGCCAGGATCACGGTGACCGACAACGGGTCCCTCAGGGTGGAGGGCGACTTCGAAGTGGCCGACTCGGAGGGCCGCTGCTTTGGCCTGGGGGGGCGGACCCGGGTCAGCCTGTGCCGCTGCGGGCAGTCCCAGCAGAAGCCGTTCTGCGACGGGAGCCACAAGACCCACGGCTTCCAGTCGGTGGTACCGGCGCGCGACCTGCCGGCGCCAAAGCCGGCGCCGTAGCGCCGGCGCGGGGCCGCGCACGGGGGAGCGATGAGCATCTGGAAGGCGGCGGTGGTGTCCATCCACGTGGCGCCGGCTGCGGCCGCGCCCATGCAGCCGGTGCCGGAGGCGCGGGCGGTGCCCGGGAGAGGGCTGGAAGGCGACCGCTACCACGCGGGGACCGGCACCTACTCCAAGCGGCCGGAGCCGGCCCGCGAGGTGACGCTGGTGGAGGAGGAGGCGGTGCTGGCGGTGGCCCGGGACTACGGCTACACCCTCGCGCCCGGGGCCACCCGGCGGAACATCCTCACCCGCGGGGTCCCGTTGAACCACCTGGTGGGGCGGGAGTTCCAGGTGGGCGGGGCGCGCCTCCGGGGCATCCGCCTGTGCGAGCCGTGCGGCCACCTGGCCAGCCTCACCGACCCCTCGGTGCAGAAGGGCCTGGTCCACCGGGGAGGGCTGCGCGCCCAGGTCGTGGCCGGCGGGCTGATCCGCGTGGGCGACGACCTGGAGCGGCTGTGACCCGCGCGCGGGCGCGTCGCGCTCCGGCAATCCCGGGCCGGGGGCGAGCCCGCGGCACCCTCCCATGACCCGTTCCGCCACCGAGACCGTTCCCCTTCGCTCCACCGGCCACCCAGCGGGCTACGCGGCGCTGCTCCTGCATTCCACCATCTCCAGCTTCACCTTCATCGTGGCCAAGTACGCGCTGAGCGTGATGCCGGTGGTGTTCCTGGCCCTCGCGCGCTTCTCGGCGGCCTCGCTGGTGCTGGCCGGGATCTGGCTGGCCCGCGGCGGCCGGCCGGGGGAGTTCTCGCGCCGCGACTGGGGCCGCCTGGCGCTGCTGGGGCTGCTGGCAGTGCCGCTCAACCAGGGTCTGTTCCTCTTCGGGCTGCAGCGCAGCTCCCCGGCGCACGCGGCCCTGTTCTACGCCACCACCCCGCTGTTCGTGACGCTCCTGGCGGCGCTGCGCCGGGAGGACCGCTTCACCTGGGGCCGCGTGGCGGGCGTGGGGGTGGCGCTGGCCGGGGTGGTGCTGGTGCTCCTGGACCGCGGCCTGGCGCTGGACCGGCGCTTCCTGGCCGGCGACGTGCTGCTGCTGCTGGCGGTGGTGTGCTGGGCGCTGTACTCGGTGGAGGGCCGGGCCCTGATGGGCGGGCACTCCGCCACCACCGTGACCGCGGTGTCCCTGGGGCTGGGGACGCTCATGGCGTTGCCGGCGGCGCCGTGGGCGCTGTCGGGGCTGGGCCCGGGGCCGCTGCCCGCGGCCGCCTGGGGGGCGGTCGCGTTCCTGGCCCTGGTGACCTCGGTCCTGGGCTACCTCCTGTGGGTGTGGTGCCTGTCCCACACCGAGGCCAGCCGGGTGGCGGTGTTCTCGAACCTGCAGCCGGTGCTCACGACGCTGCTGGCCTGGTGGCTGTTCCGGGAGAGCTTCGCGCCGCACTTCTTCCTGGGTGGGGTGTTGGTGCTGGGCGGGGTGGTGCTGGTGCAGCGGACCTAGGCGGTCTCCAGCACCTGCTGCATCCGGCGGTGCAGGTGCCGGTTGCTGGCCAGGGTCTCCCGGCCCGAGAGATCGTAGCGCCCGCCGCCGTAGTCGGTGACCCGCCCGCCGGCTTCGGTCGCGATGAGGCTGCCCGCGGCCACGTCCCACGGGTGCAGCCGCAATTCCCAGAAGCCGTCGAAGCGCCCGCACGCCAAGTAGCACAGGTTGAGCGCCGCGGAGCCGTCCCGGCGGATGCCCTGGGCGTGGCGCAGGAAGGCCTGGAACTCGCGCACCACCCGGCGGCCGTGGGCGTGGACGTCGTAGGGGAAGCCGGTCACCAGCAGCGCCTCCCGCAGCCGCCGCACCGCCGAGACGCGGATGCGGCGGCCGTTGCAGCGGGCGCCGTGGCCGCGCGCCGCGGTGAACAGCTCGTCGCGCAGCGGGTCGAACACCGCGCCCGCCACCGCCCGGCCGGCGCGCACCACCGCAACCGAGGTGCACACGAAGGGGTAGCCGTGGGCGAAGTTGGTGGTGCCGTCGAGGGGATCGATGAGCCACCGGAAGGGCGAGCCGCCGCGCGAGGCGTGCGCGCCGGACTCCTCCGCCAGCACCTCATGATCGGGCACCCGCCGGCGGAGCACCCGCAGGATGGCGGCCTCGGCGGCCAGGTCGGTCGAGGTGACCAGATCGATGACGCCCTTGCGGGCGTAGGCGTGGCCCGCTCCGAAGCTGCGGCGCAGCACCGCGCCCCCGGCACGGGCGGCTTCCACCGCCACGCGCAGCAGGGCCCGGGCGCCCGGATCGGGGGCGGCGCGGCTCACAGCTGCGGCTGGTCGAGCGGGTAGGTGGTCAGGGTGCGCGCCCCGCGCGGCCCGGCCACCACCACGTCCTCCAGGCGCACCCCGAAGCGGCCCGGGAGGTAAATTCCGGGCTCCACCGTGACCACCGACCCCTCGGGCAGCGGCAGGGGGTTGTCGATGGCCAGGTACGGCGCCTCGTGCACCTCCATCCCCAGCCCGTGGCCCAGGCGGTGAATGAAGTAGGGACCGTAGCCCTGCTGCTGGATCACCCGGCGGGCGGCCTGGTCGGCCGCGCGGCCGGTGACCCCGGCGCGCACCGCGGCCCGGCCGGCGGCCTGCGCTGCCAGCACCGTGGCGTACACCCGCCGGGCCTCGGGCTCGGGGCGGCCCAGGAAGAAGGTGCGGGTGATGTCCGACTGGTAGCCATGCAGGGCGGCGCCCAGGTCCACCACGATGACGTCCCCCCGGCGCAGCTTGCGGCTGCTGAACTCGTGGTGCGGGAGCGCCCCGTTGGGGCCGGAGGCCACCAGCGCCCACGGCTCGGTGGCGCCCAGCTGGACGAACCGCTTGAGGATGAACTGGGCCAGCGCCTCTTCGGTGACGCCGGGCTTAAGCCGGGCGCGCACGTCGCCCATCACCCGGTCCGCCTGCAGCGCGGCGGCCCGCAGCGCGCGGACCTCGCCGGGCTCCTTGCGCGAGCGGAGCAGGTCCAGCACCGGTGCGCCGGAGCCGACGCTCGGGTGGGGGCGGGTGTCGGCCAAGGACAGCAGCCAGTCGGCCCGGAACAGCGGGTTGACGGCCACCCGGCGAAGCCGCGGCACGCGGGCCCGGAGCAGCTCCATGGGCGGCTCGCCGTCGCCCCAGCCCCACACCGGGAGGGGCCGGAGCGCGGGCCGGGCGCCGACCGCCTCCAGCTCGGGCGCCAGCAGCGCGGCGCGCGCCGGGGTGAGCACCAGGAACAGCGGGCGCTCGCGCATGGTCATGGGGTGGCCGGTCAGGTACGTGAAATCGGCCGAGGGGCACACCAGGAGGGCGTCCAGCCGCGCGGAGCGCAGCAGCGCGCGGGCCCGGGTCAGCCGGGCGCGGAAGAGTGGTTTGAGCATGCCGGCAGTCTGCGCGAGCCCCGGGGGCGGTGTCAACGCGGGATTCCGGCGGGCGCGGGGGGCGCCAGGGGCCGGCCGAGGGCCGGGCGGCGGCTCGGGGGCCCGGCTGTACGGCGGCTCCGGGCGTTCGTAGAATGGGCGCGGGAGGGCCCATGCTGAAGGCATACCTTCGATCCAGTCTGGAGGGACTGCGGGTGACCCAGGTCACGGCCACCGGACCCGCCGGGGTGCAGGTGGACTCCGAGCTGCTGGCGGCCGCCCAGATCCTGCCCGACGAGCGGGTGCGGGTCTCGCCCCACGCCGGGGGGGCGCCGTTCGAGTGCTATGCGGCGGCCGCGGGCCGTGGGAGCGGGATCGTGGCGGTGGAGGGCGCCGCCGCCGCGGGGCTGCAAGTGGGGGACCTGGTGAGCCTCACCACCGAGTGCCTGCTGGTGGACCGCGAGGCCCTCGCGCACCGGCCGCGGCGGGTGGACGTGCGGGGCGAGAACCGGCTGGCGCCGGGGGACCGCCCCGGCGGCTGAGGGGGGCCAGGGGGCGGGCGGCCGTCCATCCGGCCGGTAGAAACCGCGGACCCCCGGGGAGCCTCCCCGGGGGTCCGCGTTGCTGGAGTTCCCGCCAGCCTAGTGGAGGCGCACCGGGATGTCCGGCGGCGGGGAGTAGGGGTCCACGTGGACGGCGTGGGTGGCCAGGCCTTCGAGGCCCGTGCTGCTCACGGCCTTCAGGATGAAGTCGCCTCCGTCCTGGAGGTTGTACCGGGTGATCGAGGTGCCGTTGACCGGCGACGGGGTCAGCTTGACGTACGCGTCTTCGCGGCTGGGCGAGGGCGCGTACATGAACACCTCGTACCCTCTCACCGTGGAGTTGGAGCTGGGCAGCCAGCTGAAGGTCAGCTCCGCAGTGGTGGTGTTCATGGCGGCCGTGAAGCCCTGCGGCGCCGGCAGCGGCTGCTCGTCCACCGGCGGGCGGACGATCGAGTTGTTGTCACCGCACCCGACGACCGCCAGGCCCACGCAGGCAGTGACCAGGATCCCCATGAGGACGAGCTTGCGGCTGAGCATCGGTGAAACCTCCTTGTGGTTGCCACGACACGGCATGAATGCAGCGCGAGAAGCTAGCTCAATTGGGCCGAAATCGGGCGTGACAGCGACGACCAAGCAACCACGACCGAGGGCAGGTGTTGCGAGAGTCGTGCCATGCGGGGGCATGGGCGATCGTGCCGGCTAACTCCAGTGGCTGGGGCGCCATGGCGTGCGGGGTGCGCCGGCGCGGCCCCGGCGGCGCTCGCAAGATGCAGCGAAACGCCGCTGCGATTTGCAGGCCATGCGCGGCCGGTGGCGGTTTTTGTGGAAAACTGGCGGCCCGACTGCCGCGGCCCTTGCGCGCGCCCCCCGGCATGCGGCACCATTGCGCTGCACTCCAGTCACCCACACAACCGGAGAAAGGATCTCGTGCCGGGCCCGCACGGGCCCGGACGGTGCCGGCATGAAGCCGTCCTTCGTTCACCTGCACGTCCACTCGGACTACAGCCTCCTCGACGGCGCCTGCCAGCTGGGCCCCTTGGCGCGGCGGGTGGCCGAGCTGGGGATGCCCGCGGTGGCGGTCACCGACCACGGCAATCTGTTCGGCGCGGTCGAGTTCTACGAGGAGGCCCGCGCCCACGGGGTGAAGCCCATCCTGGGGTGCGAGGTGTACGTGTCGCCCGGGCCGCGCACCGAGAAGGTCAAGGGCGAGACCGGCGAGACCTCCTTCCACCTGGTGCTGCTGGCGCGGGACGAACAGGGCTACCACAACCTCATCCGGCTCTCATCCCTGGGCTACCTGGAGGGCTACTACTACAAGCCCCGGGTGGACCTGGAGCTGCTCGCGGCCCACGGCCGCGGGCTCATCGCCACCAGCGCCTGCCTCAAGGGCGAGGTGCAGCGCTGGCTGCTCATGGGCCAGGAGCGGCGGGCGCGGGAGGTGGCCGGCCGCTACGCGGAGGTCTTCGGGCGGGACAACTTCTACCTGGAGATCCAGGACCACGGGCTCCCGGCGGAGGCCTATGTGGGCCGGCGCCTGGAACTCCTGGGCCGGGAGCTGGGCCTGCCGCGGGTGGTCACCAACGACGCCCACTACCTGACCCGCGCCGACGCCGAGGCCCAGGACGCGCTGCTGTGCCTGCAGACCGGCAAGGTCGTCGCGGACGCCGCCCGCATGCGTTACCCCGGCGACCAGTTCTACGTGAAGAGCCCCGAGGAAATGCGGGCACAGTTCGCCGAGCTGCCCCACGCCCTGGACGCCACCCTCGAGATCGCCGCGCGCTGCAGCTTCGAGCCGCCGCTGGGGCGGGTGCTGCTGCCGCGCTTCCCGTTGCCGGCGGGCTTCGACTCCCCGGAGGCCTGCCTGGGCCACCTGGCGCGGGAGGGCCTGGCGCGGCGCTACCCGGAGGCGGGCGCGGAGATCACCGCGCGTTTCGACTTCGAGATGGACACCATCGTCAAGACCGGCTTCGCCTCGTACTTCCTGATCGTGCGCGACTTCGTGCACGCCGCGCGGGAGCGGGGGATCGTGGTCGGGCCGGGCCGCGGCTCGGTGGCCGGGAGCCTGGTGGCCTACTGCCTGGGGATCACCGACGTGGACCCCATCCGCTTCTCGCTGCTGTTCGAGCGCTTCCTCAACCCTTCGCGCGTGACCATGCCGGACATGGACATCGACTTCGAGGACCGCCGCCGCAAGGAGGTCATCGACTACGTCACCCAGAAGTACGGCGCCGACTCGGTGAGCCAGATCATCACCTTCGGCACGCTGGCGGCCAAGGGAGTGGTGCGCGACGTGGGCCGGGTGCTGGGGCTGCCGCTGGCCGAGGTGGACGAGGTGGCCCGGATGGTGCCCAACCAGCTGGGCATCAAGCTGGACGAGGCCATCGAGAAGCAGCCCGACCTGCGCCGGGCGTTCGACCGGAGCGAGGAGCACCGCCGGATGGCGCGCATCGCCCGGGCGCTGGAGGGCTGCAGCCGCCACGCCTCCATCCACGCCGCCGGCATCCTGATCACCCCCGGCCCGCTCACCGAAGAGGTGCCGCTGTACCGCACCGGCAAGGGCGAGGTCACCACCCAGTGGGACATGCGCGCCCTGGAGAAGCTGGGGCTGCTCAAGATGGACTTCCTGGGGCTCAAGACGCTGACCGTGATCGAGGAGGCGCTGCGCATGATCCAGGCCCGCGCCGGCCAGCGGCCGCCGCTGGAGGACCTGCCGCTGGACGACCCCAAGGTGTACCAGCTGGTGGGGCGCGGGCACACCCTGGGGGTGTTCCAGCTGGAAAGCGCGGGCATCCGCGACCTGGCCACCCGGCTCAAGCCGGACCGCTTCGAGGAACTCATCGCCATCAACTCGCTGTACCGCCCCGGCCCGCTGGGCAGCGGCATGGTGCAGGACTTCGTGGACCGCAAGCACGGCAAGAAGCCCATCGAGTACGAGCACCCGCTGCTGGAGCCGATCCTGAACGAGACCCACGGCGTGATCCTGTACCAGGAGCAGGTGATGAAGATCGCCGTGGCCATGGCCGGGTTCACCCTGGCGCAGGCCGACACCCTGCGCAAGGCGATGGGCAAGAAGAAGCCCGAGGAGATGGCCCGGCAGGAGGCCGCGTTCCTGGCCGGGGCGCAGCGCGCGGGGGTGCCGCGGCGCACCGCCAAGACGGTGTTCGAGCTGATGGCGCACTTCGCGGGCTACGGCTTCAACAAGTCCCACAGCGCGGCCTACGCGGTGCTCATGTACCGCACCGCCTGGCTGAAGGCGCACTACCCGGTGGAATTCATGACCGCCTCGCTCACCAGCGAGGCCGGCGACAGCGCCCGAGTGCTGGTGCTGCACGAGGAATGCCGGCGGATGGGGGTGGCGGTGCTGCCGCCGGACGTGAACCGCAGCGGAGTGGACTTCGAGCCCGAGGGCGCGGCCATCCGCTACGGGCTCTCGGCCATCAAGAACGTGGGCCGGGGCGCGGCCGAGGCGGTGGTGGAGGCCCGGCGCGCGGGGCCGTTCGGGTCGCTGTGGGACCTGCTGCGCCGGCTGGACCTGCAGCGCGTGAACCGGCGGGTGCTGGAGTGTCTGGCGGCGGCCGGGGCGCTGGACGCCCTGGGCGGGCACCGGGCCCAGCTGTTGGCGGCGCTGCCCCGCTTCCTGGAGCGGCTGGGCCGGGGCGGGCGGGTGGCCCCCGGCCAGGAGTCGCTGTTCTCGGACCTGGGTTCGGCCTTCGAGGAGGCGCCGCCGCTCCCGGTGGCGGCGGAGTGGGGGAGCTGGGAGAAGCTGGCCCGGGAGCGCGAGCTGCTGGGCTTCTACCTGAGCGACCACCCGCTGAGCGGCGTGCGCAACGAGATCGCCGGCATGGGCAACGCCACTGCCGCCGCGGTGGCTGCAGGCGAGAAGTCCGGGGAGGTGAGGCTGGTGGCGGTGGTGCACGCGGTCAGCGCCCGGGTGGACCGCCGCGGCCGGCCCATGGCGCGGGTGGCGCTGGAGGACTTCACCGGATCGGTGGAGGGGATGGTGTTCGGCGAGGTCTACGAGCGGGCCCGCCCGTTCCTGACCGAATCGGCCGTGGTGTGGGTGCGCGGGCGCACCACCTCGCGCGAGGACGAAGCTCCCAAGCTGTACGTGGACGAGGTTTTCACCCTGGAGGAGGCGCGGGAACGCTATACTCCGCGCGAGTTGCACCTGGATCTGAGCACCCCGCCGCAGGCCCAGGACTGGCTGGAGGGCATCCGCCGGATGCTGCAGGCGCACGCCGGGCCCACCCCGGTGTTCTTCCACCTGCTGCAGCCGGGCGGAACCCGGGTGAAGGTGCAGATCGGCAGCTCGGTGGCGGTGAGCGCCGAGCTGCTGGCGGAGCTGGAGCGGCTGTTGGGCCGCTCGCGGGTGCGGGTCAAGGGCGGCATGCGCCGGGCGGAGCCGCCCGCGGGCCGCCGGGCTCAGGGGAACCACGATGCTGGATTTTGAGAAGCCGCTGGCGGAGCTGGAAACGCAGATCGAGCGCCTGCGCGGCCTCGCGGAAGGTCAGAATCTGGAGATCCAGGGCGAACTGCAGCGCCTGGAGCGGAAGCTGAACCGGACCCGCGTGGAGGTCTTCGCGCGGCTCACCCCGTGGCAGCGGGTGCAGCTGGCCCGCCACCTGGGGCGCCCGACCACCCTCGACTACGTTGGGGTGCTGTGCGAGGAGAGCCTGGAGCTGGCCGGGGACCGGAACTTCCGCGACGACCCGGGCCTGGTGGCCGGCCTGGGACTGGCCGACGGCGTGCCGCTGGTGTGGATGGGGCACCAGAAGGGCGGCGGTGAGGTCAAGGAGAACGTGCGCCGCAACTTCGGCATGGCCCACCCGGAAGGCTACCGCAAGGCGCTCCGGATGTTCGACCTGGCGCACCGGTTCCACCTCCCGGTGGTGTCCATCGTGGACACCCCGGGGGCCTTCCCGGGGGTGGGCGCGGAGGAGCGCGGGATCAGCGAGGCCATCGCCAGGAACCTGCGCGAGATGCTGAACATGGAGGCCCCGTTCGTGGCGGTCATCACCGGCGAGGGCGGGAGCGGGGGGGCGCTGGGCATCGCGGTGGCCGACGTGGTGCTGGTGCTGGAATACGCGTTCTACTCGGTCATCAGCCCCGAGGGCTGTGCTTCCATCCTGTGGTCGGACTCCTCCAAGGCCGCGGTGGCGGCCGAGGCGCTGCGCTTCACCTCGGGCGACCTGGTCGAGCTGCGGGTGGTGGACGAGGTGATCCCCGAGCCGCCCGGCGGCGCGCACCGGGATCCGGCGCTGATGAAGGCCCGGGTGCGCGAGGCGGTGCTCCGGCACGTGCGCCGGCTGCGCCAGATGCCGCCCCCCGAGCTGGTGCGGCGCCGGCGGGAGAAGTACCTGGCCATGGGGGTGGTGGCCGAGGACCCGTCCGCGTTGACCGGCGCGCGGGACGCGTGATAGATTGGAGCCCGAGGGGTGGGAACCCCAAGTTCCGCCCCGGGTTAGTGAATGTGGTGAGCGCGGCCCGCGGGCCGCTCGAGAAACCCCCGGGCCGCGGACGGCAGCCCGCCCCGGCCCCCCCTGGATTGCCGTGTCGGATCCGTCCGCCGGGGATCCGGCGGGAAGGATGCCCATGGCACTCAGCGAAGACCTCCTCCAGATCCTGGTGTGTCCGGCGTGCAAGGGCGACCTGGTGTACGACCGCGAGAAGGCCAGCCTGACCTGCCCGGCGTGCCGGCTCCGCTATCGAATCGAGGACGACATCCCGGTGATGCTGGTGGACCAGGCCGAGAAGCTCCCCGACTGAGGAGTTCGGCCGCGTGGTTTGCCGGTCCCTCCGGTGGTGTCTGCACCTGCCCGCCCTCCAACCCGAACAAAGGGCCCTCGAGCCATGAAGCTCCGTAGACTCATCGCCTGCCTGTGCTGCTGCGTCTGGCCCGCGGCGGCCTGCGCGGCCGCGCCGCCCGAGTTCCAGATCCAGCGCGCCGACGCCGCCGGTTTCGAGTTCGTCTACCAGGTGCCCGCGCTCGGGCTGGCGCCCGACACGGTGAACTCCCGGGCCTACGTGCGCCTGACGGTGCCGGGGGCCGGCAACCACGGGCTGCCGGGAGAGCCCTCGCTGCCGGTCCGGACGGTGCTGGTCGGGGTGCCTTACGGCGCCCGGGTGGACGTCCAGGTGGAGGCCGCCGGGCCGGTCCGGGCCCTGGCCGGGATCCCGCTCCCGCACCCCTGGCCGGGCGCGCCGGGGAACCCGCAGGTGGCCGCGCTCGCCCCGCTGCGCCGCGACGCGTCGCCGCAGGCCTACGCCCAGACCCGATACGCCCCTGCGGTGCTGGGGCGCCTGACGGGGATGCTGCAGATCCGCAACCAGCGCCTCGCGCGCATCGAGCTGTACCCGGTGCAGGCCGCCCCGGGGTTGGGGCAGATGCGGGCTCAGGGCGCGCTTCGGGTCCGGGTGAGCTGGACCGGCGGACGCACCGGAACGCCGGCCGAGGTCCAGGACCCGTTCGAGTCCGTGTACCGGCGGCGGGTGCTGAACTACGAGGCCGCGCGGGCGTTCCGCCGGCCGGCCGCGCCGCGGGTGGACAACCCGCTGGACGGCTCCAACTTCTTCTCCGCCAGCACCGGCCCGTGGCTCCGGCTGCGCCTCAGCCAGCGCGGGATCTACGAGATCGGCAACGCCGAGCTGGTGGCCGCGGGGCTGTCGGCGGCCCAGATCGCGGCCATCGACCCCACCACCTTCCGGGTGTTCACCAGCACCACCGGCGGCACGCCGCTGGACGAGAACGAGGACTGCGACACCTGCTTCATGCGCGAGGTGGACTGCGACGTGCGGGACGCCCAGGACGTGCCCATCACCGTCTCCCGGGGCCACCAGGCGGGTGACAAGGTGGTCTTCTACGCCGCCGGCACGCAGGGCTATCCCGAGGAGTACGCCGCCGACACCACCGCCACCGACTCCACCACCGCCTACCTGCACAACCCGTACACCGACCAGAACGTGTACTGGCTCACCTGGGGCGCGGGATCCCGCTTCGGGAGCGCGCCGCACCGCATGGTGCGGGTGGCCAGCCCGCCCCGCGCGGGGGCCAACGCCGTGTACAGCGGCGTCCCCGCGCGGCTGCACTTCGAGCAGGCGGTGATCTACGACCCGGACCTGGCCGGCCAGTCGCGCGAGAGTCCGCTGTGGGAGCGCTGGTGGTGGGAGGAGTACGACAACCGGCAGTACAACCCGGCCAGCGGGCCGCAGCCCTACCTCCTGCCCGCGGTGCCGTTCGCGCTGCCCGCGGCCGACACCTCCCAGCCGGCCCTGGTGACCCTGCGGTTGTGGGGCACGCGCCAGGGCGCGAACACCTACCACCACCTCCTGCTCTCGAACGCGCTGAGCGGGGAGGCGGTGACCGGCCTCGCGCTCCTCGACTCGAGCTGGCAGGGCGTCAATCAGCGGGACCTGACCGGCACCTTCCGGGTGCGGCCGGACGGCAACCAGTTCATCCTGACCATCCTCACGCCGCGGGACGCAAACAGCGTGGCGCCGCCGGACCAGATCCGGCTGGGCTTCTTCGACGTCCTGTACCGGCGCACGCTGCTCGCCGTGAGCGGCGCGGCCTTCTTCCGCGCGCCCGACAGCGTAGGCACGCTGGGGTACGAACTCCAGGGCTTCACCGCCGCCCGGGAGGTGTACTCGATGCGCAACTTCGGCTCGGCGGTCCGCATCACCGGGGGCGACGCCGGCTTCTTCGCCGAGTCCGGCGCGGGGCGCACCGCTTACGAAGTGCTGGAGCCCGGCGCGCACCTGCATCCCGCCGTGGAACTCGCGCCCTACCTGGGGCGCTCGGGCAGCGGCTGGGCCTACCTCAAGGACACCGGCCGCGGCGCGGACGACGTGATCGTGAGCTACGACGGGTTCCTGTCGCTGGCCGGGGAGCTGGCCACCTGGAGGTCGAGCCACCTGCAGGGCTTCAGCAGCCCGCGGGTGGCGGTGGTGGGCATCCAGCAGGTCTACGACGAGTTCTCGGGCGGCCGCTTCGACCCCACCGCGCTGCGCAACTTCGGCCGCTACGCGTTCCGGAACTGGAGCGGCTCGCCGCTGTCCTACCTCACGCTGCTGGGGGACGCCAGCGAGGACTTCAAGGACTACGGCAAGCGTTCGCCGAACGGCGACGGGATCACCAACTTCGTGCCGGCGTACGAGAACTCCTACGACTGGGAGTTCAACTTCAGCACCGACGACTGGTTCACCCAGGTGCTGCCCGAGTTCGGCATGGCGTACACCATCGGGCGGCTGCCGGCGGACAACCTGGACCAGGCGCGGCTCTTGGTGCGCGACAAGACCATCGCCTACGAGCAGAACCCGGAGTACGGGGTGTGGCGCGACCGGGTGGTCCTGGGCGCGGACGACCTGTACCTGTGCAGCGCCCCCGACGATCTCGGCTGGCAGCACACCCAGTCGGCCGAGGAGATGGCCCGCTTCTACTACCCGTACGAGCTGGACGTGCGCCGGGTGTACCTGGTGGAGTACCCCTACGGGGTGACCGGCGACCTGTGCAACAAGCCGGGCGCCGAGCACGACTACCTGGAGGGGATGAACCAGGGCGCCATCATGGTGGGCTTCGTGGGCCACGGGAACGCCGACCAGATCGCCAACGAAAAGCTCTTCTCGGTGACCGACCTGGGGAGCGTCCAGAACCACCGCCGGCTGTGGTGGTTCATGATGGCCTCGTGCATCGTGGGCAAGGTGGACGCGTACGACCGCGACGGCTTGGCCGAGTCGGTGATGAAGCTCCGGCAGGGCGGGGCGGTGGTGGCCCTCGCGGCCACCCAGCAGGCGGACGCCTACGAGAACGTCTACCTCCAGGACTCCATCCTGGTGCACCTGTTCGACCGCAGCGACGGCGCGCTGGGCCACCCGGTGGGGCTGGCGGTGCTGGTGGGGAAGACCAGCTACCCGTCCACCTACAACAACCCCAAGTACCTGCTCCAGGGCGATCCCGCCCTGCTCCTGGGCGCCCCGGCCAACCAGGTGCGGCTGGAGGGGTTTCCCGACACGGTGCGCCAGGGGCAGTTCGTCCAGGTCCAGTATAAGGTGTACCGCGGCTGGAACGGCACCCAGGTGGCGACCGACTTCAACGGCTCGGACTCGGTGGAGGTGTCCGAGCCCCCCATCGACAAGGTGATCCACCCGGACTATGGGGTGGGTTACGACCAGTTCATGGTGGGCGACTATCTGCTGCCGACGGGAACCATATACCGTGGGGTGGGTACTATACGTAATGGGGTGGGCCAGGTCAGCTTCTGGGTGCCGGCCGCCGGCCGGAGGGGGGCCCGGGCCCGGGTAAGGGTTTATGCAATGGGTCAAGTGGCGTCCGCAACCCCAACGGACGCCTCGGGTGCCGACAGCTTCGTGGTGGTCTCAGGGACACCCGCGGTGGACGACAGCGGGCCCACCCTGACGGTCACCGTCGAAGGCGATCTGAAGGACGTGAAGCCGGGGACGGCGGTGCACATCACCGCCTCGTCCCCGCACGGGATCTATCTGGGACAGCAGCCGCTGAACAGCGTGTACCTGGCCATCGACAACAGCACCCAGCACGTGATCCTGAACGACCGGTTCACGTACCGCCTGGACAGCTCCACCGAGGGGTCGGTGGACTACCCCATGCCGGCGCTGGATCCCGGCCAGCACACGCTCCTGGTGTCCGCGTCCAGCAACCTGGCGTCGTCCATCGAGGCGGGCCGCCACCGCAAGACCGTGACCCTGAACTTCGCGGTGGCCGGGGGGCCGGCGCCCGAGCTGCGCAACGTGTTCAACTACCCCAACCCGGTGAGGTCCTCGGCCACCGACCTGTACTTCGAGTCGTGGGAGCCGGGGCAGGCCAGCGTGGCCATCCTGACCGTGGCCGGCCGCACCATCCGGACGCTGCGGACGAGCATGGTCACGGGTCAGAACCGGGTGGGGTGGGACCTGCGCGATGAGGACGGCGACGTGGTGGCGAACGGGGCGTACCTGTTCCGGGTGGAGGCGCACGGGGCGGACGGGCAGGTGTCGAAGGCGGTGGGCAAGATCGTGGTCCTGCGCAACTGATGCGGGGGCGCGGTCTTTGTGGTAATGTAACAGGTTGACGTATGCGGACCGCGAGCGGCTCCCGGCGCGACGGTCCTTTGGCCAATCCCTGGAGGTTTCCATGCGCAGTTGGTTCCCGCGCTCCCTGTGCCTGACGGTGTGCCTGCTGGCGGCGGCTCTGCCCGCCTCGGCGCAGATCGGCGGCGGCGGCGCGTCGCTGTTCATCACCCCGAGCGCCCGCGCCGACGGCATGGGCCGGGCCTTCGTGTCGCTGGCGGACGACCCGTCCGCGATGTTCTGGAACCCGGCGGGCCTGGGCTTCATCGAGCACCCCGAGGCCATGACCAACTACGCCAAGCTGGTGCCGGGCCTGGCCGACGACGTCTTCCACCTGTACCTGGCGTACATCGCCCACAGCCAGAACTGGGGCACCTTCGGGGGCAGCATCACCTACCTGTCCTACGGCAAGAGCACCATCAGCGCCGCCGACCCCACCTCGGGCGAGGCCGAGTCCCTGGGCACGTTCACCAGCTACGAGCTGGCGCCGATGCTGTCCTTCGGCACCGCGCTCAGCCACGACCTGGCGATCGGGTTCAGCGTCAAGCTGCTGTACGTGGACCTGGCTCCCCACTACGCCCTGGTGGAGTCCGGGGTGGCCACCAGCAAGGACGTGAACGGCACCGGCACCTCGGTGGCGGTGGACTTCGGCGCCCTGGCCCGCCACACGGTCAAGATCGGCCAGAGCCAGCTGGAGCTGGGGGCGGGAGCGGTGGTGCAGAATCTGGGTCCGAGCATCTCGTTCGTGGACCAGGCCAACAAGGACCCGCTGCCGCGGAACTACATCCTGGGCGTCTCGACCCGACTGCACCTCCAGCCCGGAACCAGCGTGGCGCTGGCGGTGAACATGCAGAAGTACATCATCCCCACCGGCTCGGACACCATCCCCGGGGAGCCCATCCACTGGCATCTGGGGGCCGAGGTGGTCGCGGCCAACACCCTGGCCGGGCGGGTGGGGTTCATCCACGACCCGGGCGGCGAGATCTCGGCCATGACCTACGGGCTGGGCATTTTGATCAACAAGCTGCAGCTGGACTTCGCTTCGGTCCCGCAGGCTTACGACCAGCGCGTGAAGAAGTTCAGCCTGACGGTGAAGTTCTAGGCCGGGTCCGGCGGGCGGGGATGACCGCATGAGGCGCGTGAGACTGGTCCCCCTGGCCGCTCTGCTTCCGGTGTTCCTGTGCGGCGCCGCCCGGGCTTCGCTGCCCGCAGGCGGCGCCGCGCTGTTCTCCGCCGCCCCGGGCGGGCAGCTGCCGGGTCCGGCGCCCAGCGCCGCGCCGGCCACGCCGCTGGCCAGCCCGGCCGATCCCTGGGTGGCCCGGATGCTGCGCGCGGGCGACCCAGGGGCCCTGTTCCAGCGCGCCCTCGAATCCCCCGCACCGGCCCCGGAGGCGGAGGCGGCCCCCCACCGGCCGCTGAAGCCGGGCCCCGCGGCGCTGCTCTCGGCGGCGGTGCCGGGCGGCGAGCAGATGCGCGAGGGCAAGCTCCGGGGCTACGTCATGCTGGGCATCGAGGCGGGCCTGTGGTTCGCCTACCAGGGCCTGCACTCCGGCGGCAAGGACCGCGAGGCGTCGGCGGAGCGGCTGGCCTCGGCCAGCTACAGCGTGGACGCCTACCGGGCAAACGCCGCCGACAGCGGGCACGTAGACCAGGCCACCATCGACCGCCGGGCGGCCCAGCTGCGCGACTGGCAGCTCCACAGCCCGGCGGACTTCTGGGACGCGATCGCCCGCGATCCCAGCCTCATCTTCGGCTGGTCCGACTACCGCAGCAGCGGCGCGACCCCCGACGTGCCCGGCTCCAGCCAGCTCTACGACACCTACGTGCAGCGGCGCGACGACAGCAACCGGCTGCTGCAGCACGCCAACACGGTTCTTTCGGGGGTCATCCTGAACCACATCATCAGCGCCTTCGACGCCTTCCAGAGCGCGCGGAAGTTCCAGCGGCAGCTGCCCATGGGCGTGCGGATGAAGGTGAACCTGGATCCCTTCGGCGGGCGCGCCGCGCTCAGCCTGGTGAGGCCGCTGCCGTGAAGCCCCTGGGGCCGGCCGGCCGGCGATCTCCCCAGCGCCGCCGGAGCGGAGGCCGCACCGCCCGTGCCGCGGCCGTGGCGCTGGCGCTCGCGGCGCTGGCCGCCGGGGCCGGCGTGCGGCCGGCGGTCGCGGACCCGACCCGGGGCCAGGCCGCGCTCATGTCGCTGCTGGTGCCCGGGCTGGGACAGTACCGGCTGGGGGACCACCGCATGGCCACGGTGTTCGGCGGGGTGGAGGTGGGCGGCTGGGCGGCCTACGTCACCTTCAGGCACGAAGTGAACTTGCGCCACGACAGCCAGGTGCTGTACGCGAAGATCCACGCCCGGGTGGACGTCAGCGGCCAGGGAGACACCTACGAGCGCGACGTGGGCTCCTTCATCTCGAGCGACGAGTACAACCGCTCGGTGGCGCTGTTCAACGCGGAGGCCCTCTACGGCGGCGAGCCCGACCCGGCGCAGCGGGTCCGGCTGATCCAGGACTACGTGCAGCAGCACAGCTACACCGGATCCCAGGCGTGGCGCTGGGACAGCAACGACAGCCGGATCGACTACCTGAAGCTGCTGAAGTCCGGTCTCAGCGCGAACCGGAACGGCAACTTCGCTCTGGGGGTGCTGGTGGCCAACCACCTGCTGGCGGCCGCCGACGCCCTCCGGCCCCGCCACGCGGCCGGGGAGAAGCTGGGCCTGTGGGACGCGGTGCCCGCGCTGACGCTGCGCGGCGACGGCACGCCGGCGTTGGTCTGGTCCGCCGGCTTCTGAGCGCCGCGCGGGCCGCCCGGGCCGCTGCGCTCCTGACGGCGCTGGCGGGCGCACCCTCCTTCCCCCCGACTGCCCGGGCCGCAACCCCGGCGCCCGCGGCGGCCCCCGACTCCCTTCCCCCCGCACCGGACACCTCCCGGGTGGCGCGCCTCGGTGGGCGCGGCTCCGAGCCGGCGCAGTTCCAGCGGCCGGCGGGCGTGTCGTTCGACGCCTTCGGGCACCTGTTCGTGGCCGACCGCGGCAACCACCGGATCCAGGAGTTCGACCCCCAGCTCCGCTTCGTGCGCGAGCGGGGCGGGTTCGGCTTCGAGCCCGGCCGGTTCGTGGACCCGCGCGCGGTGGTGGCCGACCGCGGCCCGCGGGTGTACGTGCTGGACACCTCCGGAGGGCGGGTGCAGACGCTGGACGCGCGCCGCGAGCCGGAGGCGGTGCTGCTGGACATCCGCGGCTCGGGCGGGTTCGGCGCGCACCGCCCGGTGGGCCTGGCGGTGGACGCCGCCGGCGCGATGTACCTGTCCGACCGGGAGAGCCAGTGCGTGCTGGTCTACTCCGCGCAGGGGGACTCGCTGGCGGCGTGGGGCGGCTTTGGGAGCGGGCCGGGGCAGTTCCGCCGCATCGCGGGGCTGTGCACCGACGCGCACGGCAGCCTGTGGGTGGCCGACGAGGGCCGGCGCCGCGTGGTGCACCTGGACGTCGGTGGCGCCTTCGCCGGGGAGCTGGCGGTGGCCCCCGACAGCGCCGAGGGCGCCCGCCCGTTCGCCGTCGCGGTGGCCGCCGACGGGCGGCTGGCGGTGGCCGACCCCGGACTCCGGCGGGTGACGGTGTTCTCGCCCTCCGGGGCGCCCCTGGCGGTGCTGGAGGGGGACGGCGAGCGCCGGTTTGAGGAACCAGTGGCCCTGGCCTGGGGCGGGGAGCGCCTGGCCGTGGCCGACCAGGGGACGCACATTGTGGTGGTGTTTCGGATGCTGCCTCACGCGCCCGGCCCGCGGTAGCGCGGCGCGGCGGGGCCGCGCGGCGCAGCGGGGCGCCCTGGCCGCCCTGGCACTGGCGGCGCTGGCCGCGTCGGCCCCGCCCGCGCCGGCGGGCGCGGGCGCCCTGGTGCGGGCGCTGGGGGCGCGCAGCGTGAGCTTCCGGGCGCACGCCGCCGACTCGGTGGCGGTGCTTCCCGACCGCCGACTGCTGGCCGGGACGGACTCGGTGTGGGTGGACGGGCGGCTGCTGGAGCGGGGCACCGACTACCGGCTGGCGGGC
>DATKKS010000033.1:0-2199 GCA_035542815.1 Saccharimonadales bacterium (SeqCode) | reverse complement strand
CCGGGAGCCGGAAGTCCAGGAACACCACGTCCGGGCTGAACGCCGGCCAGGCGGCCAGCGCCTCGTCCGGCTCGCCCAGGGCCAGCACGTCGTAGCCGTTGCCGCGCAGCGTCTCGGTCAGGAAGTCGCGCATCAGGGGCTCGTCGTCCAGCACCAGCGCCCGGGGCTTCATCGGCCCTCCTCCTGCGGGTCGGCGGCCCGCGCCGGCAGCCGCAACTCGAAGCGCGCGCCGTGGGGCTGGCGATCCCGGTAGCCGAGCGTGCCGCCGTGGGCCTCGGCCGCACGCGCGGCCAGCGCCAGGCCCAGGCCGGTGCCGCGGGCCTTGCCGGTCACGAAGGGCTCGAACATCCGCTCCCGCAGCTTGGGGTCCACCCCCGGACCCTGGTCCGAGACCGTGAGCCGGTGCTCGCGCCCGGGAGCCAGGAGCACCGTCACCCGCCCGCCCGCGGGCGAGGCCTGCACCGCGTTGCGCACCAGGTTGGCCACCGCCGCGTGCAGCCGCTCGCCGTCGCCGTCCACCCAGGCCAGCCTTGGCCGCCGCCAGCGCAGCTCCACCGAGCGCTCGCGCGCCAGCGGCGCGACCCCGGCGAGCGCCCCATCCACCACCCCGCCCAGCTCCACCGGCTCGCGCCGCGGCGCGCACGGGCGGGTGAATTCCAGGAACTCCGCCACCAGTTTCTCCAGGGCGGCGATGCCGCCGCGCATCTTCGCGGCGTAGCCCAGCCGCGGGTCGTCCGGCGCCAGGCCCCGCTCCAGCAGGTCCAAGAACCCGGAGATGCCCCCCAGGGGGTTGCGGATCTCGTGGGCCGCCACCGCCGCCACGCGCCCCAGCGCCGCCAGCGCGCGGGAGCTCTCCAGCTCCTGCCGCAGCTGCTGGGCCTCGGTGCGGTCGGTGAGCAGTTCCACCGCGCCGAGGGTGACGCCGCGCGCGCCGCGCACCCAGCGCACCTCGGAATCCAGGTGCACCGGCTGCCCCGCGCGCGGGGCGCCTTCCAGGGCCAGGCAGCGGGACATCCCCGAGCGCAGCCGGTCGGCGGGCGAGGGGTGGCCGGGCCACAGCTCGCCGTAGGTGCGGCCGCGGGCCTCGCCGCGGCGCACCCCCAGCTGCTCCTCGGCCGCCACGTTCATGCTGCGCACCCGGCCGTCCGGGTCGCTCCACACCAGCCCCACCGGGAGCGCCTCCAGCACCCGGCCCATCCAGTGGTGCAGGTCCTCCGCGCCGCTCCGGGCCCGCCGGAGCTGCTCGCGGAGCAGGAACATCTCGGCCTCCGCCTGGGCCAGCCGCAGCTCCAGCTGGTGCGGCGCGGGCCAGGCCTCGGGTGCCGGGTTGAGGCCGGCGCTCACCGGGTTGCCAGCCGCGGCGCGGGCAGCCCCGCCAGCCGGGCGCGCGCCTGAGCCGTCCAGTAGTCGTCCGGGAAGCGGGCCGTCAGCTCGCGCACGTGGGCCACCGCGTCGGCGGACCGCCCCAGGCGCTGCTCCAGCTTGGCCGACTGGTACAGGGCCCACGGGCATTCCGCCGCCGCCGGGTAGGCGCGTAGCGCCTCGGCGTAAGCCGCCAGGGCGTCCTCGGCGGCGCTCCGCCGGTACAGGGCGTCGGCCCACAGGAAGTACGCCGAGCGCCGGTCGGGGTCGACGCCCTCGGGGTCGGCGGTGATCTGGGTGGCCCGGCGGTACCAGCGGCCGGCCTCCTCGCCGCGCCCCAGCCGGTCCAGCGAGCGCCCCAGGCACAGGTCCAGATGCACCGACTCCGCCCCCAGCTGCAGCGCCCGGCGCGCGTGGCCCTCCACCCGCGCCGGCGGCAGCTTGAGCGAGGCCTCCAGCAGCGCCAGGCGCTCCAGCGCCGCGGCGCCGCTGTCGGCCGGGAGGCGCGCGGAGCAGCTGTCCAGCAGCGCGGCGGCGGCCGCCGCGTCGCGCCGCTTCAGCGCGCGCCGCACGTCCTCCAGCAGCGCTCCGGCGGAACGCGCCGGGGCCGCGACCGGGCCGCCCGCCTCCACCGCCGGGTGAGCCGCGGGGGCAGCGGGCCGATGGGCGGGGGGCTCCGCGCGGCGCGGCGCCCCGGCCTCGCCGGCCGGGCGCACTCGCGGCAGGGTCGGGGTGAGCGCGGCCGCCACCAGCGGCGCGCCCAGGGAAGCCGCCGGCACCAGGCTCGCGGTGGACGCGCTCGCGACGGACGCGTTCGCCGCCTCCCGGGCCTCACTC
>DATKKS010000032.1:0-10422 GCA_035542815.1 Saccharimonadales bacterium (SeqCode) | reverse complement strand
TGCGCTCCCCCAGCCGGAACATCGCGGCCACCGTCAGGACCCCGGCCACGGCGGTGGGCAGGCGCAGGGTCACGGTGTTGAGCCCGATCCAGTTCACCAGCAGGTGCAGCGACAGGGCGTGCAGCGGCCCGTGCAGGTTCTCCCACAGGTCCGCCCAGCCCAGGGGCACGTACGGGTGGGAGCTGAGCAGGGAGGCGTACTCGTCCACCCACAGGCTCTGGTGACCCAGGTGGTAGAAGCGCAGCACGGTGGCCACGCCGAGGAGCAGCCACGCCAGCGGCGGGCCGGGAATGCTCCGGGGCTGGGCAGGCGGGGTCTGGGTCATGGGCCTCACGGGGTTGGACCGGATTCCGAACGAAGGGAGCGGGTCAGTTCCGGGCCGGGGCCGGGGCGGGCGCCACCGGGAGACTCCGGAGATGCAGCGGTGCCGGCTCCAAGGTTGCGGTCACGCGCGCCGGGTTGTCAACCCGGAGGCGGCCCGCCCGCGGCGGCGCGCTCAGTACGCGCCGTCCCGGGAGAGCACCGCGGGCAGCGTGCGCAGGAGGATCTTGAGGTCCAGGGCCAGCGAGCGGTGCCGGATGTACTCGAGATCCAGGCGCATCCACTCGTCGAAGCCCAGCCGGCTGCGCCCGCTGATCTGCCACAGGCAGGTGATGCCGGGCTTCACGTCCAGGCGGCGCATCTGCCAGGGCTCGTAGCGCTCCACTTCCTCGGGCAGCGGGGGCCGGGGGCCCACCAGGCTCATCTCCCCCTTGAGCACGTTGAGCAGCTGGGGCAGCTCGTCCAGGCTGGTGCGGCGGAGCCAGCGGCCCAGGCGGGTCACCCGGGGGTCCTTGCTGATCTTGAACACCGGGCCATCGGCCTCGTTGAGGTGCCACAGCTCGGAGCGCCGCAGGTGGGCGCCCACGTGCATGGAGCGCAGCTTGTAGAAGGTGAACAGGCGGCCGCCCAGGCCGGCGCGCCGCTGGCGGTAGAACATCGGGCCGACGGAGTCGAGCCGCACCAGGATGCCCAGCACCAGCATCACCGGGCCGGCCACCAGGAGCGCCAGGCCGCTGGCCAGGATGTCCAGCAGGCGCTTGCCGACGCGCAGGTAGAAACCGCTCTGGAATCCGGTGGCGATGGGCAGGACGTGCTCGCGGGCCAGGACCGCCGCGGCGGCCGCGGGGGGGCGGTGGCGGGGTTCACGCTGAGAGTCGAGCAAGACTGACCCGGTCGGTTGCTCTAGCATGGTGTCACGCTCCCGTCGTACCAACAAGCTGCAGGGAACAGCCAGGCAATAAAAATGGAGCCGCCGCAGGGGGCACTGCACCCCAAACGCAACTCCCGAGACCTGCCCTGCACTTCAACCCGCGTGGGTTGGACAGCCACCCGCAGGCGCCTGCGCTGGGGGACCACCTTGGAGCCGGTTCATGCCTCCGAGACACTCGGGGCTCGGGAGAGGTCGCGCCTTGGGTCATGGCTGTCAGCGTTGTGCTGCCTGGAGGACACCCGGGTGACGATCACCTGGGCTGCTCCGGACTGCCAACGTGGTACCCGGTAGCCAAGTCAGCCGATGCTTGAGCCCTCCCATGAGTTTTCGGACGGTCCACGCAGCAACTGCGCGGTTCTCAATGCACCAGAAGTATAGGGCGGTTGACAGAAGAAGTCAAGTACGTAATGGGTAAACTTCCCCATCCGATAACCACCACGCCACTTAGACTGAGTTATCTCTACCCACCTGGATGAGAGTCCGGGCCCCGGAGTTTCCGCCTTTCCTCGCCCCGCGGCGGGCTCTATCCTGGGTGGCCGTCGGCCCCTCCCCCAGGGGGCCGACGCCCGGCCCGGGAGGGCCCGCCCCTCCCACGAGGAGGTTCCATGGCCCTGGTGTTCGACATCGAGACCGCGGGGCACCGCTTCGAGGAACTCCCCCCCACCGCGCAGGAGTTCCTGCTCCGCTACTGCACCAGCCCCGAAGAGCAGGAGCTGGAGAAGCGCCGCACCGGCCTCAGCCCGTTCACCGCCGAGGTGGTGTGCGTGGCGCTGTACGACACCGAGAAGGCCGTGGGGCTCATTATCGCACGGCCCGGGACGCAACCGGTGCCGCGGGAGGAGAGCGTGAGCTGGACCGCGGCGGAGGACGAGCCGGCCCTGCTCGAGTGGTTCTGGCGGGTGGTCGGGCGGAACGCCGGCAAGCCCGTGGTGAGCTTCAACGGGCGGTCCTTCGACGTGCCCTTCCTGACCGTGCGCTCCGGCATCCTGGGGGTGAAGGTGAGCCGCGACCTCCTCGGCCACCGCTACTCCACCGAGGTGCACATCGACCTGTACGACCAGCTCCGCTTCCAGAACGCGGCCCGCTGGCGGGTGAATCTGGACCTGGCCTGCCGGACCTTCGGCATCGCCAGCCCCAAGTCCGAGGAAGCCCACGGCTACCTGGTGCAGGACATGTGGGAGCAGGGCCGGGGGGTGGACATCGCCCGGTACTGCTACGGGGACGTCCTGGCCACCGCGGAGCTGTACCGGCGCTGGCAGGAGTTCATGCTGCCCTAGGGCCTAGCCCGTTCCCGCCGCACCCGGTCGGGACCTTCCTTCCAGGCCGCCAGCATCAGCAGCGCGTACAGGAGCGAGGAGTGGTCGGCGCGGGCCTGCTCGTGCTCGGCCACCACGCCCAGCACCCCGGCCCGGTCCAGCAGCCCGTCCTGGAACACCCCGCTGCGGGTAAGCCACTCCAGGGCCAGCTGCCCCAGACCCCCGCGGAACCAGCTCGACAACGGCACCGCGAAGCCCTGCTTGGGCCGGTCCAGCACCCCCGGCGGGAGCCACGGGCGCACGATCTTCTTGAGCAGGTGCTTGCGGGTGGTCCCGCGCAGCTTCATGCCCACCGGCATGGAGGCCACGAAGTCCACCAGGGTGTGGTCCAGGAACGGCACCCGCACCTCGAGCGAGTGCGCCATGCTGGCCCGGTCCACCTTGGTCAGCATGTCGTCCGGCAGCCGCATCGCGGTGTCCACGTACAGCAGGTTCTCCACCGGGTCGCGGCTGACCGGAGCCAGCGCGTGGCGGGCCACGTACCGGGCCAGCTCGCCGTCCAGATCCAGCGTGCCGGCGTAGTCCCGGGCGTAGATGGAGCGGCGCACCGCCGGCCCGGCCAGCTGGTTCTTGGAGAAGTAGCGCAGGTAGGTGTCGGCCAGCTCCGCGTCCGCCAGGCGCTTGAGCACCCGCTGGCGCCACTCGGTGAGCCCCGGCCCCAGCCCGCGCGGCGCGGCCGCCGCCAGCCCCCGGGCCAGCGCCCGCAGCGGTGCCGGCACCCGCCGCCAGCGGCCCATCCAGCGCTCGTTGAGGTAGCGCGGATAGCCCGCGAACAGCTCGTCCCCGCCGTCGCCCGAAAGGGCCACGGTGACGTGCCGCCGGGTGGCCTGCGACACGTACCAGGTCGGGATGGCCGAGGAGTCGGCGAACGGCTCGTCGTAGTGGTGGGCCAGCCGGGGCACCACCGCAGCCGCGTCGCCGGCGTCCACCACCTCCTCGGTGTGCTCGGTCCGCAGGTGCTCCGCCACCCGGCGCGCGTAAGGCATCTCGTTGAACGCCTGCTCCCGGAAGCCCACCGTGAACGTGCGCACCGGCCCGGCGTGCGCGCGCCGCGCCGCGGCCACCACCGCGCTGGAGTCCACCCCGCCCGAGAGGAACGCCCCCAGCGGCACGTCCGAGATGAGGTGCCGGCGAACGGTGTCCAGGAAGCGCTCCCGGAGCTCGTCCTCCCAGGCCCGCTCGGAGCGCGCCGCCCCTCCGCCCAGGCGCATCCGCCAGAAGCGCTCGGTGCGCGGCGGGCGGCCCTCCTGCACCACGAGCGCGTGCCCGGGGAGCAGCTTCCGCGCCCGGGTGTAGAAGGTGTACGGGGCGTGCACGTAGCCGTACGCCAGGTACTCGTCCAGCCCGGCCGGGTCGGGCTCCCCCACCGCCCCGGCCACCTCGAACAGGCACTTGAGCTCCGAGCCGAAGGCCAGCCCCGGCTCCAGCTCGGCGTAGTACATCGGCTTGATCCCCAGCGGGTCGCGGGCCACCACCAGGCGCCGCTCGCGGGCGTCCCAGATCGCCGCCGCGTACATCCCGGCGAAGCGCGGCCACGCGTCCATCCCCCACTGCCGGAAGCCCAGCAGGCACACCTCGGTGTCGGAGCGGGTGCGGAAGCGGTGGCCCAGGGCCTCCAGCTCGCCGCGCACCTCCAGGAAGTTCATGATCTCGCCGTTGAACACGATCCACAGCGCCCCGTCCTCGGTGGCCATGGGCTGGTGCCCGCCCGAGAGGTCGATGATCGCCAGCCGCCGCATGGCCAGGCCCACCCCGGGCGCCTCGTGGAAGCCCTCGTCGTCGGGCCCGCGGTGGACGATGCGGGCGTTCATGCGCCGCAGCAGCGCGCCGTCCACCGGGCGCCGGTCCGGGTACCACAGCCCGCAGATCCCGCACATGGCCGGTCAGGCCCCCCGGTCCCCGGCCCGCCCGGCCCGGCGCGAGTCCAGCGCCTGGCGGTACACCCCGAGCAGCCGCTCGGCCACCCGCTCGCTGCGCAGGTGCTCCATGCGCGAACGGCCGTCGGTGCGGCGCGGCCGCTCCAGCAGCGGCCGCAGCGCCGCCGCCAGCGGGCCCGCCGCGCGCTCGGTCACCGCGCAGCCCGCGCACCCCTGCAGGTGCTCGCGCACGTCCCCCACGTCCACCGAGACCACCGGCAGGCCCACCACCATCGCCTCCTTGACTACGTTGGGCGAGCCCTCCGCCCAGGAGGTGAGCAGCAGCGCGTCGGCAGCGTTCATGGCGTCCACCAGCTCCCGCTGCGGCCGGCCGTGGAACGGCATCAGCCGGGCGTCCACGCCGCCGGCCAGGAGGCAGCGGAGCGCCGCCTCGGCCAGCGGGTAGTTCTTGGCCGCCACCGCCGGGTCGGCGGCGAACAGCACGCAGCGCTCGGCCTCGTTCCACCCCAGGCGCCGGCGCGCCTCGGCCTGGGGGGCCGGCACGAACACCTCGAAGTCCACCCCGTTCGGAACCACCACCGCCTCGCGCAGCGGCAACAGCGCCTGGCGCATGTGCTCCGACTTCACGATCACCGCGTCGGCCCGCCGGGCCAGCCGCCGGCTGAGCCACATCATCGGCCGGCTGGAGGCGGCGATGGAGCCGTCGGGCCGAGAGCGGCCCAGGAGGTCGTCCCCGCACAGGGACAGCACCAGCGCCGGGGTGGGCACCCCCTCCAGCACCGCCCCGGTGAGCCCGAAGTGCACGTGCACCAGCTCGTACCCGCGCCGCAGCGCCGCGCGTACCTCCCGCCGCTGCCACCAGTAGTTCCAGCGGCTCTCCCAGCCCCGCACCAGGAGCAGGTCGAAATCCACCCCCAGGGGCCGCAGCGACTCCATCTGCGAGCGCACGAAGGCGCCCCAGGCCGGCCGCTCCGGCGTGGGATACAGGTTGGTGACGCACAGCACCTTCACCGGCTCCCTCCGGCGTTCCCCGGGGGGCGGGCGCCGCGCAGGCGGGCCCACTCCAGCAGGTGGAACAGCGTCATCGCCAGGTTGCGCGGGTAGAAGCGGCGGTCGGCCAGAACCCGGTAGTCCCCGCGGGAGAAGCGGAAGCCGCCGTTGCGGAGCTGCCGCGACAGCACCCAGCCCACCCCGCGCTCCGAGAGCTCCGCCGCGCCTGCCACCCCGTGGCGCGCTCCCAGCAGCAGCGCCAGCGCCAAAACGTCCGCGTAGTACACCACCTCGGGCAGGTCCACCCCGCAGGCACAGCGCGACGCCCCGCTGGGGCGGACCCCGCTCTTGAGGTAGCCGGTGATCCGCCGGGCCAGGGCCTCGGCCCGGGCGTCCGCGTGGGCCTCGAAGTGCCACCACAGCTTGAGCGCCTGGAAGGCGTTGTACTGGTAGCACAGGTAGTGCGGCTGGTGGCGGGGGTCGTGCCTCCCGGGCAGCTCGTAGGGCAGCTCGCCCGAGGGGTACTGCACCGCCTCCAGGAAGGTCTCCAGCGCCGGCACCCGGGCCAGGAACGCGCGGTCCTCCAGGGCGGTGGCGTACCGCCCCAGGATCCACACCAGCTCGGCGGAGTTGTTGGGCACGAGCCCCCGGGGCCGGTCGAAATAGTGCACTGCCAGCCCGCCCGAGGGGTGCGGCTCGTAGCCGATACGCTCCTCCAGGAAGCGGTGCCACGCCAGCGCCGCCTCGCGGAAGCGCGCGTCGCCGGTCGCCTGGTACGCCTCGAGCAGCGCCACCGCCGCGAAGTCGCCCTCGACCGTGGCCTTGAGATGCCGGCGGGCACGCATCGGGTAGCCCCACGATCCATCGGGCAGTTGCGAGTCCCGGCACTCCTCGCCCACCGCCAGCGCCAGCGCCCGGAAGCGGGCCTCGCCGGTGGCGCGCGCCAGCGCCCCGTTCGCCAGCGCCCAGTAGCCCTGCCCCTGGCGGAACACCAGCCGCTCGCGGCCCTGCAGCAGCGGCAGGTAGCTCTTGGCGAAACGCCCGACGCGCAGGTGCCAGCGCACTCCCTGGTCCGGGCCGCCCAGGGTGCGGCCGTCCCAGAAGCGCTCTTCCAGGAAAGCGTGCAGGCGGAGCGCGGCCTGGAAGGCGCGCTCGGCGAGGTCGCCGCCGGGTTCGCCCCGGGCCTCGGCGCTCACCGCGGCCCCTCCGCCACCGCCTGCTCCAGCACCGCCTGGATCGCCCGGGCGTTGCCCGCCCAGGTGTGGCGCGCCACCACCTCCGCGCGAGCCGCCTCGCCCAGCCGGCGCCGCAGGCCGGCGTCGGCCACCCGCTCGCCACAGGCGCGCACCAGGTCGTCCACCTCGCCCGGGCGGGTGAGCAGCGCGGTCCGGCGATCCTCCAGCACCTCGCGCAGCGCGGGCACCGCCGGGGCCACCACCGCCCTCCCCATGGCCATGTACTCGAAGGTCTTGGTGGGGGAGCCATAGTCCGCGGCCATGGGGATCACCGCCACGTCCATGGCCGCCAGGTAGGCGGGAATGCGGGCGTGCGCCACCTCGCCCGCGAACACCACCTGGCCCGCCTCCACCGCCGCGGCGTGCGCGGCGCGCAGCGTCTCGTAGCGCAGGTTGCCCTCGCGGCCCCCGACCAGCAGGAACGTCACCCCCGGCCGGGCGCCCGCCACCCTGCGCGCGGCCTCCAGGAACAGGTCCACCCCGTGGTAGGCGGCGAAGCTGCCCACGAAGCCCACCACGGTGCGCCCCTCCAGGCCCAGTTGCCGGCGCACCTCGCTGCCATCCAGGTCGGGCCGGAAGCGGAGTTCATCCACCCCGTTGTGCAGGACGTGGATCCGCTCCGACGCCACCCCCATGCGCTCCAGGTCCCGGCCCAGCACCCCCGAGACCGCCACCAGTTGGTTGGCCCGCCGCACCACGGACCGCTCGATGCGCCGGCCCACCCGGCCCAGCCCCAGGCCACCCAGGAGCTTCAGCTCGTCCACCGACGCGTTGAACTCCACCACCCACGGCCGGCGGGCCCGGCGGCTCCACGCCCCCACCGCCCACTCGAAGGCATGGTAGCGCTCGTACACCACGTCGAACGGCCCGCGCCGGGCCGCGAACTCCGCGACGCGCGGCCCGAAGCGCCGGTTGTGCAGCAGGTACAGCAGGTCCCGGCCCACCACCCGGACCGGGCGCGGCAGCCGCTCCTTCCAGCCGTACGCCCGCCCGCCGCGCGGCCGACCGTCCGCCTCGAACTCCAGCTGGCCGCTGTCCAGCAGCGCCACTTCGTGACCCAGAGCCTCCAGGTGGCGGATGGTCTCGGAGACGTGGGTCTGAAACCCGCCACCCCGCGCGCGCGGCGTCACCCCGGGGTCGGGCACCACGTAGAGCACCCGCATCTCAGCGCCCTCCGCGCTCGCCCGCGCCGGGCCCCGGCGTGCCGCGCTCCGCGCCGGCTCGCGCGCCCGCGGGAGCCTCTCCCGCCGCGGCCGCGGGCGGCGGGTCCACCGTGAGCACCGTCTCGAACATCACCGGCAGTTCGGCCACCACCTCCAGCTCCAGCACCGGGGCCGGCCTCAGCTCGCCCCAGCGCTCGCTGTACTCGCCCGCGGTCAGCCGCGCCGGCACAGCCGCGCCGCCCGCCGGCCGCACCACCCGCGCGCCCAGCGCCACGCGCCGCCGCGCGGCGCTGGCCACGAACTCGCCTTCGCCGCCGGCCCGCCATTCGAGCGGCCCCAGGTGCCAGCGCAGCGTGACCCGGTGCCGGCCCGCGCCGCCCACGGTGTCGCTGACCACGAGCCGCGCGCCGGTGAGCTCCAGGCGCACCGCCCGCTCCACCCGCGCGCCCGGCACGCGGTCCACGTAGCCGTCGTGGGAGGCCTCCAGCACCGCCTCCGGGCCTTCCACCCCCGCCCGGCGCACCGCGCAGGGCACGTCGCCCAGGAAGCGCCACAGCGCCTCGCCCTCCCCCGGCACGGCCATCTCCAGCCGGTCCAGCTGCACCGCGTTGTGCGCGGCGGTGCCGCGGAGCCGGTTGCGGGCCGCCGGATCCGCGGTGTAGGCGTAAGTCCCCGAATCCACCACCACCGGCACCCCCGCCACCGACACTTCTCCGGAGAGCGTGTCGGCGTGGCCGTGCACGCCGTCGCCGGGCTTGGCCAGCGGCCCGGCGTCCCACACCGAGTGCACTTCCCCGGCGCGCAGCACGTACACCCCGCCTTGGGCGAAGCCGGCCACCGCGGGGCGCGGACCGGCCGCTCCCGCGCCCGCCCCGCCGGCCAGCGCCGCGCGCACCGCCGCCGGCCCCGCCAGCCAGGCCGCCTCGTCCAGCGCGCCGCGGCCCGCGGCCAGCCAGTCCGCCCGCCCCAGCAGCACCCCCCCGACCGCCAGCAGGTGCCGGTGATCCCAGGGCGCCCGGGGCGCGAACGGCAGCACCCGCCCGTCATCGTGGTCGCCCAGGTGCGGCGCGCGCCCGCCGGGGTGCAGGGTCTCGGCGGTGAAGCCCACCATGCGCGCCACCTGGTCGCGGACCGCCGCGGCCGCCGGCTCGCCCTCCAGCTCCGCCAGGCGCAGCGCGTGAAGCATGAGTTCGGTCACCAGCCGGTGGTAGCCGGTGCTGCACTCGAAGCTCACCCCGTCGGGGTGCACCTGCGCCGCCAGCTCCCCCAGGGTGATGCGCCGTCCCAGGCGCGCCAGCCGCCCCCCCGAGGGCCCCAGGAACAGCCCCGCGTACCACAACCCCAACCCGTCGCACCAGTAGTGGTTCCCGCTGGCCGGCGCGCGCTCCGGGAAGCGCGCGATGAACCGCGCGCCCTCCCGCACCCCCCACCACAGCCGCCCGCGCAGCTCCGGGGTGAAGGCCGCCGCCCCGGTGCACAGGCGGTCCACCCAGATCCAGTGCACCAGGCGCAGCGCCACCTCCATGGGGGTGATCCACTGGGGCCCGAACTCCGGCGGGTTCTCGCGGGTGAAGTCCTCGATCCCCGCGGCGGCCGCGGCGGCGAAGCGCTCCTCGCCGGTCAGCCACCAGGCCTGGGCCAGGCGCACCAGGTGCGTGCCGCGGCCCACCTCCCAGGGGATCTTGATGTCGCACGGCTCCGCCAGGCGCAGCGGGTCCAGCCGGGTGAAGTGCGCCAGCGGCCACCCGGGCACCGCGGCCCGCGGGTCCCGGAGCCAGTCCACGCGCGCCCCGTAGGCGTGCCGCTCGCCGGTGAGCAGCTGCACCTCGCCCCGCAGCGCCGCCTCGGCCTCCTCCAGGATCGCGCCGCGGGCCGCGGGGAACGCCCCTTCGAGCAGTTCGCGCAGCGGGCCGCGGTCCCCCTCGGACAGGAAGAACGCCCGGCGGCTCCAGTCCGGCGGCTCCGCCCGGCCCGGCCGGCGTGGGCCCGCCAGGTCCGCGCGCGCCCGGGCCGCGCGCCGGCGGAGCCGCTGCGCCACCCGAAAGGCCACCATCCCGGGGCCCAGCTCCCGAGCGCGGCGCGCCAGGCGCAGCACGTTCATGGGGCGTACCCGGGGGCTGCGCGCCCCGCCAACGGCCGGCCCGGCCCGCCCGCGGCCCGCTCGATCACCTCGGCGTAGATGGCCTCCAGCATCCCGGCGGCGCGATCCCAGGTGTAGCGCTCGGCCACCGCCACCCGCCCGGCCTGCGCCAGGCGCTCGCGCTCCGGCCCGTCCTCCAGCAGCTGTGCCAGGCCGGCGGCGAACTCGGGCCCGGCCGGGCACACCCACAGGTCCCGCCCGGCCGCCAGCTCCAGCCCTTCCGCCGCCACCGGGGTGACCACCGCCGGCAGCTCCATGGCCAGCGCCTCCAGCACCTTGTTCTGCAGCCCGGAGGCCACCTGGAGCGGGCACGCGAACACCTGCGCGGCCGACAGCTCCGGGCGCAGATCCTCCACCCGCCCCACCAGCGTCACCCCCGGCAGCCGCCCCAGGGCCACCACCTCCGGCCCCGGGTCGGCCCCCACCAGGTGGAGGTGCGCGGCCGGCAC
>DATKKS010000031.1:0-14668 GCA_035542815.1 Saccharimonadales bacterium (SeqCode) | reverse complement strand
CCGGGAGCGCGGCGGGCGTCTGTCGTATAAGGTATATTATGTCACCTTGAAGATCAGGGCTGTTTGCAGGCGGGCCGCGGCGCAGGCCACGTGGACGCGCTCCGGAGCGTTCCAGAGCAGGGCCGCGCCTTCCCTCTCGGGTGGGTTGGGGTCTCCTCGGACGGTGGCGGTGCGGCGCGCGAGCGCCGGCGCCTCTCCGGCGTCGCTACTGTCCGTGTCCGTTCCCGTCGGCGTTCGGGTGCAGGATCTTGTGCAAGGCGTTCGAGACGGTCTCGGCGATGCTGTCCAGGCGCTCGTCCGAGTCCGTGGACGTGCCTACGAGGATGATGTCCTTGGTGTATTGGGTGGGAAGTTCGGCGGAGGGGTCCCCGGTGCTCTTTCCCCCACCGCCGCCGGAACCCCCGCTGGGGGAGCCGCCGCCCCCGCTGCTTCCGGGGGCCGCGCCGCCGGTATTGTACTGGGTGCCCTTGGTCTGGGCGCCCTCGTGCTGGGCGTCGGGGAGGAAGCCCTGGGTGTCGCGGGCGGAGTGGTAGTTGTAGACGTCCCGGGCGCGCGGGGCCAGGGCCCACACCGCCACCGAGGGGCCATCCAGGCCCATGTGCGCGTACAGGAAGCCGTCCACCCTGAAGCGCCGGGCCAACAGGGCCGCGGTGGCGCTGTCCGGGGTCAGGCCCCGGGTGACCCGGGCGATGAGCGAGTCCATGGCGGTCCGGAAGTCACGCCGCTCCAGGAGCAGGTCTTCCATCTCCTGGGTCATGAGCAGCTCGAAGGTGGCCCTGTCCACCAGGCGGTCCACCAACGAGCGCTGCAGCCGGGGCAGGTCGGTGCACGCCGGGTCGCACTTGAACGGAATGATCGCCACGCGCGTGGGCATGGGGGGCGCGTCCGCCGGCTGCGCCGAAGTGGCCGGCTCGGCGCTGCCGGCCCCGGCCCAGCCGAGCAGCAGGGCCGGCGCACACGCCAGCGCCGCGGCCAGCGCCAGCCCGGCGGCCCGGCGCCGCGGGATTCGAGGGTCTGCCATCCTGGGACCTCCGCGTTGGGGGCACGACCCGCGCAGGTCAGTGCCCCATGGTGGTGATTCGGATGCTCGAAAAGGCGGCCTGGAGCGAGATCTGAGCCTCCCCCGCGCCCAGCTTGGCCTCGCCGCGCTGCCAGTCGCCGGTGTCCCGGCGCTGGATGGGCAGGTCGGAGTAGATGGTGCCGAAGCTGGTGGCGGCGTGGATGGTGGCCGAGCCGGTGGGCGGCAGCTCCAGGCTGACCGTGCCGAGGCGGTTGGTGGCCTCGTAGTGGTGGCCCGCTCCCCCCTCGGCCAGCCGCAGCAGGAGCGGGGCGGACTCCCCGCTCATGCGCACGTCCCCGCCGGGGTTCTCCACCCGCAGCTGGCAGCGGCGGGTCTGGAGGTCCTGCAGCCCTTCCACGAACGACGTGCCCAGGCTGCCGTCCACGCACTGGGCGGTGACCGGGCCGGCCACCTGGGCCAGCTCCACCCGCCCCAGCTGGCTGTTGAGAGTCACCGGCCCGCGGACGCTCTCCACCCCCACCGTGGCGTTCTGCACCACCAGGTCCAGCGGGCCCACCGCGTTCCGCAGGCGCAGCGATCCGTTCCGGGCGCTCAGGTGGGCGCCCGCGCGCAGGTCCTCGAGGTTCATCTCGGAGCCCATCCCGTCCACCGACACCGGCCCCTCCGCCCGCCGCAGCACCACCACCCCGGACTGGTCGGCGACGTCCAGCGCCCCGGCTGCGTGTTCCACCTTGATGTCGCCGTTGTGGGCCTCCAGCCGGGCGTCGGCGCCCAGGTCGTAGCCCAGCACGTCGCCGTAGGTGGCGTTGGCCTCCGCCCGGCTGGCCAGGCTGCTGAGCATCACGTCGCCGTACGAGTTGCGGACGCACGCGCCCAGGGTGCGCGGCACCTGCATCACCACGTCCACCCGGATGGAGCGGTCGGCCTGGCCGTGGATCTCGGGGATGCTGGCCTGCGCGGTGCAGGCGGTGTCCAGCTGGATGTCCAGCGCCACCTGGTCCGCCAGCCGCTGGCCTTCGGCCTCGTCCATGCTGCCCTGGACCGTCACCTGGACCGTGAGGCGCACGCTGTCGTCCGGGCTCGGGAGCACGCGGACGTCCCCGTACCGGTGGTCCACGTGCACCCGTTGGACCTCCGGCGGCGGGACCAGCGCCCGCACGAAGGTGCGGGTGGCCACCGTGGGCAGCGAGGTCACCTTGAAGTGCTCCTTCCAGCTCACCCCCACCTGCCCCGGGGGGGCCATCGCGGTTGAGCTGGTGGAGCCCAGGCGTTCGAGCAGCTGCTGGTAGTTGGTCATCGCGCGGGCCATGGCCTCGGCCAGGGAGTCGGGGTTGAGCCAGGCCAGGTTGGGGATGAACCGAACCCCCTGCGGCAGCGCCGCCACGCGGGCGTCCAGCGCCGCGGCCTGGGAGGCCAGCTTGGCCACCTTGGCCTCGAGGGCGCGGGCGCGGCGGAGGAGATCCCGGGAGGCCAGCGCGCTGTCTGCGGCCAGGAACAGGAACTCCGCCCGCACCGCCTGCACCTGCTGGCCCAGCTTGGCCAGCTGGGTGGCGATCTGATCGGTCAACGCCGGCGCCTGCGGCGCCTCGGCCTGCGGGGCCTGAGCCTGCGGGGCCGCGGCCTTCGGCGCCTCGGGCGGCTGCGGCGCGTGGCCCGGCGGCGCCGCGGCCGCGGGCGACCCGCCGGCGGCCAGCGCCAGGGCGAGGGCGAGGATCAAGGCCGGGGCGGCCAGCCAGCGCTTCATGCCGCGTCCCTCTGGCTCGCGCCCGTGCCCGGGGCCACCGTGGTGCGGTTGCCGGAGCCGCTGCTGCGGCGCCCCAGCAGCGAGCGCAGGTAGTCCACCTTGGCCATGTAGGCGGACCACGCGGCCGCCTGCACCCGCTCGTTGCCCGGGTTCAGGGCCAGGTTGGTCTGGGTCTCGCGGATGTCGGCGTCGAGCTGCTCCAAGCGGCTCCGGATGGCATCGCTCAGCTTGGGATCGGGGTCCGGGCCGACGTCGTCCATCCCGCCCATGCCCGCGGCCCCCGGAGTGGAAGCCGTCTGCAGGACGTTCTCTCCCCCGTTCCGGCCGCCGCGCGCCGAAGAGGTCAGGCCCGCCAGCCACCGGCGGGCGGCCTCGGTGTAGTGCTGCGAGACGGGGAGATCGGCCCGCGCGGTCGGCCCGGTGGGCGCGGAATCGCCGAAGACGCCGGCGCCGGAAGGCCGCGCCCCGGCGGCCACCGCTCCCGCCGCGCCGCCCGCCCCGGGAGCCTCAGGCGAGGGTTGCGGCCGGGCCGCGACGGCGCCCGCCGCCGGCTGGCGGGCCGGCGCCCCAGGCAGCGTCGGGCGGCGCTCCTGGCCCAGCCACACCACCACCGCCAGCGCGGCTGCGGCGGCCATGCCCGCCGGGAGCCAGCGGACCCACTCGAACCCGGGTCCCCTGCCCCGCACGGGCCGGGCCTGCCGCAGCCCCGCCTGCACCCGGGCCCACAGGAACGCGGGCGGCTCGGGAGCCGGGAGCCGCTTGAGCCCGCTCACCAGGGCCTGCAGTTCGTCCACCCGCGCCCGGCACACCGGGCAGCCAGCCAGGTGGTGCTCCACCGCGGTGCGGTGGGTCGCGTCGAGATCGCCATCCAGGTAGGCCGACAGGCGCCACGGCTCCAGCCGCTCGGCGCACGCCGCCGCGGCTGCCGGGCGCGCCGCGCCAGCGTCCGCCGCAGCCGGCCGGGACGCCCGCGAGACGGCGCTCCGGGCCGCCGCGGGCAGGTTGAGGCGCTGGGAGATCGCCGGCCACAGGTCGCGGGTCGGCTCCGCGGGCGGCAGGCCGCGCAGCTCCTCACGCACCCGCGCCAGCTCCCGCACCCGGGCCTGGCAGTCCGCGCAGCCCTCCAGATGCCGCGCGACGCGGCCCGAGTCGGCCGCCGGCAGGTCGCCGGCGGCGTAGGCGGACAGGATCCAGTCTTCGAAGGGATGGAGGGGTTTCATGGCTGCCGTGTTTCCTCGCGGTACCGCCGCTCAGCCTCCAGCGCCGGTGCCAGCAGCTCCCGCAGCTTCGCTCGGGCCTTGTGCAGCTGCGATTTGGACGTGCCCACCGACACCCCCAGGACCCGGGCGATCTCCTCGTGCTCCAGGCCCTCGATGTCGTGCAGCACCACGCTGGCGCGATAGCCGGGGGGCAGGCTCCGGATGGCCTCTTCCAGGGCCGGCCGCAGCGGAGAGGCCGCCGGAATGGCCCGCTCGACGGTCTCCGCGAGCAGCGGATTCTCGTCCAGGCTCACCGCCGACTTGCGCCGCAGGTGGCTCAGGCAGGCGTTCACCGTCAGGCGGTAGAACCAGGTGGACAGCTTCGAGTCCCCCCGGAACTGGGAGCCGCGCTCGAACGCCCGTATGAACACCTCCTGTGCGATGTCTTCAGCCACCGTGGGGTTGTCCAGGACCCGCACCGCGACCTGGTATACCCGGCGGTGGTGCGTCCGGTATATCGCCTCGAAGGCGGTCGGGTCGCCCCGGCGCAGGCCCTCCACCAGGTCGCGCTCGGACGGCTCTTCCGCGTGCCGATCCAACAAGTGGGCCCACCCGTTGTGCGTCACCAATACTTGGACGCCCGACGCCGCCGCGCGGTTGTACCGCCTGCGGCCGGCGTCCGGCATCCCACTCGACGTGAAACAGAGATGCTAATGGATTGAAGTTACAATCGTTACGCGATCGGTCCGGATCCTGCTCGGGCGCCCGGGGAGGCCCGCCGCTAGCCGGCCACGATGCTCACCAGCTTGCCCTTGACGTAGACCACCTTGCGCACCGCCTTGCCCTTGACCCAGGGCTGGACCTGGGGGTGGCCCAGGGCCAGCTCGCGGACCTCCGCCTCGCTGGCGCTGGTGGCCGCCTCCACCCGGGCGCGCACCTTGCCGTTCACTTGCACCACCAGCTCGAACACCTCGCGCGCCAGCGCCCGCGGGTCGGCCTGGGGCCAGCCCGAAAGGAACACGCTCCCGCGGTGCCCCAGGCGCCGCCACAGCTCCTCCGCCATGTGCGGGGCCATGGGCGCCAGGAGCTGGGCGAAGCGCTCCGCGAAGTGCCGGCTCACCGCGGCCGCCTGCGGGCGCTCGGCGGCCGGCAGCGCGCTCCACGCATAGGCCGCGTTCATGGCCTCCATCAGCGCGCTCACGCAGGTGTTCAGGTGGAAGCGCCCGATGTCCTCGCCCACCCGGTGGGCGGCCCGGTGCACGGCCGCGTGCAGTTCGCGGTCGGCGGCCGAGAGCCCGGCCGGGTCCAGCGGCGAGTCCGCGGGGCTCATCCCCGGCAGCGCCTCCCGGTACCAGCGCCACACCCGGCCCAGGAACCGGTAGGCCCCCATCACTCCCTCGTCCGACCACTCCGCGTCGCGCTCCGGCGGCCCGATGAACAGGGTGTACAGCCGGCAGGTGTCGGCCCCGAACTTCCCGATCAGCTCGTCCGGGGCGACCACGTTCTTCTTGCTCTTGGACATCTTGACGCCGAAGCGCGTGATCATGCCCTGGGTGAACAGGTGCGCGAACGGCTCGCGGAAGCTCACCCGCCCCATGTCGAACAGCACCTTGGTGACGAACCGGGCGTACAGCAGGTGCAGGATGGCGTGCTCCACCCCGCCGATGTACTGGTCCACCGGCAGCCAGCGGTTGGCCAGCTCGGTGTCGAAGGCCCGGTCCTCGGCGCGCGGCGTCAGGAAGCGCAGGAAGTACCAGCTGGAGTCCACGAAGGTGTCCATGGTGTCGGTCTCGCGCCGGGCGGGACCGCCGCACTTGGGGCACCGGGCGTGCGGGAAGCTCGGGTGCCGGGCCAGCGGGCTCTCCCCGCGGGCCAGGAACTCGACGTCCTCCGGCAGCAGCACCGGCAGCTCCCGCTCCGGCACCGGCTGGATGCCGCAGGCCTGGCAGTAGAGCATCGGGATGGGCGCACCCCAGTAGCGCTGGCGCGAGATCAGCCAGTCGCGCAGCCGGTACTGGATCCGGCGCCGGCCCTGGCCGCGGGCCTCCAACTGGTCGGCGATGCCCTCCCAGGCCTGCTCCCAGTCCTGGCCGTCGAAGGCGCCGGAGTTCACCATCCGGCCGGGCCCCTCCCAGGCGTTGCCCTTGGGGGCGCCTTCGGGGGTCAGCTCGAGGGACCCGTCGGGCGGCATGATCACGGTCCGGATGGGGATCCCGTAGCGGGTGGCGAACTCGTAGTCGCGCTGGTCGTGCGCGGGCACCGCCATGATCGCGCCGGTGCCGTAACCCATCAGCACGTAGTTGCCCACGTACAGCGGGATGGCCTCGCCGTTCACCGGGTTGATCACCTGGCGGCCCAGGTCCACCCCCACCTTGTCCACCACCTCCTGGAAGCGGTTCTCGCCCTGCGAGCGGCGGGCCTCCTGGGCGAAGGCCAGGATCTCCGCCTCCCGCGGGCTGCCCGCGGCGAGCTTGGCGAGCAGCGGGTGGGCCGGGGAGAGCACCGCGAAGGTGGCGCCGAACAGGGTGTCGGGGCGCGTGGTGAACACCGTCAGTCGCTCCGGCAGGCCCTGGATCTCGAAGTCGATCTCCACCCCGCGGCTCCGGCCGATCCAGTTCTCCTGCATCACCCGGACCTTCTCCGGCCAGCCGTCCAACAGCCGCAGGTCCTCCAGCAGCTGCTCGGCGTAGGCGGTGATCTTGAAGAACCACTGCTCCAGTTCCTTGAGTTCCACCTCCGTGCCGCAGCGCTCGCAGGTGCCGTCCGCCAGCACCTGCTCGTTGGCCAGCACCGTGGCGCACGAAGGGCACCAGTTGACCGGCGCCCGGCCCCGGTAGGCCAGCCCGCGCTCGTACAGCTTCAGGAACAGCCACTGGGTCCACTTGTAGTAGCCCGGGTGGCAGGAGGCCAGCTCGCGGTCCCAGTCCAGCCCGATGCCCCAGGCCTCGAACTGCTGGCGCATCTTGGCGATGTTGGACAGCGTCCACTCCCGGGGGTGGATCTTGCGCTCGATGGCGGCGTTTTCGGCGGGCAGGCCGAACGCGTCCCAGCCCATGGGGGCCAGCACCTGGTGGCCGGTCATCACCAGGTGGCGGGCGATGACGTCGCCCAGGATGTAGTTGCGCCCGTGGCCCACGTGCAGGTCGCCCGAGGGGTACGGGAACATGTTCAGCACGTAGAACTTGGGCTTCCCCGTGGGCTTGAGGTCGTTGCGGAAGATGGAGTCCCGGCTCCACTCCGCCTTCCAGCGGGCCTCGATCTCGGCGAACGGGTACTCCTCCGCCATGGTCTCCGGGGTCACGTCCTGGGTCATCGGCTTACCTTGGACTTCACGAACTCCTGGACCGCGTCCGCCACCAGCTGCAGCGACTCCGGCGGCAGCTCTGGGTACACCGGCAGCGCCAGCACCTCGCGCGCCGCGCGCTCCGCCGCCGGCAGGGAGGCGTTCCTGCTGGGCAGGTGCGCGAAGCACTCCTGCTGGTGCAGGCACAGCGGGTAGTAGATCTCGTGCCCGATGCCGCGCTCCTTGAGGAGCGTCTGCAGCGCGTCGCGGCCCTCGAGCTGGATCACGTACTGGTTGTAGATGTGCCGCGCGTGCGGCAGCGCCTTGGGCGTGGTCACGACGCCCCGCAGCAGCTCGTCGTAGCGGCGGGCGTTCTTCTGCCGCCCGGCGGTCCAGGCGTCCAGGTGCCGCAGCTTCACCCTCAGGATCGCCGCCTGCAGCTCGTCCAGGCGGCTGTTGGTGCCCACCAGCTTGTGGAAGTACTTGGGCTTGGCCCCGTGCGAGCGGAGCAGCCGGACCCGCTCGGCGAGCGCCTCGTCCTCGCGCACCGTGACCATGCCGCCGTCGCCCATGGCCCCCAGGTTCTTGCTCGGGAAGAAGCTGAAGCAGCCCAGCGTGCCCATGCTCCCGGCGCGCCGGCCGCGGTGCTCCGAGCCGATGCTCTGCGCGGCGTCCTCGATCACCGCGATGCCGCGGGGCCGGCACAGCTCGAGGATCCGGTCCATGTCCGCGCACTGGCCGTAGAGGTGCACCGGGATCACCGCCCGGGTGCGCGGGGTGAGGGCCCGTTCCAGCCCCGCCGGGTCGAGGTTCCAGGTGTCCGGCTCGATGTCCACGAATACCGGGGTGGCGCCCACGTTGTGCACCGCGCCCGCGGTGGCGAAGAAGGTGAACGTGGGCACGATCACCTCGTCCCCGGGCCCGATGTCCAGGGCCTTGAGCGCCAGCAGCAGGGCGTCGGTGCCGGAGGCGCAGCCGATGCCGAACTTGCACTGCGAGTACGCGGCCACCTCGGCTTCCAGGGCCTTCACCTCGGGGCCCAGGATGAACGCCCCCTTCTCCATCACCTGGTGCACCGCCGCCAGGACCTCGTCCTTGATGGTGGCGTACTGGGCTTTCAGGTCGAGCAACGGAACGGGCATGGGACTCTCCTGTGAAGGCTGGGACAGCCGGGATCCACGATTTCAGGACGGTCGGGCGCACTGCCGTGCGCCCCGGCATGGGCGCATGGCCATGCGCCCTTACTCGGGCCACCCCTGGTTCTTGAGCAGCTGCTCTTCGGCCACCGCCCGCTTGGGGCGCGCCGGGGCGCCCATCACCACCTGGCCGGCCGGGACATTCCGGGTCACCACCGCGCCGGCGGCCACCTGGCCGTCCGGGCCCACCTCCAGGCCGGGCAGGATCACCGCTCCCCCGCCCACCCGCCCGCCCCTGCGGATGGTCACGCCCTTGAAGTGCTTCTTGCGCTCCTCGGTGCGGCCCATGAACATGTCATTGGTGGTGCACACCTGGGGCGCCACGAACACCCGGTCCTCCACCACGCTGTACGCGGTGATGTAGCTCTCCGTCTCCAGCTTGACGTACCGGCCCACGGTGCAGTCGTTCTCCACCACCACCCCGCGCCCGACGATGGTGAAGTCGCCCACGCTCACCCGCTCGCGCACCGTGGCCTGGTCCGCCACCATCACCTTGGAGCCCAGGGTGGCCCCGCGGTAGACGCAGGTGGCGGCCCCCAGCAGGGAGCCGTCGCCGATCCGCGTCGGCGGCAGCACCTTGGTCTCGGGCAGGATGCTGTTGGGGGCGCGCAGCGGCCACTTGCCGAGGACCGTGTGGTCGTCGATGCGCACGTTGTCGCCCACCACCGTCTCCTTGCGGATCACCACGTGGTGGCCGATCTCGCAGTTCTTGCCGATCACCACGCCCTCTTCCACCACCACGAACTCGCCCAGCGTGGTGCCCTGCCCCACGCGGGCGCCCGGGTGGATCACCCTGGTCTCCGACATCGCACCTCCCATGCTCGGCCCGACTACAGCGCCACCGGGGTCCCGTTCTGCTTCAGCGAGGCCTCGGCGGCCTCGAGAATCCTGACCGACAGCGCCCCGTGGGCCCCGTCGCTGCGGGGCGTGGTGCGCTTCTCCACGCACTCCAGAAAGTGCCGGCACTCCCTCTCCAGCGGCTCGCCGCCGGGGATGCGCGGAATCACGATGTCCCCCGAGCGCACCGCCAGGGCCTGGTCGAACGGCACGTGTCCGGCGGGCGAGATGGACTTGTCGTGGATGCGCACCTTCTCCGCCGGCTCCATGTCGTCGAACACCACCATCTTCTTCGAGCCCACCAGGGTCACCTTGCGCACCTTGTGCGGGTCCAGCCAGCTCACGTGCACGTGGGCCATCCGGCCGCCCGGGAAGCGCAGGCTGAGGAACACCACGTCCTCGACCCCCGGCTGGAGGTAGCACGAGCCGCGCGCGGCCACGTCCACCGGGACCTCGCCAAGCAGGTGCAGCGCCACCGCGATGTCGTGCGGGGCGAAGCTCCACAGGGCGTTCTCGTCGCGCCGCGCCTTGCCCAGGTTCATGCGCTGGGCGTACAGGTAGTACACCTCGCCCAGCTCGCCGGTCTCCACCAGCGCCCGCAGCTTCTCCACCGCGGGGTGGTACAGCAGCAGGTGCCCGGCCATCAGGATCCGCCCGCCCCGGGCGGCGGCCTGCTCCAGCCGCTGCGCGTCGGCCAGCGACAGGGTCATGGGCTTCTCCACCAGCACGTCCTTGCCGGCCTCCAGCGCCGCCAGCGCCAGCTCGGCGTGGGTGGGCGCGGAGCTGGCGATCACCGCCGCTTTCACGCTGCCGTCGGCCAGCACGTCGGCCAGGTCCACCGTGGCCCGCGCCCGGGGCGCCAGCTTCGCGGCGCGGTCCAGGCGCGCCGCGTCACGGTCGCACACCCAGGCCAGGTCCACCTCCCCCAGCCGCGCCAGCAGGCGCAGCCAGTTGGAGCCCCAGTCCCCGGTTCCCACCAGCGCCATCTTGGTGCTCATGCGTTCTCCTTCCGCCCCACCCGGGTGAGCGCCAGCTCCAGCGCGCTCGTCTCGAGCACTCTGCGGGCCGTGCCCACCTCCCGGCGCCACCGCAGTTGCAGCGTGGACAGCGCCCGCAGCGCCGCCACCGCCCCCGGGGAGCCGGTTCCGGCCCGCTCCGCGGCGCGCCGCACCCACGCGGCCCCGCTGGAGTCCATCCGGCCGCCCAGGGCGCGGAAGCGCTCCGCGGCCGGCCACACCGCCCGCCAGTCCTGCGCCGCCAGGGCCTCCAGCAGCCTCGTTTCCGCCTCTTCCAGGGTCGGCTCCGGCCCCCCGCCCGCGCCCGCGGCGCCCCGCCCGCACAGCGCCGCCAGCACCGCCTGCTCCAGGCCGGTGCGCAGCCGCGCGCCGTCGCCGCGGGCCCGCTGGAACGCGGCCCGGAACGCCTCGTCGGGGAGCTCGGCCCCCGCCTCGCGGGCGGCCTGCCGGCCCCAGCGCACTGCGTCGGCGGCCGTCGGGCCGCCCACCGCCACCCGCACCGCGTGCCCCGGCAGCACCTCGGCCCAGCGCGGCGCGCCGCGGCGCGCCCCGGTGGGACGGGCCTCCTCGTCCGCCGCCAGCAGGATCAGCACGGTGCTGGACTCCGGCCCCGGCCACAGCGGCGCCAGCGCCTCCCCCGGCTGCTTCAGCAGCGCCTCGGCGCCCCGCACCACCAGGCAGCGCTCCGGGGAGAGCATCGGCAGCTCCTGCACCCGGCTCACCAGGTCGCGCAGCGGGACCTCGGAGGCCTGCAGCGTGTCGCGGTTGAAGCTCTCCAGGCCGGGCGCCACCACCCGCGCCGCCAGGGCCTCGGCCACCTCGCGGGCCAGCACCGGGTCCCCGCCGCACAGCAGCACCACCCGCGGCACCGGCCCGGCCGCCCGCTCCAGCTCCGCCCGCGAGACCTCGCGCGGCCCCCCGCCGGCCTGCGCCCGCGGCTTCGGGGCGGCCTCGGCGGCCCGGCCCGGCGGGCGGCCCGGCCGGGTCACCACCGCGACACCGTCCGGCTCAGGATCTCGTCCGCCACCTTGGCCACCACGTCCTTGCGCCCGTCGGCCTCGGTGGCCGCGGGGGTGTTCCCCACCGGCACGGTGGAGTAGTTGGAGACCTTGATGATGGTGTCGCTCCAGATGTCCTTGTTCTTCACCATGTCCTTGAAGCGCACCTCCACCCGCACCCCCACGCGGTACTCCTGGGCCTGCTCTGCCGCGGTGTAGCCGAACACTTCGTTGCGGTACTCCAGCACCGTGGCCAGGATCACCGACTGGGCCTGCCGCTGCGGCACCACCCGCAGGTGGTTGTCCTGCACGAAGCGCTGCACCACCGCGTCGGTGAGTTCCTGGCTCAGGGTGTACTGCACCGTCTGGTTCCCGAAGGTGGGGATGGCCACGGTGGTGATGTGCGACGGGATCCCGGTGCCGGTGGTGTAGGCGCAGCCCGACGCCAGGGCCAGCGCCGCCGCCAGCGGGAACCCCGCCCACCGCCCGCCGGCCGCCGGACGCCGCGGCCCGCCTCCGCCCGCCTCCGCCGGCCGGTCAGCGCTGCGGCGGGCGGATCCCATAGGTCTTCATCCGGTACCGCAGCTTGTCCCGGTTCAGCTGGAGCAGCTCGGCGGTGCGGCTCTGGTTCCAGCGCGCCGCCTCCGAGGCCTTCGCGATGAGCGCGCGCTCCAGGTCCTCCACCCAGCGCTCCAGGGGCACCCCCTCCGCCGGCCACTCGGGGGCCGACAGCACCTGCTCCATCCGCCCCAGGAGCGAGCCCTCGCCCGCGCCCCGCCCGCCGGACGGCAGGTGCTGCAGGTGGTGGGCCTCGATGCGCTCGCCGCACTCCAGCAGCACGGTGCGCTCCATGAGGTTCTTGAGCTCGCGGATGTTCCCGGGCCAGGCGTAGTCCTCGAGCAGCCGGCGCGCCTCCGGGCTGATGCCCTGGAAGTTCTTCCGGAACGCCCGGTTGAACTGCTCCAGGAAGTGCAGCGCCAGGGACGCGATGTCCTCGCGCCGCTCGCGCAGCGCGGGCATGTGGATGGGCACCACCTTGAGCCGGAAGTACAGGTCTTCGCGGAACAGCCCGGTGCGGATGTTCTGCTCCAGGTTCTGGTTGGTGGCCGACAGGATGCGCACGTTCACGCTCACGTCGCGGGTGCCGCCGACCCGCTTGAAGGTCATCCGCTCCAGCACCTTGAGCAGCTTCACCTGCATCGGGACGCTCATCTCCCCCACTTCGTCCAGGAACAGCGTCCCGCCGTCGGCCAGCTCCAGCAGCCCCAGCTTCTGCGCCCGGGCGTCGGTGAAGGCGCCCTTCTCGTAGCCGAACAGCTCGCTCTCCAGCAGCTCCCGCGGGATGGCCGCGCAGTTGATCTCCATGAACGGCTTGTCCCGCCGCGCGCTCATGTGGTGGATGAGCTGGGCGATCAGCTCCTTGCCGGTGCCGCTCTCACCCTCGATCAGCACGCTGGTGGTGTCGCTGGCCGCGACCCGCTCGGCGATCTCGTACACCTTCTGGATGGCCGGGGCGGTGCCCTGCACGAAGTCCAGCGGGAAGCGGTCCGCGTGCACCCGGCGGAGCGCCTTCAGCTCCCGCTGCAGCCGGCGCGAGTCCAGCGCCTGGCTGATGAGCAGGCTGAGCTGGTCGTGGTGGATGGGCTTGTTGGCGAAGTGGAACGCGCCCAGCTTCATGGCCTGCACCGCGGAGTCCACGTCGCCGTAGGCGGTGAACAGGATCACCGCCAGGTCCGGGTGCTGCGCCCGGGCCCGCGCCAGCACGTCCAGCCCGGTCATGTCGGGCAGGCGCAGGTCCAGCAGCAGCACGTCCGGGGTCTGCGTCTCCAGCAGCGACAGGGCCTCCCCGCCGGTGGCGGCGGTCTGCACCGCGTAGCCCTCGGCCTGCAGCCCCTGGGCCACGAAGCGCCGGATGGCGTCCTCGTCGTCCACGACCCAGACCTCGGCGCGCGCCAGGATCTCAGTCTCCGTCGTCATCCCCGATCTCCCAGGGCAGATAGAGGGTGGCCCGCGTGCCTCCGCCGGCCTCGTCGGCCAGCCGGAGTTCGCCGCCGTGCCGGGCGGCGATGTCGTGGGCGATGTACAGACCCAGTCCCTTGGCCCCCGGCCGGGTGGTCCGGAACGGTTCGAACCGGGCCTGCCGCACCGGCGGCGGCACCCCCGGCCCACGGTCCACCACGTCCACCCGCAGCAGCGGGTCGCCCAGGTCCGCCTGCTCCGCGCCGGGAGGCTCCAGGGCCGCCGAGAGGCTCACCGTCGAACCGGGGGGCGCGGCCTGGGCCGCGTTGCTCAGCAGCTCCCGGAGCGCGCCCCGGACCTGGCTCGCGTCCAGGCGGGGCCGGCCCACGCGGGGCTCGCAGCGGGCCTCCAGCCGGACCTCCGGGAACCGGGTCGCGGCCTCCCGGGCCAGCTCCTGCAGCGCCGCCTCCAGGGCTACCGGGCGCAGGTCCAGCCGGGGCGGGTGGGTGATGCGCACCAGGTCCTCGAGCAGCCCGTTGAGCCGGCGGACCTCGTGCAGCACCGCGGCCACGTTCTCCTGCTGGACCGGGTCGCGCGCCATCTGCCGGCCCAGGAACTCCACCCCCGAGGAAATGCCGGTGAGCGGGTTGCGCAGCGCGTGGGCCAGCCCCTCGGAGAGGCTGGCCAGCGCGCTCCCCCGGTCGGCGGCCCGGGTGCGGCGGAGCGCGGCGGCCCCCTTGTCAGACGACATGGCGGGAGCCTAGCACTTCCGGAGGCGGGTATCAACAAACGCAGGGATAAGCAGATAGGCCGGTGGGGAAAAATGCGCTAGCGGGAGCCCTTGCGGCTGAGCACCACCCCCAGGGTGCGCACCAGGATCTTGAGGTCCACCAGGAAGTGGCGGTGGTCGATGTAGAACAGGTCGTACGCCAGCTTGCGCCGCACGTCCTCCTCGTCCTCGTCGTAGGCCCGCTCGATCTGGGCCAGCCCGGTGAGGCCCGGCGGCACCTGCAGCCGCCCGCGGTAGCCCGGGAAGCGCTCCATGAGGCGCTTGACGAAGAACGGCCGCTCCGGCCGCGGCCCGACCAGGCTCATCTCGCCCAGCAGCACGTTGATCAGCTGGGGCAGCTCGTCGATATTGCGCGAGCGCAGCAGCCCGCCCAGCCGGGTGCGCCGCGGGTCGTTGGCCACCGTCCAGCCGGGGCCCTCTTTTTCCGCATCCGTGTGCATCGAGCGGAACTTGACCATCTGGAAGGCCTTGCCGTCCAGCCCCATCCGCTCCTGGCAGTAAAAGACCGGCCCCCTCGATTCGAGCCGGATCAGCAGCGCGAACAGCATCAACACGGGCGACAGGAAGATCAGCCCGCAGGCCGCGCCGAACACGTCCAGCGCCCGCTTGAGGCTGAGCTTCCAGC
>DATKKS010000030.1:0-12409 GCA_035542815.1 Saccharimonadales bacterium (SeqCode) | reverse complement strand
CCACATAACCACAAGCGACGCAACCGTTTCACTCCCATGCATGTGGGAGACATCGAAAGCCTCGATGCGCAGCGGCGGCGAGGCCAGCTCCAGGACCCGCTGGATCTCGTACAGCGGCGCGGCCACCCGCAGCACCTTCTCGCCGCCCTGCAGCGAGTCCTCCAGCGCCAGGATGGCGTTCTGGCGGGCGGTCTCCAGCAGCGCCCGCAGGTCGCCCCTCCGGGCCACCCGCAGCCGCAGCCCCGGCCGGCGCGCCGCCAGGTAGTCCTGCAGCAGCTCCTGGCCCGCCGGAGCCTCCGGCACCACCACCTCCCCCGGCAGCGCCTCCACCCGGGAGTAGTACTGGGTGATCCAGGCGGCCCACACTTCCTCCGTCGGACGCCCCTGCACCCCCCGCAGCTCGCGCGAACGCTTGGCCAGCACCCGGCCGCCGCGCACCTCCAGCACTGCGCCCACCGCGCGGTCGCCACTCACGGCCAGCCCCAGCACATCCTGGTCGCGGCTGTCCAGGCTCACCATGCGCTGCTGGCGCAGCAGCCGCTCCACCCGCTGCAGCTGATCCCGGGTCCGGGCGGCCGCCTCGTAGTCACGCCGTTCGGAGGCCTCCTCCATGGCCTGGCGCAGCCCCCGCACCAGGGCGTCGCTCCGCCCGGACAGGAACAGGCACAGATCCTCCACGACGCGCCGGTGCTCCTCGATCGTGGCGTGGCCGTCGCACGGCGCCACGCACCGGCCGATGTGGAAGTCCAGGCACGCGCGCTTGGGCAGCGTGGCGCAGGCGCGCACCGGGAACACGGTGCGCAGGAACTTGAGCCCGGAGCGGACCTCGCCCACGTCGGTGAACGGGCCGAAGTAGCGCGCCCCGTCGGGCAGCACCCGGCGGGTGAGCGAGAGGCGCGGCATGGCTTCCTGCACGCTCACCTTCACCCGGGGATAGCTCTTGTCGTCCTTGAGGTTGATGTTGTAGTGCGGGCGGTGCTCCTGGATCAGGCTCAGCTCCAGCAGCAGCGCCTCGTGCTCGGAACCGGTGACGATGTACTCCAGGCCGGCCACCTGGGAAACCAGGGTGCGCACCTTGGGGTGTTCCGAGGGGGAGCCGGAGAAATAGGAGCGCACCCGGTGGTCCAGGCGCTTGGCCTTCCCGACGTAGACCACCCGCCCCTGGGCATTCCTCATAATGTAGACGCCCGGGGAGGCCGGCACCCCTGCCAGCACTTTGCGGATTCTTGCAAGCCGGTCTGAAGACATAAGGCGACCTCACCAAGTCGGCCCGACTCAACACAATATCACAGTCCCCCGGGGCTGCCCACAACAGGCTTGGGGGGGCCGCTCAAGTCCATGGGTTGACGTGCATTGCGGCATCTGATAGGTTTCTGAGATTGGAGTTCTGGACCTACCACCCCAAGAGGAGTTGCCGATGCCTCACCACAAGTCCGCCAAGCACCGCGTCAAGACCAACGCCCGCGACCGGGTCCGCAACCGCGCCGCCCTGTCCGCCGTCCGCGGCACCCTGCGGTTGGCGCGGGAGAAGGCCCAGGCCAAGGATTCCGGCGCCGCCGAGGCCTGCCGCGGGGCGGTCTCGGTGCTGGACCGCGCCGTCCGCAAGGGCTTCGTGAAGAAGTCCACCGCCAACCGGCACAAGTCCCGCCTGGCCCGCATCGTGCCACGCGGCTGATGCGCGCCGCCCGCCGGGCCTGCATCGCCGCCGGGCTGGCCATCCTGGTCCTGACAACGCTGTCCGCCCGGCCGGGCCCGGCCCGGGCGGAGCCCCCCGACACGCTGACCTTCGGCAGCCTGCCGCAGGCCGCGCCGCGCTCGGAGAGCACCTCCTTCTGGGCGCGGCACCGCGCCCCGCTGCTGGTGACCGGGGCGGTCCTGGCGGCGAGCACGCTGCTGACCTCCCAGCTGCTCCTGGCGGCCGCCAACCGCCGCTACGACGACTACCTGGCCAGCCCCGATCCGCAGCAGATGGAGCGCTTCTACCAGGACGCGCACCGCCTGGACACCTGGTCCAAGGCGCTGCTGGTGGTGGGCGAGGCGGCCGCCGGGGCGACCCTGGTGGTGGCCTGGCGCACGCCTGAGCACGGGGCGCTGGCGGTGGGCTTCGTGCCGCTGCCGGGCGGCGCCGGGGTGAAGCTGGCGTGGGTCCCGTGAGGAGCGCGCGGGGCCGGCTGCAGCTGGCCCGCGCGGCGCTGCTGGGCGCGGCCGGCCTGGCCGCCCTCGCGGCGGGCGGCTGCGGCTCGCGCGACCGCAGCAACCCGCTGGACCCGCTGAACCCGCTCACCGGCGGCCGCCTCACCGGCTTCACCGCGGTGGCCGGCTCCGCCGACGTCACGCTCACCTGGGACGCGCTGGTGTACGCGACGGCCCCGCCGGTGCGCCTGGAGCGGGCGCTGGCCTCCGACTCCGCGTTCGCGCTCCTGGCCGACACGCCGCTCGCGCTGGGCCAGTACCTGGACGCCACCGCGCAGCCGGGCCAGGACTACGTGTACCGCGCCCGGGTGGTCACCGCCTCGGGCCTCACCGCGCCGGTCCTGGCCGGCGCCCAGCCCGGGCCGGAGCGGCCGTGGGTGGCGGACGCGGGGCTCGACCGCGTGGTGCTGCTCTCCCCCGACGGCCGCGCGGTGCGCCTGGACCTCGAGGGGTTCATCTTCCCCGCCGGGATCGCCTGGGACCCGGTGCTGCGGCGGGTGTGGGTGGCGAACACCTTCGGCGGCACGGTGGTGGAGCTGGACAGCTCCGGCACGGTGGTGGGCACGCACACCCCGCTGGACTTCCCGCACGCGGTGGCGGCGGACCCGGTGTCCGGCGGCTGCTGGGTGGCCGACGACCACGAGGGGGTGGTGGTGCGCCTGGGGCGTGACGGCGCGGAGCTGGCGCGGGCCACCTCGTTCGCCGGCCCGGTGGCACTGGCGCCCACCCGGGACGGTGGGGGCGGCGTGTGGGTGGCGGAGGCCGACGCCGGGCGGGTCACGCTGCTGCGCGGCGACGGCACACGGGTGGTGAGCCGCCCGGGCTTCTCGCTGCCCCAGGGCCTGGCGGTGGACCCCGGCGCGGCGGGCCGCGATCCCGGCGTGTGGGTGGCCGACTACGGCGCCGACCAGGTGGTGAAGCTGAGCGCCGAGGGGCTCACCGTGTTCCGCCTGGTGGGCATTCCCGGACCCACCGCGGTGGACGTGGACCCGGGCGACGGCTCGGCGTGGGTGGCCACCGCGCGGGGCGGCACCGGGGCGGTGACCCGCCTCGGCGCCGACGGACACTTCGTGTGGCGGGTGGACGGGCTGGTGGACCCGGTGGCGGTGGCCGCGGAGGCGGACCCGGACCAGGATGTGTGGGTGGCGGACGCGGCGGACAACGCGGTGTGGAAGATTGGCGGCGCGGGCACGCCGGCGCGCCGCCTGGGGGGCCTGGGCTACCCGCTGGGGATCTCGGTGGACCGCGGCGCGCCCGCCCCGGGTTCGCCCGGCCGCGCGCGCCTCGGCCCTCGGCGCGGACCTGGAATCAGAAGTTGAACCCCAGCCCGAACTGGGTGGTGAGGGTGCGGTCCCAGCCGCCGATGTCGTACTTCTTGGCCACGTCCAGGCGGACGGCCGGGAAGTAGCCGCCACCCACGTAGAAGCCCACCCCCACCGAGCCCACCGGACCCTCCCAGCGGTCGTCCCCGTAGCCGGCGACGTCCACGAACAGCGCCCCCATGATGTCCGGCAGGCGCACCGAGCCCCCCGGCACCGACAGGACCAGGGACTGGACCAGCGGGAAGCGCAGCTCCTGGTTGGCCAGCGCGATGCGGGTGGCCACCAGGGACCGCCGGTCGAACCCCCGCAGGTCCGCGAAGCCGCCGGCCGAGGCCGGCTCGGCGTCCTGCCCGGTGATCCAGTCCACCCGCGCGCGGGACGCCCACACCAGCCCGGGCAGCAGCTCCTGGTAGCGGCGCGCCTCGCCCCGGAAGCTCCAGAAGTTGCCCTTGCCCCGGGCCAGGTCGCGGGTCTGCCCCGCGGACAGGGCCAGCAGCCAGCCGGAGGTCAGGCCGTAGCTCCCGAGCCACGAGTTGTCGTGGATGAAGGTGAGGTAGTGCGAGAGCAGGTCGGCGCTGCCGAACTCGCCGTCCGCGAACAGGTGGTTGGAGGCGTGCCGGAACACCAGACTGGTCTCCACCCGGTCGAAGCGGCTCAAGGGGTAGCTCGCCAGCAGCAGCCCGCCCACGCGGTGCTCGTTGAGCACCAGGTCCAGCCGGGTGTCGTAGATCTCGTTCAGCCGGAACACCCCCACCCCCAGCGTCAGGCGGTGGGACTGGTTGAGGTAGGTGGCGCCGAAGTCCAGGTCCTCGAGGAAATTCGACACCCCCTCGCTGGAGCTGCCCAGGAAGAACGCCAGCTCCTGCTCCCCCAGCATGTCCTCCAGCGCCAGCTGGCCCACCGAGCCGCCCACCTCGGGATCGGAGTTGAAGGCGCTCTGCAGGATCCCCAGCCCCCACTGGCGCCGATACGGGCTCACGCGCGTGTCCAGCGACGCCTCGGGCGCCTCCCACCGCGCCGGCAGCGCCCCGGCCTCGGGCGTCCAGGCGAGCGCCGAGTCGGCCACCGGCATCTCGAACATCTGGAACTTGCCCTCGGCGTACTGGCTGAACACCAGGTGGGTGCGGTCGCCCTCCCACGACGGGTCCCACGCGGCGCCCTGCACCCGGGTGAGCGGCGAAACGCCCCGGCCGGGCTCGTACAGCCACAGGTCGGGCACCCCGGAGCGGTCGGAGACGAACGCCAGCCGCCGGCCATCGGGGCTCCAGGAGGGCTCGCTCTCGCTGCCGAGGCCGGAGGTCAGCCCGGTGACCGTTCCGTCCGGGCGCAGCTGGAACAGGTGGTAGCGGCCCTGCGGGCCGTCCGGCCCGCGGTCCGAGCTGAAGGTGATGGTGCGGCCGTCGGGCGCGAACACCGGGTCGCGGTCGTCATAGGCATCGTGGGTGAGGCGGGTCCAGGCGCGGCTCCGGCGGTCCACCAGGTACAGGTCGGCCTCGCCGGCCAGGTCCTGCCCGCGCACCACCAGGGAGTCGCCGCCCGGGGACCAGGCGGGGGAACTCAGCGACACCAGCCCCGGCAGGGACAGCACCGCGGCCTCCTCCCCACCCGGCAGCCGCAGCAGGTGGATCACGTCGCCCGCCCCCTGGCGCGAGACCAGCGCCAGCTCGCCGCGGCGGCTCACGTCCATGCGGGTCTCGAAGAAGTGCAGCGACTCGTAGCTGCGGCGGTTGCCGCCGCGCACCAACCGGTCCTGCCGGGCCTGCAGCCCGTGCCGCCGCCACAGCCACACCCCGGGGTAGTCGCCCTGGTCGGAGAAGTACACCAGGCGCAGCGAGTCGCGGGCGGTGCCCGGCACCACCGCCGGGCGCAGGTTGACGTAGCCCTTGGACGGCAGCGCGCGGGCGAAGTCCGAGGCCTCGTGCCTCTCCGACACCAGCGGGTAGTAGCGCCGCCGGAGCGAGGCGAACCACTCCCGCCCCAGGTCCTCCACCGGCTTCCCCCAGGCGCTGTCGGCGCACTCCGCCAGGTCCTGGTGGCGCGGCCAGTACTCGAAGAAGCGGGCCACCGCGCGGGTCCCGCCCACCCGGGCGGCCACCGTGTCCAGGAACGACTGGCCCTCCTTGTACATCAGGAAGCTGCCCTCCACCCGCCACAGGTGGTCCAGCTCCTGCGCGTAGCCGCCCAGCACCGCGGTGCGCAGCACCATGTCGTCCTCGCTGGTCCAGCCGCCCGAGAGGTGCTCGGCCCAGCCCTCCACGAACCACAGCGGCGGCTGCCCGCGCAGCACCGCCCGGCTGCGGTGGGCCGCGGCCGACAGCTGGTCCAGCATGAAGGCGTGCGCCAGCTCGTGCCGCACCACGTGCACCAGGCGCGCGTACGAGCCGGTGTGCGGGATGAGCACCCGGCCGCGCATCAGCTCGGTCACCCCGCCCACCTCCTCCGGCGACACGTCGGGCAGGATGCGGCTGGACTCGAAGTCGCGGTGGGAGCTGAACACGAACATCGGGACGGGCTCGGACAGGGTGAGCCCCAGGCGCCGCTCGTACTCGCAGCAGGTGGACTCGGCCAGCACCAGGGTGGTGCGGGCCAACTCGGCTTCCTCCGGGTAGAAGTACAGGCGGACGTGCGGGGATTCGGCCACCAGCCAGCGGAGCGGCTGGTACAGCACCTTGTTGGGCCCGAACACCCCCTGGGCGGAGGCGGGCGGGACCCACGCGGCGGCGAGCCCCGCGGCGAGGATGGCGGCGGCCAGGCGGTGCAGCGGCACGGATCAGGTTCCCTTCAGCGCGGCCCTCCAGACGTCGTCCATGGTGTAGCGCCCAGGAGGCCGACCGCACAGGAAGCGTACCGCCGGAGCCACTCCGCGCGCAAAGCAGTCCCGCGATCCGGCCGCGTGGGAGAGCTCCAGCCGCTCCCCCGGGCCGGCGAAGATCACCCGGTGCTCGCCCACCACGTCGCCCCCGCGGAGCGCGTGAATCCCGATCTCGCGCGCCGGCCGCGGCCCGGTGGCGCCGGAGCGCCCGTACACCAGCGGCTCCCCGCCCCACCCGCGGGCCTCGGCCACCGCCCGGGCCAGCATCAGCGCGGTGCCGCTGGGCGCGTCGCGCTTGGCGGTGTGGTGCATCTCCACGATCTCGACGTCGAAGCCGAGGCCCCGGGCGGCCTCGCGGCACAGGTGCACCAGGGCCGACATCCCCAGCGAGAGGTTGGCGGCCACCAGCACCGGCACGCGGCGGGCCAGGTCGCCCAGGCGGCGGTCCTGCTCGGGCGAGAGCCCGGTGACCGCCATCAGCACGCACACCCCGGCCTCGGCCGCCACCTCGGCGTGCTCCATGGCCGGCAGCGGCAGGCTCGCCTCCACCAGCGCCCGGGACCCGGCCAGCGCCGCGTCCACGTCGTCGGTGACGGTGAGCGAGGGGCACTCCGGGTGGGGGCTCCCGATCCAGTCGCACCCGGGGGATTCCAGCGCCGCGCAGGGCCGGGGCCCGGGCTCGGAAGCCAGGCACGCCACGATCCGCCGACCCAGGCGCCCGCAGGCGCCGGAGATGGTCACCGGGATCTCGCCGCCGGCGTCCGCCGGGCCGCGGCGGGCGGCCTCCGGGGCGGGCTCCGGTGCGCTCACGAGCCCGCTCCCGCGGCGGCCGGCGCGGCCAGGCCCAGCCGCTCCCACACCTCCTGGAGGCGCTTCTCGGTGGCCGGGCGCACCGGCACCAGGGGCAGGCGCAGCTCGTTCTGCATCATCCCCAGGCGCGCCAGGAGCGCCTTCACCGGCGCCGGGTTGGTCTCGGCGAACAGCGCCTTGATGAGCGGCAGCAGGCGGGCGTGCGCGCGGGCCGCCTCGGCGGTGCGGCCGGCCTGGAAGTGGGCCAGGATCTCGCGGGTCTCCCGGGGCGCCGCGTTGGCCACCACCGAGATCAGCCCGGTGGCGCCCACCGCAAGCGAGGGCAGCGCCAGCGAGTCGTCCCCCGACATCACCGCGAACTCCAGGCCGCGCTCGGCGGCCCCGCCCACCAGCTCGCTGACCGTGTCCAGCGAGCCGGACGACTCCTTGACCCCGGCGATCTCGGGCAGCCGCCCCAGGTGCAGCATGGTCTCCACGGTCATGTTCACCCCGGTGCGCCCGGGGATGTTGTACATCAGGATGGGCAGCCCCACCCGGGCCACCGCCTCGAAGTGCGCGATCTGGCCCTCCGGGGTGGGCTTGTTGTAGTAGGGCGTCACCACCAGCGCGGCCTGCGCCCCGGCCCGCTGCGCGGCCCGGGTCAGGGCCACCGAAGTCTCGGTGCAGTTGGTGCCCGTGCCCGGCATCACCGGCACCTTGCCGGCGGCCTCCTCCAGCACGATCTCCAGCACCCGCATCCGCTCGGCCTCGCTCTGGGTGGCCGCCTCCCCGGTGCTGCCCACCGGCACCAGGCCCTGGACGCCGCCCCGCAGCACGTGGCGGACCAGGCCGCGCAGCGCGGCCTCGTCCACCGCGCCCCCGCGGAACGGGGTCACCAGCGCCACCCACAGCCCCCGGAACATCTCACCCTTGCTCATCGCTCCACTCCATGTGGCCCTCGAACGCGGTCACCGCGGGGCCCTCCAAGGTCATGTCCACGACCCGGCCGCCCTCGCGCCGGAAGTCCACCGTGAGGAGGTCGCCGCTGCGCGCCTCCACCTGCATCGGCGTGGCGCAGCCACGGGCCAGCACCGCCGCCACCGCCGAGGCGGTCACGCCGGTGCCGCAGGCCAGCGTCTCGGCCTCCACCCCGCGCTCGTAGGTGCGGACCGCGATGCGGCGCGGCCCCTTCACCTGCACGAAATCGGCGTTGGTGCCGGCGGGCGCGAACTCGGGGTGGCGGCGCAGCGCCCGCCCCCACTCCTCCACCGGCACGCGGTCCACGTCGGGCACGAACGCCACCGCGTGCGGCACGCCGGTGTCCAGGGACACCACCGGCGGGCCCGGGAAGCCGGCCACGGCCCGCTCGGGGCGCACCGCCCGCGCCTCGCCCAGGTGCACCCGGACCGCGGCCGGGCCGACCTCGGCCCGGATCGGCCCGCTGAGCGTCTCGAACACCAGCTCCGGCCCGCCCACGCCGCGGCCCGCGGCGAAGCGTGCGATGCACCGCGCGCCGTTGCCGCACATCTCGGCCTCGCCGCCGTCGGCGTTGAAGTAGCGCATGCGGAAGTCGGCCCGCTCCGCCGGCACCAGGATCAGCACCCCGTCCGCCCCCACCGAGCGGCGGCGGTCGCACACCCGGCGCACCCAGGCGGCGAGGTCCGCGGGCAGCCGGGCGGCGCGCCCGTCCACCACCACGAAGTCGTTGCCCGCCCCGTGCATCTTGGTGAAGTCGATCCTCATCCCGCTCGCTCCTGGCGCCCATGGATCGCCGACGGCCGGCGCGGCCCGCCCCCGCCGCCAGCGGTGTCCGCCGCGGCGCCGCTCCCAGGCCGGCCGGCGGCCCCGGGTCGCGCCGAGGTGTCCGGCGGGGCAGCGCCCCCGGGCGGGCCCGCGCCGCGCGGGCCCCCGGTCGTGTCCGGCGGGGCGGCGCCACCGGGCGCCGCGCCGGCCCCCGGGGCCGCCTCGCGCAGCGCCCGCGGCAGGTGCGGCTTGCCCTCGCGGGCCACCACCATGTCGTTGACCTCGTCCCCCGGGCGCAGCTCCAGCTCCAGGGTGTCGCCGTGGGCCTCGCCCGGGTCCGGCAGGCCGTCCTGGTTCTGGTCCTGGAACCAGTAGATACGGTACTTGCCGGGCGGGGCGAGACGCAAGAGGAAGGCCCCCCGCGGGTCCGGCACCAGGGTCTGGGTGGCGGTGCTGTCCGCGGGGCACTCCACCCGGATCCGGCCCGCCGGGTGCACCAGCGAGGTGTCCATGCGCCCGGCGAGGCTGGCCGGCAGCTTGGGGTCCACGTAGCGCGCGGCGAGGGTGGTGTCCACCGCGGCCGAGTCGGTCAGGTGCACGCGGTGCTCGAGGTGGAGCAGGTACTCGCTCTCCGGGTCGTAGCTGCGGTTGTGGTTGAGGTCCGCGAACACGTGCGCCGAGAAGGTGGGCCCCAGCGGCAGGCCCAGGATCTCGAAGTGTCCGTCGGCGCCGGTCTGGCCCACGTAGTCGGGATCGTCGCGGCCCCAGGTGGAGTCCGCGTGCAACGCCTGGTCGTACAGCCACACGAACAGTCCCGCGGCGCTCTGCTTGACCGCCTCCACCCGCCCCGAGACCCGGCCCGGCGAGAGGTGCGGCCCGGTGGAGAAGACCAGGTTCACCGCGCGCGCCAGGCCGTTGCCGTGCGAGTCGCGCGCGCCGGTGCCGATCACCGCCAGGTAGGTGGTGTTGGGGCGGAGCGAGTCCTGCGGCACCAGCTCCAGGGCGAAGCCGCTCCAGCGCACCTCCGAGAAGCGCACCGGCGGCGAGGTGAAGATGTAGTCCTCCACCGAGCGGCGGTCCATGTGCTTGGAGAAGCGCACCTGGAGGGTGGACCCGCGCCCCACGTTGACCGCGCCGGAGTCGGGGACGGACGCCTCGATCACCGGCGGGGTGAGGTCGGGCGGCCCGCCCGAGGGCGGCTCCATGCGGGCGCAGCCCAGCGCCGCGGCGGCCAGGGCCAGGATCAGCGCCCGCCTAGCCACGGGGGTGGGCCCGCGCCACCGTCTCCCGCAGGTGCTGCAGGCTGAGGTGGGTGTAGATCTGGGTGCTGGCCAGGGACCGGTGCCCCAGCAGCTCCTGCACGTCGCGGAGCGTGGCCCCGGCCTCCAGGAGGTGGGTGGCGAAGGAGTGCCGCAGCGCGTGCGGGTGGTGCGGCGCGGAAGGGCCCAGACGCTCCAGCCGGCGCCGGACCAGGCGCTGCACGGTCCGGGCCGACAGCACCCGCCCCCGCGGGCCCACGAAGAAGTGCGGCGCCACCGGCACGCCCGCCGCCTGCAAGGCGCGCCGGTAGCCGTCCAGCGCCCGCAGCGCGGCCCGGCCCACCGGCGCCAGCCGCTCGCGGTTGCCCTTGCCGATCACCCGCAGCCAGCCTTGGCGCGCGTCCAGGTCCTCCCAGCGCGCCGCCACCAGCTCCGCCAGGCGCACCCCCGAGGCGTAGAACAGCTCCACCACCGCCTTGTCGCGGGCCTCCTTCCAGCCGTCCGGGACCCACGCCTCCAGCACCCGCTCCATCTCGCGGCGGGAGATCACCCGGGGCAGCGAGGGACTCACCCGCGGGCTGCGGGGCAGCCGCGGCACCCGGGGCAGCCGGCCGGTGCGCTCCATCCAGCGCACCAGGTTGACGCACGCCGCCCGCCGGCGGGCGAGGCTCCTGGCCGCCAGGCGCCGGCCGCTGCGGGTCTCGCCGCGGGTGCCCGCGGCCAGGAACGCGGACAGCGCCTCGGGATCCAGCAGGAAGGCGCGCAGCTCGCGGCGCCCGGCACGCTCCAGCCACTGCGACACGTCGCGCACGTAGGCCTTCACTGTGTTCGGGGAGTAGTTGAGCCGGTCCGCCAGGTGGGCGGCGTAGTCGCGCAGCAAGATCCCCTGGTTCAGCGCGTCCATGCTGAGGATCTCCGGAGGCCGCCGCGCCCAGCCGGGCCGCGGGCCGAACTCAGTCGCCGCCCGCGCGGGCCTCCACCTCGGCCGGGTCCACCTCCGCCCGGCACTTGGGGTTGGGACAGCGGTAGAAGCGGCCCTTGGCCTGGGTCTCCTTGCGCACCAGGAAGGGGTGGCCGCACACCTCGCAGGGCACCGCCACCGGCGCGTCCCAGGAGGCGAAGGTGCACTCGGGGTAGCGGCTGCACCCGTAGAACACCCGGCCGCGCTTGCTGCGCTTCTCGGTGACGTCGCCGGTGCCGCAGTCCGGGCACTTCACCCCGGTGGACATCGGCTTGGTGAACTTGCACTCCGGGTAGCGGCTGCACGCCACGAACCGCCCGTACCGCCCGGTCCGGATGACCATGCCCGAGCCGCACAGCGAGCACTTCTCGTCCACCGGCACGGGGGCCTCCTCGGCGCGCACCGGCTTGGTGAACTTGCACTCCGGGTAGCCGGGGCAGGCCAGGAACGGCCCGTGGCGACCGTATTTCAGGATGAGGTTGCGGCCGCAGCGCGCGCACACCTCGGTGCTCACCTGCGACACTTCGCCCTTGAGCACCTCCTTGCGCGCCTCGGCGTCCTGGAGCAGCCGCTGGAAGGGGTCGTAGAACTCGCGCACCACCTGCTTCCAGGGGTGCCGGCCCTCCTCCACCTTGTCCAGCTCGCCCTCCATGTGCGCGGTGAACCCGACGTCGAAGATGTTGGGCATGATCTTCACCAGCAGCTTGTGCACCGCCAGGCCCAGGTCGGTGGGCACCAGCTTGCCCCGCTCGCGGCTGACGTAGTCGCGGGTGGTGATGGTGCCCACGATGGTGGCGTAGGTGGAGGGCCGTCCGATGCCGTCCTCCTCCAGGGCCCGGATGAGCGAGGCCTCGCTGTAGCGCGGCGGCGGCTCGGTGAAGTGCTGCTCCGGGAGCACCGCGTGCGGCGTGAGGCGCAGGCCGGCGGCCAGCGGCGGCAGCACCATGTGCTCCTCGCGGGCGGCCTCGCCCGACGGCGCCACGTCGGCGTACACGTGGGTGAACCCGTCGAACTTCATCACGGTGCCGGTGGCCCGCAGGGTGAACGGGCCGGCGTGGATGTCGGCCGAGGTCTGGTCGTACACCGCCGGGCCCATCTGGCACGCCACGAAGCGGCGCCAGATCAGCTGGTACAGCTTGAACTGCTCGGGGTTCAGATACTGGCGCACGCTCTCCGGGGTGCGGGCCACGCCCGTGGGCCGCACCGCCCCGTGGGCGTCCTGGGCCCCGGCCTTGACCGCGAAGGCGTTGGGCTTGGCCGGCAGGTAGGCCTTGCCGTACGCCGACTCGATGTGCGCCCGGACCTCGGCCAGCGCCTCCTCGGAGATGCG
>DATKKS010000029.1:0-12256 GCA_035542815.1 Saccharimonadales bacterium (SeqCode) | reverse complement strand
CTGGACACCGACGACCGGGCCGAGGCGGAGGCGCTGGCGGAGGCCGCCGCCGCCGAGGCCCGGCGGGTCGAGGCCAAGTTCAGCCGCTACCGCGCAGGCAACCTGGTCCACGCCATCAACCACGCCGGCGGCGCGCCGGTGGAGGTGGACGCGGAGACCGCGCAGCTGCTGGACTACGCCGCCACCTGCCACGAAGTCTCGGAGGGCCTGTTCGACGTCACCTCCGGGGTGCTGCGGCGGGTGTGGAAGTTCGACGGCGGCAGCCGCGTGCCCACCGCCGCCGCGGTCCGGGAGGTGCTCCGCCACGTCGGCTGGCACCGGGTGAGCTGGCAGAACCCCACGCTGCGCATGCCCGCGGGGATGGAGATTGACCTCGGCGGGATCGGCAAGGAATACGCGGTGGACCGCGCCTCGCAGCTGCTGGCCGCGCGGACCGGCAACTCCTGCCTGGTGAACTTCGGCGGCGACCTCTTCGCCAGCGGCCTGCGCCGCGGGGGGCGCCCCTGGGGCGTGGGCGTGGACGACCCGGAGCGCACCGGCGAGGCGGTGCTGTACCGCATTGATCTCTTCCGCGGGGGCCTCGCCACCAGCGGCGATGCCCGCCGGTTCGTGCGCTGGCGCGGCCGGCGCCTGGGCCACATCCTCAACCCCAAGACCGGCTGGCCGGTGGAGGGCGCACCCCGGTCGGTGACCGTGCTCGCGCCCACCTGCCTGGAGGCCGGCACCCTGGCCACGCTCGCCTGCCTGCGCGGCCCGGGCGCCCGGGAGTTCCTGGAGCAGCAAGGAACCGAGTTCCGTATCCTGTAGTGGCGCGGCGTGCCATCCTCCACAGGTGGCGCGCCGGCTCTTTTTGGCCTGGCGGTGCGGCTAGAGGAACCGCACCACCTTGGCTGCCACCCGCAGCTGCCGGCCGCCGCGCTCCAGCACCAGGGAGCGCGCCTCGCCGGGGGCGCCGCGGAGCGCGTCCACCACCGCGCCCATGGTGGCGCCGGTGGCCTTGAGGTCCCCCACCTGGAGCAGCACGTCCCCCGGCTCCACCCCCGCCACCGCCGGCCGGCCGTCCCTGCTGGCCACCCCGAGGACGCGGTAGCTGCCGTCCGCCTGGGGCTGGAGCGTGAGGCCCACCAGGTCCAGGTCGTGGGCGTCGGACTCCGCGCCCCGCTCGAAGTAGACCGCACCGCCGGCGTAGTCAATCTCCACCCGGAAGGCCCTGAAGGCGTTCGGCCCCAGGAAGCCGTCCACGTGCCGGGCCGCCTTCTGCGAGTACCAGTCGCCCAGCGCCGACCCGTTGGGGAAGAAGCGCGGCAGGCCCACCAACCCGACCTGCTCGAGCCGCACCGGCCCCCACTGCAGCTCCGGCGCGCGCACCAGGGGCCAGGCCGCCTCCTGCGGCCACTGCCCCCAGATGTTCGCGCAGCCCACCGCTCCGGCCCCGCGCGGCCAGTCCGGGTGCCGCCGCGCGAGCCGCGCCACCTCCTCCTCGGAGAGGAAGCTGTAGGAGGCGCCGTTGTCCAGCGCGAGGCTCAGGCTGTCCCCGCCGAGCGTGGCGTCAATCTGGACGATGCCGGTCCTGGGGTTGACGCTGGCCGGGGCGCGCACGCCGCGGGGCGGGAAGCTGCCGGGCCGCGCGAGCGTGAGCTGCCGCTTCGGGTAGTCGAAGGCCACCTGCCAGTGCATCAGCACCGTGGACGGCAGGTTCCCGTCGTTGTGCATGGTGGTGTACATCCAGTGCGGCTCCGGCATCACCACCGCGCTCACGCCCTCGAGGCTGAGATCCAGCCCGCCGACGCGGAGGCTCTTGGGCGCCGTGGCGGGCACCGGCTCCGCCTGGCCGCCCGCGCCGGTGTCCGCGGGCGCCCGGAACTCGATCCCCAGGTCGCGCGCCAGCGAGGCGGTCATGAAGAAGTCCGGGTTGCCGGTGTCCACCCACAGCCGCGCGGTGCGCCAGCTGCCGTCGGGCCGCTGGAACTGGGCCTCCACCAGCATGCGGTTGTGGTCCAGGACCACCGGCACGGTGGCCGCGAGCCGGGCCGGCTCCTGGGCCCCGGCGGGGCCGGGCGAACTGGATGCCAAGGCGGCCAGCGCCGCCAGCCACGCGAGCCTCATGGCAGCCTCCCGAGATCCGGGAACCGCCCGCGGCGGACCGGGGCGCCCAGCGGGATGTCCATCCCCTTGAAGGTGAACCGCGCGGTGGTGAAGGCCACGTGGCCGCGCGGGGTGCCGCGGTCCACGAAGCCCAGGCCCACCGCCATCTGGCCGTTGGTCCGGAAGCCGAGGCCGGGCCCGGTGAGGGCCACCGACGCCGAGTCGCAGCTGATCTCCGGCCGGAGCGGCAGCCGCGCGTCGCACAGGCCGGCGACCGCGTGGAACTCGGCCGTGCCCCGGAGCACGCACGACTCGTTGCGCACCGCCACGTCCACCTCGTACACCGTGGAGTCCACCGGCAGGCCGGTGCAGCTGGGGCAGCCGACCAGCAGGAAGCCGGTGGTGTCAATGCCGACCGGCAGCAGGCACAGCGAGTGCCCGCACCCCCAGTCCCCGAAGTCCAGGGAGTTCCACAGCAGCAGCCCCAGGTTGGAGACGAAGTTCGACGCGAAGGTCTGATCGCTGTAGATCTCGATGTAGGCCGGGACCGTCACCGGCCGGCCCTGCCCGGCGAGGCGCACCTCCGAGCACCCGCCCGAGGCGTCCAGGGCGCAGCTGACCGGGCCGGTGCGGGCCGGCACGAAGCGCACCGTGATCGCGGCCGACTGGCCGGCTCCCAGGCTGTAGTCCGCCGTCCCCAGCACGCGGATCCCGTCGCACCCGGTCCCTGAGAGCGCAGCCGAGCCCGCCAGCGTGCTTCCCCCGACGTTGGTGATGGTCACGGTGCGATCCGCCGAATCCCCCACCGTGACCGCGCCGAAGTCGAGGCTCGCCGGGGTCACCCGGCACGCCGGGGGCAGCGCCCACACCGCGTTGGCCACGCAGCGCACCGGCCCGCAGCCCCCGGCGCCGATCGAGACGTTGCACGAGACGCTCCCGGCCGTGGCGGGCGTGCAGCGGATGGTGAAGGTGGCCGACTCTCCCGGACCCAGGCTGAAGCTGGCCCGGCCGACCACGGCGTAGCTGGAGCAGCTCACCGCCACGGTCCCGGTGAGCCGCCCGCCGCCCCGGTTGGTGAGGGTGAACGTGCGGTCCGCCGACTGCCCCACGGCCAGCGTCCCGAAGTCCAGGGCCGAGGCGCTCAGCCGCCCCACGGGCGGGTTCGGCCAGGCGACGGGCCCGGAGCTTCCGCATGAGATCACGAACACCAGGGGGAGACTGATGGAGAGCAGGAGGGCGACGGCGAGAAGCGGCCTGTGGCACACGGCGATCCCCCGATCGGCTCGAGCCCGGCGGCGCGGATCCGCGCACCGGCACCTACCGGAAGGGGCACAGGTTCATGGTGATCCGGGGGCGCGGCGGCGTCAACCGTGATTCGGCGCGATCAGGTCGTGGTCGCCCGTCGCGACCCGCGGCCGCCGCCCCCGACGCCCCGCGGCCCCGGCGCGCGACTTCACTCTGGAGCCGCGCCTCCGGAAGGGCGTAGACTCGCCTGGCAGACACCTCGAAGCTCCCGCTTCTCTCAGCGACGATCGAGACGGTCCCTTGCCGGGGGTGAAGCCATGCTCGAGTCCATCCAATTCCAACTGAACGGAAAACCCACCCGCCTGGAGGTGGACGGGGACCGGAAGCTCCTGTGGGTCCTGCGCGGGGACCTGGGGCTCACCGGCACCAAGTACGGCTGCGGCGCGAGCCTGTGCGGCGCGTGCACCGTGGTCGTGGACCGCGAGCCGGCGCGGTCCTGCCAGCTCGCGATCAAGGACGTCCGCGGGAAGGAGGTCACCACCATCGAGGGCCTGGCGCGGGACGGCCAGCTCCATCCGCTCCAGGAGATGTTCGTCGAGCACGGTGGCCTGCAGTGCGGCTTCTGCACCCCCGGCATGATCATGAACGCCTACGGGATGCTGCTGAAGAACCCGAACCCCACGCGCGATCAGATCCTGGAGGGGATGGAGGGCAACCTCTGCCGGTGCGGCGCGCACCGGCGCATCCTCCAGGCGATCCAAGAAGCGGCCGGAAGGCGGTGAGGCGGACCATGGCAGACACGCGACCCGAACTCGATGCCGCGGGACGCCCGGACCCGGGGCGCCTGCTGGACCGCCGGGACTTCCTGAAGCTCCTGGGCGGCGGAATCCTCGTCTCCTTCGTCCTCGGGGACTGGTCGGTGCTGGAGGCCGAGGCCCAGCGGCGGGCCTACCCAACGGACTTCAACGCCTACCTGCACATCGGCGCGGACGGCCGGGTGACCGTCTATTCCGGGAAGATCGAGATGGGACAGGGGGTGATGACCTCCCTCGCCCAGATGGCCGCCGAGGAGCTGGGCGCCCCGCTGGAGTCCGTGGACATGGTCATGGGCGACTCCCGGCTGTGTCCCTGGGACATGGGCACCTTCGGCTCGATGAGCACCCGCTTCTTCGGGCCGGCCCTGCGCGCCGCCGCGGCCGAGGCCAGGGCGGTGCTGCTCGAGCTGGCCGCCGAGCGGCTCCACGCCCCCAAGGAGCAGCTCGCCGTGGCCAGCGGGGTGGTCTTCCTCGTGACCAACAAGAGCCGGCAGGTGACCTTCGGCCAGCTCACCCAGGGCCAGAAGATCGAGCGGCACCTCGCGGGCAAGCCGACCCTGCGCTCCCCCGCCGAGTTCACGGTCAGCGGCAAGCCGGTCCAGCGCCTGGATGCCGTCGCCAAGGCGACCGGCCAGGCCAAGTACGCCGGCGACGTGCGCCTGCCCGGCATGCTCTACGCGAGGGTCCTGCGGCCGCCGGCCCACGGGGCCAAGCGGAAGAGCGTGGACACCTCCGCGGCCCGGAGCCTCCCCGGCGTCACGGTGGTGGACCAGGACGGCCTGGTGGCCGTGCTGCACGCCGACCCCGAGCAGGCGGAGCGGGCCATCGGCGCGGTCCGCGCCAGCTTCGACGTGCCCCCGCCGGTCGCGGACACCGACACCATCTTCGACCATCTTCTGCAAGTCGCTCCGACGGCGCAGGAAGCGGCGCGCAAGGGGGATCTCGCCCAGGGAGAGAAGGCGGCGGCGGTCCGCTTCGAGCACCGCTATGAGAACGGCTACGGCGCGCACGCCGCCATCGAGACCCACACTGCGCTGGCGAACGTGGAAGGCGGCCAGGCCACCGTGTGGGCCTCGACCCAGACCCCCTTCCCCGCCCAGCAGCAGATCGCCGAGGCCCTCGGGTTCAAGCCCGAGGACGTCCACGTGATCACGCCGTTCGTGGGCGGCGGGTTCGGCGGGAAGAGCGCCGGCCTCCAGTCGCTGGAGGCGGCCAGGCTGTCCAAGATCGTGGGCCAGCCGGTGCAGGTTGCGTGGACCCGCGCCGAGGAGTTCTTCCACGACACGTTCCGCCCGGCGGCGGTGGTCAAGATCAAGTCGGGCCTCGACGGCTCCGGCAAGATCGTCCTGTGGGACTACCAGGTGTACTTCGCCGGCTCGCGCAGCTCCGAGCAGTTCTACGACGTGCCCAACAACCTCATCCGCAGCTACGGCCAGTGGGGCCGCGAGACCGGTCCCACCGACACGGCGCATCCCTTCGCCACCGGGCCGTGGCGCGCCCCGGGCGCCAACATCAACGTGTTCGCGCGCGAGTCGCAGATCGACATCATGGCCGCCCAGGCCCGGACCGACCCGCTGCAGTTCCGGCTGAACAACACCTCCGACCCGCGGATGCAGCGGGTGCTGCGGGCGGCCGCCGAGAGGTTCGGCTGGCAGGCCGGCCCGGCGCCCAGCGGCCGCGGCTGCGGCATCGCCTGCGGCATCGACGCCGGAACGTACGTGGCCCTGTGCGTCGAGGTCGCGGTGGACAAGGCCACCGGGGGCGTCCGGGTGAAGCGGATGGTGTGCGGCCAGGACATGGGCCAGGTGATCAACCCCGACGGCGCCCGCATGCAGATGGAAGGCTGCGTGACCATGGGGCTGGGCTACGCGCTCTCGGAGACCCTCCGCTTCCGGGGCGGCGAGGTCCTGGACCGCAACTTCGACACCTACGAGCTGCCGCGCTTCTCGGCGCTGCCCGAGATCGAGGCGTTCCTGGTGAAGAACGACGAGCTGCCGCCGCAGGGCGGCGGCGAGCCCGCCATCGTCCCGGTGGGCGCGGCCATCGCCAACGCCATCTTCGACGCCGCCGGGGCGCGCGTGTTCCGGATGCCGATGACCCCCGAGGAGGTCCGGAAGGCGATCACGAAGCCGTAGGGGCCTCCAAGCCGATGCCCGGTCATCCCGAGAGGGGGGCGCGCCTTGGGCCCTGCCGACGGGCATGCTAGAATTGATGGTTCAGAGTCCTCCCCCGCCGGCATCAGGACCCCAGCTTGGAGACCGACATGACCTCGAACCTGCGCGCGTGGCTCAAGGCCAGCCTACCTGCCCTCTCCCTGCTTCTCCTACCCGCGCTCGCCTCCGCCGACCCGGACGTGGGTCAGCTGGTGCTCCCGACGCCGGGAGCAAGGCCGGCCACGGCGGCCTCTCCGATGGCGCGCGCCACGGTCAATCTCCAGGACCTCGCCCGCCGCGCGGCCCAGCGGATCGCGCCGCTGCCCCCGCTCCGGGCCCTGGCGGTGCCGGAGTTCGAGGCTCCCGACGAGCCCATCGCGCTCGGGGCCCCTGCCCCGGCGCCGGCGATCGCCCGGCCGTTCTCCATCCAGATCGCGTCCCCCTCGCCCACCTACAACTTCAAGGGGCTCGACGACATCCCGATGGTGGACTCCAACTACATCGTGATCCCCCCCGACGTGGCGGGCGCGGTGGGGCCGACCCGGACGTTCGAAGGGCACAACAACAACTTCCGGGTGCTCAACAAGAGCGACGGTTCGGTGGTCCTCACCGTCGGGACCGCGACGTTCTGGGCCCCGGTTGCGGCCGGACACCTGAACGCCCTCACCGATCCGCGGGTCCTGTACGATCCCTACAACAGCCGCTGGATCGCGGAAATGCAGACCGTGGACAGCCCCGGGCTGATCCTGCTCGCGGTGTCCCTGACCAGCGATCCCGCCGGGTCCTGGTACGAGTACGCCTTCACCAACCCCACCTCCAACACCAGCCTCGACTTCCCGAACGTGGGCTTCAACAAGAACTGGATCGCGGTGGCCATCAACCGCTACAGCAGCCTCGGGAGCTTCCAGCGCGGCATCACGCTGGTGGTGAGCTATCCGCAGGCGCGGGCCGGCACGCTGACCAGCGGGACCTTCTTCACCCAGGCCTCCTCCACCCACTACTGCAGCGCGCCGTGCGCCACCATGTCCTCGACCGAGGACACTCTGTTCGTGGTCACCCACCTGACCAGCACCAGCGCCACCTACGAGGTGGACATCATCACCGGCACCAGCACGCCCAGCTACACCAGCGGCGGCACCCTGACCCGGCCGGGCGGCGGGTGGGCCCAGCCCAGCGGCAACCAGCTGCCGCAGTCGGCGCCGAACTCCGGCTCCTCCGCGTGCGGCTCGCCGCCCTGCAAGATCGAGAACCAGGACTCGCAGATCCGCTCCGCGCCGGTCTACCGCAACGGGTTCATCTACTACGCGCAGACCATCGGCCTGCCCTCCAGCGGGCTGACCCACACCGCGGTGCAGTGGACCAAGATCACGCCCAGCACCAGCGCCGCCTTCGCCGACGGCGGGCGCATCGAGGACCCCACCGCCACCTCGACCAACGGCGGGCTGTGGTTCGCCTACGCGCACATCGCGGTGAACTCGCTGAACGACTTCCTGATCGGGTACTCGGAGTTCTCCTCGGCCCTCCACCCCACCGCCGGCTACGCCTACCACGACCACTCGGACGCGGCCGGCACCGTCCGCGATCCCCTGGTCTACAAGGCGGGCGAGGACTACTACCACAAGACCTTCAGCACCACCACCGGGCGGAACCGCTGGGGCGACTTCAGCTCCGCGGTGGTGGACCCCACCGATGACCTCACGCTCTGGACGCTGCAGGAGTACGCCGAGGCCCGCGCCAGCACCGACGACGGCAACACCGGGAGCAACGGCAGCCGCTGGAGCACCTGGTGGGCGGCGGTCTCGCCGGGCGTGACCTTCACCATCACCGCCTCCGCGGGGCCCAACGGCTCGATCGCCCCGAGCGGCAGCGTGGTGGTGGCCCAGGGCGCCACCCAGGGCTTCACCATCTCCCCGAACGCCTGCTACAACGTGGCGGACGTGCTGGTGGACGGGTCGTCCGTGGGCCCGGTGACCACCTACACCTTCACGAACGTGCAGGCCAACCACACCATCAGCGCCTCGTTCTCGCTGAAGACCTACACCGTCACCGCCTCCGCCGGCTCGGGCGGCGGCATCAGCCCGAGCGGTCCGGTCACCGTGAACTGCGCCGCCAGCCAGGGATTCACCATCACCCCGGACACCTGCCACACCGTGCAGGACGTGCTGGTGGACGGCTCCTCGGTGGGCGCGGTCACCAATTACACGTTCAACAACGTGCAGGCCAACCACACCATCAGCGCCTCGTTCGCGCTGAAGACCTACACGGTGACCGCCTCGGCGGGCTCGGGCGGCGGCATCAGCCCGAGCGGGCCGGTGCCCGTCAACTGCGCCGGCAGCCAGGGCTTCAGCATGACGCCGGACCCCGGCTACCACGTCCTGGACGTGCTGGTGGACGGCAGCTCCGTGGGCGCGGTGACTTCCTACAACTTCACCAACGTGACCGCGAACCACACCATCGCCGCCAGCTTCGCGATCACCCAGTACACCATCACCGCCACCCAGGGCGCCCACGGGACCATCGCGCCGCCGGGGGTGACCGCGGTGAACTCCGGCGGGAGCCAGCACTACACCATCACTCCCGACGTGGGCTACCACGTGGTGAACGTGGTGGTGGACACCTCCTCGCAGGGCGCGGTGACGGTCTACGACTTCACCAACGTGACCGCGAACCACACCATCACAGCCAGCTTTGCGATCAACACCTACACCATCACCGTCACCCAGGGCGCGCACGGCGCGATCGCGCCGCCCGGGGTGACCCCCGTGAACTACGGCGGCAGCCAGCACTACACCGTCACCCCCGACCCGGGCTACCACGTGGTGAACGTGCTCGCGGACACCTCTTCGCTGGGCGCCGTGACGGCCTATGACTTCACCAACGTGACCGCCAACCACACCCTCACCGCGAGCTTCGCCATCAACACCTTCACCATCACCGCCAGCGCCGGCGCGCACGGCTCGATCGCCCCGCCCGGCGTGACCACGGTGGACTCGGGCGGGACCCAGGCCTACACCATCACGCCGGACGCCGGCTACGGGGTCCTGGACGTGCTGGTGGACGGCGTCTCGAAGGGGGCGGTGACCAGCTACACCTTCACCGCGGTCTCGGCCAGCCACACCATCGCCGCCAGCTTCCGGGACGCCACGCCGCCGACCGTGACGGTGACCTCGCCCAACGGCGGCGAGCACTGGGCCGTGGGACAGACCAAGTCCATCACCTGGGCCGCCAGCGACAACGACGGGGTGGACTCGCTGAACGTGGACTACTCGATCCACGCGGCCGGCGGCCCGTGGCTGAAGATCCAGCACGGCGTGGCCAACAACGGCCCGCTGTCCTGGCTGGTGCCAGGACCGGCCTCCGACAGCGTGCTGGTGAGAGTGACCGCCTTCGACCACTCGCTGAACCAGGCCAGCGACGTGAGCGACAGCCTGTTCCACATCGTCGAGGCGACCGGCGTGGGCGGGTCCGGCGGAGTGGCGTTCGCCCTGTACCGGCCGGTTCCCAACCCCTCGCGTGACGAGGTCACGCTGCGCTTCTCGCTGGCCCGCCAGGGCGACGCGGCGGTCGAGATCCTGAGCGTGAACGGCGCGGTGGTGTGGCGGGCGGACCTGACGGCCTTCGGCCCCGGGGAGCACTCGGTGGTGTGGAACGGCCGCCACATGGGGGGCGAGCGCGCCGCGACCGGCGTGTACTTCGTGCGGCTGCGGAGCGCCGACGGAGTCCGGCGCTGCTCGATGGTGCGGCTGCCCTAGCCGGACCGCCGCCGGGCGGGGCGGCCGGGCGGGCCGCCGCGAAGCGGCACGACAGCAACCGACTCACCGACACCCCGGGGGCAGCCCCTCGGGGTGTCGCTTGTTGGGCGCATGGAGCAAGTGGCTGGGCGCGCCCAGCACGGACGCACCGCGAACCGAGACCGGTGCTAGGTTCTGGAGGGCTCGCTGGAAGACGGCTCCGGGGACGGCTCCGGGGACGGCACCGATGGCGGATCCGGAAGAGCGGCCTTCTTGTCGGCCTTGCGCTGGAGCTTCTCCTGGCGCTTCTGCTGCTTCCTGAGTTCTCGTTGGCGTTTGGTGTGTGGATAGCTCTGACGAGCCACGAAGTGCCTCCTGCATTGGAGGTGGAAAGCCGGTGAGCCGCACACGCAGGGCACGCCGCGGCCCAATGCGGGGAGGATAGCAGGTCTGACGTCATCCCACTAGCTCGTGACAAGTCAGAACTGGAGCGGACTTCCACTCGCTCGGGCACCCAGCCCCGTTCCCAACTCTCACTGCCGGTGCCATACTTATGGCCTGAGTGATTCACGCAGGTTCGCCCCTTTGGGCCACGAACTGTGGGATGAGCAGTGATGTCGGCCTGGGCAGGCCCCAGAATGAGCAAGGCATCCGTCTTCTCGCTACTGCCCCTCCTGCTGGCGCCGGTAGCCGCGCTGGCCGCCACACCGAGCGTTACTCCGCTTGGTTCCGTGAGCGCCGTCGGCACGGTGTTGGACACAACGGTCAACACCACGGCTGACAGCTCGACGGTGATGGTTACTCTTGCGTATCAACACCCCATCCCGACCCCCATAGACTCGATCTACTTGGATGCCACCGTGGTGTTCAAGCAGGCAGGCCATGGCTTTCCCAGAAATGCCGGGGATGATCTTCCCCGTTGCTTCTGGGGAACCGACCAATTCAGCTTCTTGACCGGCCAGCACGGCCCGCAACACATTCGGTTCACGTTCACAGGTAGCGACTCGGCCATGTTGGTCATCTCCGAGGTGGCCAACCTGGCCCGGGGAACCGATGAGAATGGGCTGAGGGTCAGCACCCCGCAGTCTGTTGGGACTGCTTCCGGGACCGGCGCGGGAGCCAAGGTCAGTGATCTGTGGGAGATCTGGTGCGGCTACGACGGCAATCCCGTGTTCTCCTGGGGCACCATCCTGACGCAGCACGGGGCTGGAGACACGCCGGGAACATGGTACTACGCGGACCGGGTATCTGGGCGCTACGCGCGCGTTCCCATGTCCACCGGGCAGCGTGTGAGCTGGGGGAGTGTAACCCTCGAGGAGGGATACGGCTGTCACCAGCTGACCGCGGAGGGAGACGGCCTGGGGTCCGTGAGCGATAGCGCCTTTACCTCCAGGCCCTACGCCTTCCTGGCCGGCGTCTGGTGCGTGCCGGCGGGGACAGTGGCGGCGGCGCCGCAGGGGCGCCCGACCGGCAGGCTGAGTCTTCGCCTGGTCGGATCGAACCCCTTCCTGCGGCAGACGCGGCTGGAATACGAGCTGCCGAAGGCCGGGAGCGCGCTTCTGGCACTTTACTCGGTCTCGGGGCAGACCGTGCGAACGCTCGTCCATGCGGAGGTCGCGGAGGGCGTGCACACGGCAGTGGTGGACGCGCACGGGCTGGCGGCGGGGATCTACCTCCTTAGACTGGAGTCGGCGGGAATGTCCGTGAGCCGGAGGATCATGGTGCTTCACTAGCACAGTGCCACGCGCCCCGGGAGGTGGGCTCGCCCCGATCCCGTGGACGGCTGGTATCAGGTCCTTGAGCGCGAGACTCTGGGTGTCGTCCGACTTCCTCCCTTGCTCCGCTTCCCATGGGCCTTCGCGCTCCCCGGCCGCTCGAGTTCGGTCAAAGACAGCGTGTTACCCTCGGGATCGGTGAACCACGCGATGCGCGCGCCGCTTGAGGAAGACCAAATCCCGAGATCGTCCTGCAACATTCCTTCGTACCGCTTGAACTTGACGCCCCGCCTCATGAGAGAGCGCACGACCCTGACGATGTCCGGCACGATCCAGCCGAGAACAGTGTAGCCCGCTGGCCGAAGTGTCTTCACGATGGTCACGCGCAGCATCGTGCCTCCTGCGTCGAAAGCCAGGGCAAACGCATCCTGGCTTACTAGGCGGAGCCCCAGCGTCTTCGCGTAGAAGGCCTTCGCACGCTCAGGAGCGGTCGTCGCAACGAATGCGATGAT
>DATKKS010000028.1:0-8649 GCA_035542815.1 Saccharimonadales bacterium (SeqCode) | reverse complement strand
CCGATACCGCGGCGATCAGCGTGTTCCTGAACCAGACGTACCTTACTCCCGTGACGCTGTCCGGGCTGATGGCGGACGAAGGTGAAGGCTGGGTGACTCTGCGCTGGTCGGTGTATGCAGAGGGAGTGCTGGGTTCGGTGCAGGTCTATCGCTCGGAGCAGCCTGGAGGGCCCTTCCAGGGGATTTCCGGGCTCCTGGAGCTGGCGCCTGGTGAGACTCTGATGAGCTACCGTGACGCCACGGTGCAGCCGGGCCGGGACTACTACTACAAGGTGACGATGGGCAGTGCCGTGGCGGGCCCGCTGCACGTGCGGACCGCGGAGGCCCGGCTCGAATTGCAAGTCGCGGGCGCGAACCCCCTCCGCGGCAGCACGGTGCTGCACTACGGAGTGCCGGCGCCGGGCCGGGTCCGGGCGGCGCTTCACGACGTCCAGGGGCGGCTGGTGCGCGTGCTGCTGGACGAGGTGCGGGAGGCTGGCTGGGGGGACATCTCCGTGAGCGCCCAAGGTCTGGCTGCGGGAGTCTACTTCGCCCGGCTGGAGACGCTGCAGGGAAGCAGATCCACACGCATCACTGTGCTGAAGTGAGAATCGGACCCGGCTCCCATTCCCTCCTGTAGCCCCGCGCCGCCCCCGCCCTCGTTGACACTCTCCCACCGTGCCCTTATGATCTAGCTGCATCAGATCCTACCCCTCCCCGGAATCCACTCGTGCTGGCCGCGCCCCCTGCCAGAAGTCTTCTTCCTTTTCCAGCGACGGACCGCTGCCCGCGATTCCCCGCCCCCGCGGGGACGGCGGCCAGGGGTAGTTCACGCTCCGGGAGTTCGCGATGACCCGACCCGTCATCCTCCGATCCGTCGCGCTCGCGGCCGGGCTGCTGCTCGCCGCGGCCGCCACCTCCGCCAACCCGATCCAGGACGAGAACGCCAAGCCGGGCACCAGCTCCTGGCAGCTCACGCGCCCCGCCATGAAGCAGGAGATCGAGGGCTACGCCTCCCTGACCAGCGTCAGCCGCGGCGGCCAGATCAAGCTCTTCGTGAACACCTCCGACCCGCAGTACGACATTGACGTGTACCGGATGGGCTGGTACGGCGGGCTGGGCGGGCGGCACGTGCTGGGCCCCATCCGCCGCACCGGCACCGCGCAGGTGATCCCGGTGCTGGACCCGGCGAGCGGCCTGGTGGAGTGCGACTGGGTGGACCCCTACGTGCTGGCCATCCCGGACAACCCCGCGGACCCGACCGAATGGGCCAGCGGCTTCTATCTCGCGAAGCTCACCGGCAGCTCCACCCTCAAGCAGAGCTACATCATCTTCGTGGTGCGGGACGACCGCCGCCCCTCGGACTTCCTGTTCCAATCCAGCGTGACCACCTACGAGGCCTACAACGGCTGGGGCGGCGCGGGGCTGTACACCCACCTGTGCCGGCAGCCGCGGGTGTCGTTCAACCGCCCGTACAACTACGCGCACGACTTCCCGTGCGGCATCAAGGACTCCGACGCGACGCACAACGAGTCCGGCGTCGGCGCCGGGGAGTTCCTGTCCAACGAGCAGCCCGACGTCTCCACCAACCCCGCCGGTTGGGAATACAACATGGTGCGGTTCCTGGAGCGCGAGGGCTACGACGTCACCTACTGCACCGACGTGGACACCCACGAGAGCGCCGGCCTGCTGGAGTCGCACCGGGGCTTCCTCTCGGTGGGCCACGACGAGTACTGGTCGTGGGAGATGCGCCAGCACGTTGAGGCGGCCCGGGACGCGGGCGTGTGCCTCGGGTTCTTCTCGGCCAACACCTGCTACTGGCAGATCCGCTTCGAGCCCAGCGTCGCCACCGGGGACCCCGACCGCACCATCGTCTGCTACAAGTCCCTCGCCGACCCGTACGCGAGCGATCCCCAGAGGTCCTATCTGACCACGGTTCAGTGGCGCCAGGCGCCGGTCAACCGGCCCGAGGACTCGATGATCGGCGTGATGTACCAGTTCTGGGGGACCCACGACCTGGCCAACAGCGACATCGTGATCGCCGAGGCGTCGAGCTGGGTGTGCGCCGGCACCGGGCTGCACGACGGGGACCACCTCCCGCCCCTGGTGGGGTACGAGGCGGACGCCTCCTGGCCCACCGCCCCGGCGGGGGTCCACGTGGTGGGCCACTCGCCCGTGCCCGCCGGAGCCCGGTCCCAGGACCCCGCCGGCCCGTCGTTCTCCGACATGGTGTGGTACCGGGCGCCCAGCGGCGCGATCGTGTTCGCCACCGGGACGATCAAGTGGAGCTGGGGCTTGGACGACTACAACGCGCTGGCGTCGGTGGGGCCGGTGCTGCGCACCTCGCGCCTGTCGGCGGCGGCGCAGCAGATCACGCGCAACGTGCTGTGGCGCATGAACGCGCCGCTCGCGAGCCTGAGCGCCCTGGAGACGCCCACGGCGTGGGCCTCGCCGGTGGTGCCGCGGAGCGAGCGGATCGCCAGCGCCGACACGGTGGCGCTGGAGCCGGAGCTGCTGCCGGGGCCCACCTACTTCAACGTCGCGCTCCACTACACCAGCAGCAGCGCGCTGCCCAACTGGAGCGAACTCCTGGTCCTCGACGGCGGGACGGAACTCCCCTGCGACCTGCCGATCGCGTTCTCCGGGAGCGGCTTCTGCAAGCAGATCAACGTCGGGCCGCTGGTGGTGAGCGGCGGCCGGCACAGCGTGAAGTGGAGCGTGGACCCGGACCAGAAGCTGCCGCTGACGGACGACCTGAGCCGGGAGTGGAGCGGGCAGTGGGTGTGGCGGCCGCCGCAGGTCGCCGCCCGCCATCCGAGCACGCTGGGGCCGCCCCCGGCGCGGGGCCCGTTCCCGGAGCCGAACTCCAACGGCCTGGCGTACGCGCGCGCGCCGGGCCGCGCGTGGGTGGTGAGTGCGGCGGCGCTCGATCCGGCCCCGGGGAGCGCCGGGGACGACTACGACCTCGTGTGCTACGACGACTACGCCGGCAGCACCCGCGGCTTCAGCCACCGGATCGGCGGCTCCGAGGCGCGCGGCGGCCTCACCGACTTCGTGGTGGGCCACGGCCAGGGCACCGCCGACACGGTCTACCTGGGGGTGACCCTCCACGCCTCCGCCGGCGGCCACCCCGCGGCGGTGGACCAGGCGGACGCGCTGGGCCGCCGCGACAGCACCGGCAAGCCGGTGTGGCTGGCGCAGGAACTCCCGGCGCGCCGCCTGGCCGACGTGTACGAGGGCTACTTCCGCGCGGGCACGGCCTACCACCTGCTGCTGCGGCGCGACTCGGGGCCCTCGCACCTGCGCCTGGCAGTCTTCCCGCCGGCCGCCGGCGGCGTCTACGGGCGGCTGGACCCGGCCGGGGCGACGTCGCGGCGCTGGGCCGCGGCGGTGGAGGCCGAGACGCTGACCTACGTGCCGGCCGAGACCGGCTGGCACCCGGTGGTGGCCTTCCGCGACAGCGGCGCCACCGCCGACTCGCCGGTGACCTACACGCTGCAGTGGGCCCCCGGCGCGGACGCCGGCTGGACCGGGACGGCCTGGCCCGCGATGGCCTTCCGCGGCGCGGTGCCCAACCCCATGCTGGGGAGCGGGCGGCTGCTGTTCACCACCGCCGGGGCCGGCCGGGTGCGCCTGGCGATCTACGACGTGCAGGGGCGGCGGGTCCGCACGCTGTTCGACGGCGCGATGAACGTCGGCCTGCACGAGCTGGCCTGGGACGGGCGCACCGACCAGGGCGCCCCGGTGACCGCGGGGCTGTACTGGGCCCAGCTCGAGTCCGGCGGGCGCGCCCTGGCGCAGAAGATCACGCTGTTGCGATAGCGCGCGGCCCGGCGCCCTCGCGCCGCGCAGCGCCGCGCGCCCCTCCTCTTGCACGCCCCGGCCGAAGTGCTAGCATCCCGCGATGAGTGCACGGGCACTCGGGGATGGGTGGGGATGCGGCCCCGATCGGTTGGTCATCTCCCTCGCGATCTCCATTTCTTCCAGAAGCTTCCGGGCACTGGTGGCCCAGAGTTTCCTCACCGGGAGAGGCGGACGCTATGACTCAGAACAAGAAGCTCGACGCGTGGGTCAACGACGTGGCGGCCATGTGCACCCCGGAGAAGGTGCACTGGTGTGACGGCTCGGAGGCCGAGTACCAGGAGATGCTGCGCATCATGGTGCAGGCCGGCACGGCCATCTGGCTGAACGGGGAGAAGCGGCCCAACAGCGTCTACGTGCGCTCCAACCCCGCGGACGTGGCCCGGGTGGAGGAGTTCACCTTCATCTGCTCCAGGAACAAGGACGACGCCGGCCCCACCAACAACTGGCGCGACCCGGTGGAGATCAAGAAGACTCTCATGGAGCTGTTCACCGGCTCGATGAAGGGCCGCACCCTGTACGTGATTCCCTACAGCATGGGCCCGGTGGGCTCGCCCATCGCCAAGATCGGGATGGAGCTGACCGACTCCCCGTACGTCGTGGCCAACATGCACATCATGGCCCGCGTCGGGACGAAGGTGCTGGAGGTGCTGGGCCCGGACGGCGAGTTCGTGCGCGGGCTGCACTCGGTGGGCGCGCCGCTGGCCGAGAACGCCGCCGACTCGCCCTGGCCGTGCAACGACAAGACCAAGTACATCTGCCACTTCCCGGAGACCCGCGAGATCTGGTCGTACGGCTCGGGCTACGGCGGCAACGCCCTGCTGGGCAAGAAGTGCCACGCGCTGCGCATCGCCTCGGTGCAGGCGCGCGACGAGGGCTGGCTGGCCGAGCACATGCTGATCCTCGGCATCACCAGCCCCGAGGGCAAGAAGGTGTACATGGCCGGCGCGTTTCCGTCGGCGTGCGGCAAGACCAACCTCGCCATGCTCATCCCCACGGTGCCCGGCTGGAAGGTGGAGACCGTGGGCGACGACATCGCCTGGATGAAGTTCGGCCCGGACGGGCGCCTGTACGCGATCAACCCCGAGGCGGGCTTCTTCGGCGTGGCCCCCGGCACGAGCATGCGGAGCAACCCCAACGCCATGCTCACCGCGGGCAAGAACTCCATCTTCACCAACGTGGCGGTGACCCCCGAGGGCGACATCTGGTGGGAGGAGATGACCGACAAGCTGCCGCCGCAGCTCATGGACTGGCTGCGCCGCCCGTGGAGCCCGGCCAGCGGCCGCAAGGCGGCCCACCCGAACGCCCGCTTCACCACCCCCGCCCGGCAGTGCCCGGTGATCTCCAAGGAGTGGGAGAACACCGCGGGCGTGCCCATCTCGGCGATCCTGTTCGGCGGGCGGCGCGGCACGGTGGTGCCGCTGGTGAACGAGGCGCTGAGCTGGCAGCACGGCACCTTCCTGGGCTCGATCATGAGCAGCGAGACCACCGCCGCGGCGGCGGGCAAGGTGGGCGCGCTGCGCTACGACCCGTTCGCGATGCTGCCGTTCTGCGGCTACCACATGGGCGACTACTTCGGCCACTGGCTCAAGGTGGGCGCCAAGGCCGACCCGGCCAAGCTGCCGCGCCTGTACTACGTGAACTGGTTCCGCAAGGGCGCCGACGGCAAGTTCCTGTGGCCGGGCTACGGCGAGAACAGCCGGGTGCTCAAGTGGATCTTCGAGCGCGTCACCGGCACCGGCAAGGCGGTGGAGACGCCCATCGGGCGGCTGCCCGCGCCGGGCGCGCTGGACCTGAGCGGCCTCAATGTGCCGGCCTCGGCGATGGAGGAGCTGCTGCGGGTGGACCTGGGCGCCTGGCTGGCGGAGCTGCCGCAGATGCGGGAGCACCTGGCCAAGTTCGGCGCCAAGCTCCCGCCGGGCATCCAGAGCGAGGTGGACGCGCTGGAGAAGCGCCTGCAGGGCGCCAAGGTCGGCGCGTAGGCGCGCGATAGGGGCGCACGGCAGTGCGCCTGCGACGTAGGGGCGCATGGCAATGCGCCCGCAAGCCGCACCATGCCAGCCCGGGCGGGACACCGCCCGGGCTTTGCATTCCGGCGCCGGGACTTGGGCCCAACCCCGGCTGCGACTTTTCGCCCCTCCTCAAGTGTCTGTGAATTGGGAGCAGTCCTCCCAGCCCACCCGAACGCGGACGGGGAAGCCACGTGGAACCACCTGACTGGCGTCGCCTGATCGAGCTGCTGGAGCCGGTGTACCGGCAGGCCGCGCTGACCGCGCGCCGGCTCAGTCGCTCCTCGGACGACGGGGACGACCTGATGCAGGAGGCGGTGCTTCGCGCGTACGAGAAGCTTCCGTCGCTGCGGGACGTCTCGCGGTTCCGGGCGTGGTTCTACGCGATCCTGCTCACGGTCCACCGGAACCGCTCCCGGCGCTCCTTCTGGCGGCGCTTCGTGCCGCTCGAGGATCGCCGGGGCGGGGACGGCCCGGAGCCCGCGGGCGAGGACGGGGCGGACTGGGAGAAGACGCGGGTGGCGGCCCGGCGCGTGGCCCGGGCCCTCGCGGAACTCCCCGCGGTGCAGCGCGAGGCCGTGGTCCTGTTCGAGATCGAGGGCTTCTCGATCGAGGAGATCGGCTCCCTGCAGGGAGCCTCGGTCTCCGCGGTGAAATCCCGGCTCGCCCGCGGCCGCGACCGCCTCCGCCGTCACTACCAGCGGCTGGGGTTCGGCCCGGAGGGCGCGGCGGTGCCGGTACTGACGGAGGAGGGAGCGCAATGAGCCCGGACCCAGGTACCTCTCCCGACCGCGCGGCGCGGACGTCACGCGCCGCCGCCAGGCTGGCGGCGGACCTGGCGGCGCTCCAGCGCGCGACCTCGGAGCGCGAGCCAGACATGAATCGGACCGTGCGGGCGCTGCGCGAGCGCAGCCGGCGCGGACTTCAGGAGGGTCGTCTCATGAGCTTGTGGAATTCCCTCAGAGTGCATCCCGGGCGCGCGGCGGCGGGGGCGGCGGTCGCGCTGGTCCTGGTGCTGCTGTTCGTGCCCCTCTCGTACACCCGGACGGCGGGCTACGAAGTGCGGGTGGAGCTGCCCGGCGCCAGCCTGGCCAGCACCCCGGTGGTCCAGATCGCACAGCAGCTCAAGGGCCTGCTGAACGCGAACGCGGTATCGGTAGCTTTGCGCGAGGGCCCGGGCGGCGGCGCCACCCTGGTGGCGCGCGTCCCGGCCGGGCCGCGGGCGCCGGTGCAGGCCGCGGCGGACGGATACGCGCGGGCGCTCGCCGGGAAGGGCGTGCCGGCGCGGGCCGAGGTGCGGCCGGTGGTGGAGCGCGCGCTGGGCAGCGTGTGCGCGATCGCCGCCGAGCGGCTCCGGGAGATCCGGATCGAGGCGCGGGGCAAGACCCCCGCGCAGATCGAGCAGGAGATCCGCGCACGCCTGGCGGAGGTCGGCTTCGTGAACCCCCAGGTGACCGTCACCAAGCAGGGCGGGCAGATGCACATCGAGGTCCGCGCCGACGCCGTCGGCAAGGGCGCGGGGGCCTCGCAGGCGCGCATCACCGTGGACGGAACCCACCCCGGGAAATAAGCCGCGTCCGGACCCGTGGCAACCCGCGCCCCCGACCGGGCATCCAAGAAGGCGTGTGCCGGGGGGCTTGAGGTCCTCCCAGGCCGGTGTTAGAGTGCGAAGGTCGCGTGGCCCAGGGCCGGAGTGACCTGATCCGGAGCCCGGGCGCGCCCATCAATTGAATTCCCCGCAACAGCTTATGCCAATGCATGGGAGGAAGGCCCGATGAACAAGGTCCTCGGCATCACCCTGGTGCTGGCGCTGTGCCTGGCCGGCGCCGCGCTGGCCTGCGATCACGGAAAGAACGCCTCGAACGCCGCCGCTGCGGGTTGCCCCGGGATGAAGGACGCCGCGATGTCCTCCTCCTGCCCGGGGATGAAGGACGCGTCCGCCTCGGCCTCCGGCTGCCCCGGCATGAAGAACGCCACCGCCATGAAGTCCGGCGGCGCGTGCTGCATGCAGGGCACCAAGGGCGCCATGTCGGCCGCCGGCTGCGCCAAGGTGCAGCACACCTCCTTCTCGGTGGCCGGCCTCAACGACGAGGCCAGCGCGGCCAAGGTGCGCGCGGCCCTGGCGGGGATGGCCAGCGTCCGGATGGTGCAGTGCGACACCAAGGCCGGCACGGCCACGGTGTGCTGGAAGGCGAACAAGGACATGGGCGCTGTCGCCCGGAAGCTCACCGACGCCGGCTACCGCACCGCGGTGCTGAAGGCCGACGCCGACTGCCCGGCCTCCTGCCCGCACGCCAGCAAGACCAGCAAGATGAGCAAGGCTGACAAGGTCGGCAAGCCCAGCTAGACTCCTGGCCTCGAAGGCTGAAGGGCAGGGCCCTGGCCCTGCCCTTTTTATTTGGCGCGGACGGCCCGCGCAAACAAGGAGGCGTTCTCATGACCGCGGCGCGCAAATGCTGGGACTGTGGAGCGGCGATCCCCGAGGGGGCCACGGCCTGTCCGGAGTGCGGGCTCCCGGTGGAGGAGGGCCCCGCGGCCGGCGCAGTGCCGGAGAAGGCGCCCGAGAGGGCCCGCGACACGGCCCCGGCCGCGCCCGAGCCGGTCGCCGCGCGCGAGGCCGCCGCGCCCGCCCGCCCGGGCAAGGCCGGCGGGGCCGCCCGCCCGGCGGGCTCCGGCGCTCCCGCCGGGGGCACGCGCACGCTGCAGGCCGGGCTGGTGGGGGCGGTGATCGGCGCGGCGCTCATGTACGGCGTGATGTTCATGCTGAAGTCCATGCAGCCGTCGGAGAACGCCGTTGCCC
>DATKKS010000027.1:0-8395 GCA_035542815.1 Saccharimonadales bacterium (SeqCode) | reverse complement strand
GGGCTGGGCCCCGGCCTATTGCACGGTGAAGGCCTGCGAGGCCACCACGCTCCCGCTGTTGACCAGGATCCCGGTCCCCCGGAAGCTCCCGGCCGCGGTCCACGGGAACGAGGCCACCATGATGTGGCCGTAGTTCTGCGGGTTGGGGGTGAAGATGCTGTCGTAGGGGGCGTAGCTGCCGCCCGTCAGCTGGTCCACCCGGATCTCGACGGTGGAGCCCGCCATGTCCTCCTGGCTCTGGAGCCGCCAGTAGATCGTCACCGTGCCGCCCACCCGGGTGAAGCTGGTGGTCTGGCCGGTGAGGTTGAAGCCGTTCGCGCCGGTGCCCAGGGTGAGCTGGTTGGGGAAGGGCTGGTCGGCGGGGCTGGTGGTGTCTCCGCAGCCGGCCAGGAGCAGCCCGCAGATCAGCAGCAGCAGCGCGGCAGCCGCGCATTTCATCGGGATACCTCCGAAGGGTGACGGGCCATGGGGCGCACGGCCCCATGCTACGGCCATCCGCGGAGTCCCGCAACCGCCCTCCGGAAGCCGGCCCTCGCCCCGGCGCTCAGGGCTTCGCTCCCAGGTGCTTTCCGAACCACCCCAGGGTGCGCCGCCAGGCGTCCGCGGCGGCCTCCGCGTGGTAGGCGGGCCGCTCGTCGCAGAAGAAGGCGTGGTTCGCCCCCGGGTACACCACCACCTCGTGCGGCACGCCGTGGGCCTGCAGCTGGCCGCGGATGGCGTCCACGTCCGCCGGCGGGATGCCCTGGTCCAGCTCCCCGAACAGGCACAGGATCGGCGCGCCGATGCCCCCGGCCTCGGGCAGCACCGGGCGGATGGCGAAGTTCGGGCGCGGGCGCGCGATGCCGCCGCCGTAGAAGGACACCGTGGCCGCCGGCCGGACCCGGCACGCGCCCAGGAACGCCACGAACCCGCCCACGCAGAAGCCGACCAGGCCGACCCGGGCGGCGTCCACCTCCGGCCGCCCCCGCAGGTGGTCGAACGCCGCGCGCAGGTCCTGCTCCAGGCCCTCGTTGGTGAGCGCGGCCAGGCGGGGCATGACCGAGGGCATGTCCGTGTAGGGGATGGTGATGCCCCGGCCTTCGCGGTGGAAGATCTCGGGGGCCAGCGCCGCGTAGCCCGTGCCCGCGAGCCGCCGCGCGACCCCGCGGATGTGGCCGTTCACGCCGAACGCCTCCTGGATCACCACTACCGCGGGGAACGGGCCGGCCCCGTCGGGCCGGGCCAGGTAGGCGTCCATCGGCCCGTCGGGCGTGCTCAGAGTGACGGTTTCCTCGTGCATGGGTGTGCCTCCGTGCGGTTACGGCGAGTCGGCGCCGGAGCCGGCGGCCCTTGATCGCGGCGCTCGTGGAGACTTCACACTGGAGCCCCGGGCCCGAGCCTGTCAACGTGTCCCGGGCCGGGCTCGTGCCCGGCCTGGCCGGCCTCCCGGTGGGTTTGACGCACGCCGGGCCGGCGGCATATCCTGGCTCCCACGCCGCGGGTTCCAGCGCCCGCCGCGGGTTGATCGGGGCCGCCATCGCAACGGGGGCAGCCGATTGCCTTCCGGCAGGGTGGCCGGCGCCCCGGCCCGCATTCCCCCGGAGACTCTGAATGACCGAATTCCGACGCCGCCCCTCCACCGCCGTCCGGGTGGGCCATGTCACCCTCGGCGGGGACCACCCGGTGGTGGTCCAGTCCATGACCAACACCGAGACCGCCGACGCGGCCGCCACCGCGGCGCAGGCCGCGGAACTGTTCCGGGCCGGCTCGGAGATCGTGCGGGTCACGGTGAACACCCGCGAGGCGGCCACCGCAGTGCCCGAGATCCGCGCGCGCCTTCGGGACCAGGGCCTGGACGTGCCGCTGGCGGGCGACTTCCACTACAACGGCCACCAGCTGCTGCGGGGTTTCCCGGAGTGCGCCCGCGCGCTGGACAAGTATCGCATCAACCCCGGCAACGTGGGCGTGGGCAAGGCCCACGACGAGAACTTCCGCCAGATGATCGAGGTGGCCCTGGAGCACGGCAAGCCGGTGCGCATCGGGGTGAACTGGGGCTCGCTGGACCGCGCGCTGCTCACCGAGATGATGGACGCCAACGGCCGGCTGCCGGAGCCGCGGGGCCCGCGCGAGGTCACCCTGGCGGCGATGCGCGAGAGCGCGCTGCGCTCGGCGGAGCTGGCCGAGGGGTTCGGGCTCCCGCACGACCGCATCGTGCTCTCGGTCAAGGTCTCGCGGGTGCGCGACCTGCTGGAGGTGTACCGGGACCTGGCGGCGCGCTGCGACCACGCGCTCCACCTCGGACTCACCGAGGCGGGCCTGGGGATGAAGGGCACGGTGGCCACGGTGGCCGCGCTGGCGCCGCTGCTGCTGGAGGGCATCGGCGACACCATCCGCACCAGCCTCACGCCGGCGCCCGGGGGCGACCGCGCCGAGGAGGTTCGGATCTGCCGCCAGCTGCTGCAGTCCCTGGACCTGCGCCACTTCGAGCCGCAGGTCACCGCGTGCCCCGGCTGCGGGCGCACCACCAGCGTGTTCTTCCAGCAGCTTGCGGGGGAGATCCAGGAGCACCTCCGCCGCCGCATGCCGGAGTGGCGCGCGCGCTACCCGGGCGTGGAGCGGATGCAGGTGGCGGTGATGGGCTGCGTGGTGAACGGCCCGGGCGAGTCGCGCCACGCGGACGTGGGCATCTCGCTCCCCGGCACCGGCGAGGAGCCGCGCGCCCCGGTGTTCGTGGACGGCAAGCTGGCCGTGACCCTCAAGGGCGAGCACATCGCCCGCGACTTCCTGGGCCTGCTCTCGGAGTACGTGGAGCGCCGCTACGGGGCCCCCGCGGCCCGGGCCGGCGGGAGCTGATCCGGCCATGGCGGCCGCTTCCGCTGCCCTGGCGCCGGCCCGGGGGATCCTGCGGGCCCAGCTGCTGCTGCTGTTCTTCCTGTATTGCCTGCGCCTCCTCTCGCTGTCGCTGGTCCTGCCCATGCTCTCGCCCTACGCGCTGGACATGCGCCACAGCACCGCCGCGCTCACCGGCCTGGCGGTGGGGGTGTACGGGCTGACTCAGGGGCTGTTCCAGGTGCCGTTCGGCGCGGCCAGCGACCGCTTCGGGAGGCGCGCGGTGCTGGCCGCCGGCCTGGTGGTATTCGCGGTGGGCTGCGCCGTGTGCGCCTCGGCCCGGGACATCTTCGCGCTCATCGCCGGCCGCTTCCTGCAGGGGGCGGGCGCGGTGGCCTCCACGCTGCTGGCGTACGTGGCCGACCTCACCGACGAGGAGAGCCGCCCGCAGGCCATGGCCTGGCTGGGCACGCTGGTGGGGGTGTCCTTCGGCGTGGGCGTCGTGACCGGGCCGGTGCTGGCGCACAACTTCAGCCTGCCGGCGGTGTTCTGGGGCAGCGGCCTGGTGTGCGCGGTGGGGGCGCTGACGGCCATGGTGTGCCTGCCGGAGCTGCCGCGCATGCGGCAGGCGGCCTCGCACCACCGGCGCGGCGGGGAAGGGCTGCGCCAGTACCTCGCGGTGCTGCACGAGCCGCCGCTGGCGCGCCTGGCGTGCCAGGTGTTCCTGCTGCACTTCACCCTGACCGCGCTGTTCGTGGTGGTGCCGCTGCGGCTGTCGCGGGCGGTGCTGCAGCGCGACCTGTGGCAGGCCTACCTGCCCATCATCCTGGCGGGCCTGCTGGTGATGTTCCTGGCCACCGCGCTGCAGCGGCGCTTCCCGCGGCCCGACCTGTTCGTGTTCGGGGCGTGGGCGGCGGTGGCCGCGGGCACCTACCTGGCGCTGAACGCCCCGGCCCGGCGGGGGCCGGTGATCACCGCGCTGGTGCTGTTCGTGGCCGGCTTCGCGGTGCTGGAGCCGCTGCTGCCCAGCTTGTTCACGCGCATCGCGCGCACCTCCATCCGCGGGGCGGCGCTGGGGCTGTTCAACTCGGGGCAGTTCATGGGCGCGTTCCTGGGCGGGCTCACCGCGGGGGCGCTGGTGGTGAAGGCGCCGCACACGCTGGCGCTGGTGGTGGGCGGGCTGGCGGCGGTGTCCGTGTTCCTCAACCGGGGGCTGCGCCAGGCCGCCCACCTGAAGGTGCTGCAGTTCGGGCTGGGCCGGCTGTCGCACGCCGAGGAGGCCACCCTGGCGGAGCGGCTGCGGGGCCTGCCGGGAGTGCGGGACGTGAGCGTGGACGCCCGCGACCAGCTGTGGGTGCAGTGCGACACGCGCCACCTGGACGAGGAGCGGCTCCGCGAGATGGTCGGAGGGCGCTGACGCGGGCCGGGAGCGGGCGGGCGGCGCAGGGAGGGATCATGACGCAAGACCAGCTGTTGAAGCGGCTCAGGCGCAGCCACTGGCGCGGCCTGGAGGGGCTCCTCAAGCGCGCCTACCGGCAGGGGATGGAGGACGGCCTGGCGCGGGCCCACGGCCAGCGGCGGCGCGGCCGCACGATCCGCGACGATGCCACGGTGGAGGGCCTGGTGCGCCTGGTGGAGCAGCACTTCGGGCTGGATCGGTACGGCTTCGAGGTGCGGGTGGTGCGCCGCGGCTCGGCGCGCCGCGTGCCGGCCGGCGACCTGCTGCGCAAGTACCGGCTCGAGGACTAGCCCGGCTCACCTCGCCCCCACCGCCTCCGCGACCCGCCGCCGGCTCCCCGCCAGGGCCCCGAACTGGAAGAAGTTCAGGTGGTCCTGGTAGTAGTGGATGAGCAGCGAGGACAGCACCACGATGTAGTAGCTCCGGGTGCTGTCGATCCCGAACACCCGGTTCACGGCGAAGATGCCGCCCACCGCCGCCAGGGTGCACGCCAGCATGGAGAGGTAGAACGCCGGCGCCCGGCCCTCCCCGGAGAAGCCCGCCACCACCCGGTTGGAGATCTCGCCGCGCTCCTTCCGCAGCCCGTTGATCAGCCAGATCATGGCCAGGTACTGGAACGAGTGCCAGGTGTTGAAGCCTTGGAAGGAGACGTCCAGCTTGGGAATCCACGGGATCCAGAAGGCCACCAGGGCGGTGGTGCCGACCAGGAGCGTCGCCCCCGGGTTGAGCCGCCCCTGGCGGTACTCGAGGACCGTCTTGGCCAGCCACAGCACCAGCAGCGCGCCGAAGATCCCGCTGACCGCGATCCAGGTGGCGTCCACGCGGAACATCGGCGGGATGGGGATGGGGGTGTTGGCGTCCACCCGGAACATCCCCTTCACCAGCTTGTAGGTGGCCATCGGGTAGAGGCTGGAGAAGATCAGCCCGTGGTCCAGCAGGCGCTCCCACGGCCGCACCGGCACCGGCTGCTTCTCGCGGTAGCACTCCACCAGGTAGGCGATCTGGTGGAGCACGTGCAGCGAGGCCCAGAAGAAGAACACGGTCAGCAGCAGCGTCATCCCGTCGCGCACGCCGAAGATGGGCGAGCGCCACAGCGCCAGCGTGGTCACCCCGGCAGGCAGCAGGAACGATGACCAGGTGAAGAACGGGTGGCGGGTGCGGAAGCCGCGGTCGAAGAAGGTGATGCTGAAGGTGGAGTAGAGGTGGGGGCCGCCCACCACCAGGGCCACGATGTAGTTGACGTAGGTGTCCGGGATGCGCAGCACGTAGTAGAGCGTGAGCGGGAAGAACGCCAGGACCGCGCTGAACGTGAGGAACGTCAGGTCCCACCCGCGGCTGTGCAGCCAGACGCCTTCGAGCACGCCCGACCGTGTCTGCATGGGCTCTCCTCTTGAGAAAGAAACGTCAGTACAGACCTCCGGCGCCCCCGGGCCGGGCGGGCTCGCGCACAGGGGTTTGGATGAATGACCGCTCCGGGGGTTTCGGGGGAGGCCGGCTCGCGGGAAGGCCGCGCCGGGCCGCGCCGGCGGGCGGCGGGGGAGCTAGGCCGGAGGGAAGAACTCCGCGTGCAGGCGCCGCACCGCGTCCTCCACCTGGGCCTCGGCCAGCACGAAGGTCAGGTTGATCTCCGAGGCGCCCTGGCTGATCATGCGCACCTCGAGCGGGCCGAGCGCGGAGAACACCCGCGCCGCCACGCCCGGCCGGGACTTGAGCGCCTCGCCCACGACGCTCACGATGGCCTGGCCGGTTTCCACCGCGACCTGTCCGAATCCCTCCAGGTCCCGCCGGATGTCCGCCAGCGCCTCGGTGCGGTCCACCGTCATCGAGACCGACACCTCGGAGGTGGTGACCACGTCCACCGAGGTGCGGTGGCGGTCGAACACCTCGAACAGCGCCCGCAGGAAGCCGAAGGCCAGGAGCATCCGGGTGGAGGTCACGTTGACCAGCGTGATGCCCCGCTTGAAGGCGATGGACTTCACCGGGCCGGCGGCGGCCGGGGCCCGGGGCACGATGCGCGTGCCCTCGCAGTCGGGCTTGCCGGTGTTGCGGATCTCCACCGGGATGCCGCGCTCCACCGCCGGCAGCACCGTGGCGGGGTGCAGCACCTTGGCCCCGAAGTAGGCCAGCTCCGCGGCCTCGGCGAACGAGGCCACCGGGATGCGGCGGGCCCCGGGGACCACCCGCGGGTCCGCGGTCATGAGCCCGTCCACGTCGGTCCAGATCTCGATGACCTCGGCGTCCAGGGCCGCGCCCAGCAGCGCCGCCGAGTAGTCCGAGCCGCCCCGTCCCAGGGTGGTGGGAACTCCATCCGCGGTGGCGCCCAGGAAGCCCTGGGTCACCGGGATGTGGCCCTGCTCCAGCAGCGGGAGCAGCCGCTGCCGGGAGCGGCTGCGGGTGCCCACGCGGTCGGGGGCCGCGGCGCCGAACTGGTCGTCGGTGAGCACGCACTCGGCGGCGTCCACCCGCACCCCCGGCAGGCTGCGGGCGCGCAGCGCCGCCGCGACCAGGCTCGAGCTGAGGCGCTCGCCGAAGGCCACCAGCGCGTCCTGGCTCCGGGGGCTCAGCTCCCGCAGCGTGGCCACGCTGCGCGCCAGCGCCTCCAGCTGGTCGCACTCGGCCGAGAGCGCCCGCTCCAGCGCCGGCAGCTCGCCGGGCGCGGCGAGCCCGCGCGCCGCCGCGAGGTGCTGCTGCCGCTGCGCCCGGAAGAGGCTCTCGGCCGCCGCGAGCCGGCCCCGGCCGGCCTCGGCCGCGGCCTGCAGCAGCGCGTCGGTGGTGCCGGCCATGGCGGAGACCACCACCAGCGGGCGGCGCGCCCGCGCGGCCGCGACGATCTCCGCCACCCGCGCCATGTGCGCGGCGTCCCGCACCGAGGTGCCGCCGAACTTCATGACCTGCATCGAGCCGTCCTATCGGGGAGGTCGGGCCGGCCCGCCCGGCCCGGGCGCCGCCCGGCTCAGCGGTGGGGGCCGCTGGCCCAGCGCTCGAGCGCCGGAGGCAGGGTCCAGCACACCGCCAGCGCTAGGGCCAGGCCGGCCAGGGCGTCCACGGCGTAGTGGAAGCCGCCGTAGACCGCGCCCACCGCCAGGGCGGGCACCAGCGCCAGCAGCACCCAGAACGCCGGCTTGCTGAAGCGCGCGGCCAGGAGCAGCACGCTCATGGAGACCGCCACGTGCGAGCTGGGGAAGGCGCTGCCCAGCGAGGAGCCGCCGCGCAGCACCCAGTGCACCAGCGCCGGCACCACCGGCCCGAGGGTCTGCGGGACGGGCGGCGTGAAGCGGTGGAACGGGCCGGTGACCGGGAAGACGATGAACGCGGACATGCACGCGAAGAAGGTGACCGAGACCGTCCCGAGGAAGATCTCGAGGTCCCGGTGGCGGCGCTGTAGGTAGAGCAGGAGCGCCACCGCGGGCGCCAGCACGTAGTAGCTGAGGTAGGCCAGGTGCAGGTACTCGGAGAGCCACACCTGCGGGAACTGCTGGCGCAGGGTGATGCTGGGCTGGCCGCCGAACAGCGCCTGTTCCCAGGCGATCACGCGGGCGTCGAAGAACCCGGCGGTGAAGGCGCGGTTGAGGTGGCCGATCTCCTCGTAGAACACCGGCGCCAGCAGCACCGGGTAGAACTCGCGCAGCCACCGCAGCCAGGCCGGCACCCGCCCCGTGGCGCACCCCAGCAGCGCCACCGCCAGCCCCGCGCGCAGGGCCAACAGCCCCGCGGCTCCCGGCACGTAGTGGATGCGCGCCAGCACGATCCCCGCGGTGAGCGCGGCGTACGCCGCCATCGCCCGATCCGCGGGGTTGAGGTTCGCCAGGCTCAGCGCCCGGCCGTGCGCCCGGACCGCCCCGACCTCCGCCGGCCAGGGCTCGGAGGCCCCCAGGGTCTTGGCTTCCACGATCCGGCTCGGATCCCTCACAGCCATCCCTCGCTGCGATACCAGTTGGCGGTCTGCTCCAGGCCCGCGTCCAGCGCCCACCGCGAGCAGTATCCCAGCTCGCGCCGCGCCCGCGCGTCGCTGCACACCCAGTACGGCTGGGACACGTCCACCACCTTGTCCGGGTCCAGCACCGGGGTGCGGCCCCGGGGCGTGACCCAGCGGTTCACCCGGGCCACCGCCCGCGCCAGCACCAGCGG
>DATKKS010000026.1:0-40933 GCA_035542815.1 Saccharimonadales bacterium (SeqCode) | reverse complement strand
CCGGCCGCGCCCCCGGCCGCCTCCGCCGCGGGGCCGCTGGAACTCCAGCTTGCCGGACTTGAGGCCCACGCCCACGAGCGCCCCGGGGCGGGTGCCGATCGCGTAGGGCATGCTGTCCAGGGCCGCCAGCGGGACCTTGATCTCGTAGATGGCGGCGCCTTCCAGGTTCCCTGCGGCCACCTGGATGCCGGGCAGTTGGCTCACCGCCGAGCGGTGCCGGTCGTACTTGCCGGGGCCCAGGATCTCGATCTCCCGGAGCGCCTGGCGCAGCATCCCGCCGCGCTCCCGACCGGCCCCGCGATCACCGCCCCCCGAACTGTCCGACGCCTCGCGGTCCCCGGGCCCGGTCCGGCTCCCGCGCCCCCAGCGGCCCCCGCCCTCCCCGCGGTCGTCACCCTCGGGGTCCCCTGCGGGCATGGGCATGCCGGACGCCTGCAGCCCCAGCGGGTAGTGGATGCCGAAGGTCTCCTTCTGCCCGCCCTCTGGATCGAACCACAGGGTGAGCCCGGCCATGAGCACCTGCCGCGCGGTCGCGCGGTCCGCGCACTCGAAGCAGAGGTACAGATTGCGGGAGTCGTTGCGGGCGCCGACGAAGATCTTGAGGTCCTCGACGTAGGTGAGCGCGCCCTTCCAGTCGGCGTCCGAGCCGTCAACGGTCACCGGCGCCTGCAGGGGGCGGCTCTGGAACTCCTGGGTGCCACAGCCCCCGACCAGCAGCACCAGCCCGGTCGCCAGGGCGGAGGCGATCTGGCGCGCCGCGCGCGGGTTCATGGCGGCGGCCCCTTGTCCCTCGGCCCTCCTGGTGGATGCGGCTCGCGGAATCCGGGGGGACCCATGCCCGGCCCCCAGCCCGGCGGGCGCGGCGGGATCATCTGGCGGAACTTCCGCATTTGATCGGGGGTCAGCACCTTGGCCAGCGCGCTGGAGAACGAGTCCTGGCCCGCGCCGAAGGTGCCCTCCATCTGGCGGCGCATGCGCTCCACCCGGGCGCGCTGCGACCGGAACAGCGAGTCCACCGCCGCCCGCTGGCCGGCGGTGAGGTCCAGGTCCCGCTGCAGCCGGGCCATCATGTGCTCGTGCATCCGGCTTCGGGGCACGCGCCACAGGCGGTAGCTGATGGCCAGCCGGTCGAGGCACAGCCCCAGGGCCACCCCGACGAGGAGCGCCACCACGGTCAACCAGACGGCGCTCGAGAGCTTCAGCGTGCGGCTCACTGCGTGCCCTCCTGCGAGGTGGCGCTGGCGAACTGGTCCTCAGGCAGGGGCAGGTGATAGGCCACCCACTGCCGGGACGCCTCCGGCGCCTGCAGCGTGAGCAGGTCCCAGGAGGCGGGCTGGCTGCTCGGGGCGGTGCTCAACAGCTGCCACACGGTGGCCGCGACCGCCAGCCCGGCGGCCACCGCCCCGACCCGGAGCCAGGCGACGCCGCGGCGCCGGGCGCCGCGCACCTGCCAGGCGATCGGGTCCCACAGCCCGGTCCCGTCCTGCCCCTGCAGCTCGCCGCGGGCCGCCGCGAGCATCCGGCGCAGCGTGCCCCAGTCCTCGAAGGCGGCACGGCACGCGTCGCAGCCATCCATGTGCGCGCGTGCCGCGGCGGCCTCGCCCCCGGTCAGACGGCCGTCGAAGAGATCCTGGAGCCGCTCCAGGTCGCAGTGACCCGACCCCTTGCTCATCGCTCCCCCGACAGCGACGATCCCAGCCGGGCCCGCAGCCGCTCCCGGGCGCGCAGCAGCCGGGACCGAACCGTGCCCACTGGAATCTCCATGATCGCCGCAATCTCCTCGTAACTGTGTTCGCCGACCTCCCGCAAAAGGAAACAGTCGCGGAACTCCTCCGGCAGCCGGCCGATCTCCGCCCGCAGCACCCGCGCGAGCCACGGATCCGGCGCGGGCCGCTCCGGCGCGGCGAGATCCGCGCGCTGGTCCAGCGGGCGGCCGTCCTCCTGCTCGAGCACCTCGAGCCGGCGCGGCGCCCGCCGGCGACGGCGCAGCGCGTCCCGGGCCCGGTTGAGGGCGATGCGGGTGACCCAGGTGCTCACCTCGGCGTCGTTGCGGAACCCCTGCAGGCCCCGGAACACCGACAAGAAGGTCTCCTGGACCACGTCGTCCGCCGCGTCCCGGTCGCGCACCAGGGCCCGCACCACCCGCGTCACGGGCGCCACCAGCGCATCGTACAGGGACCGGAACGCGTCCGGGTCTCCCTGCCGGGCGGCAGCGATCAGCTTCGGGTCCACTGGTGGCGTCGCTCCCTCCGCAGGTGAAGAAAGGACGCAGGATGCCAGCCACGTTGATCCGCGGGCCCGGATCCGATCACGAGCGCGCCGGCGTCGCCCCGGCTGAGACGGGCCCCATGGCGGGCAGCACCCGCCATGGGGCGTGGGGGCTCCGATCCGACCCACCGGAGTTCTCCCCACCGCCTCCGATCCCCGATCCACGAACGTCCGCCGGGGATCGTGCCTTGGACGCCGGCAGCCGAGACATAGTTCCCGCGCCGGGCCGGGAACTCCGGAGGCCCCCGCGCCGTCCATTATGCACACTTCACGCCTGCAGCGTACTCGCGTGCGCGCCGGAGGCAGTAATTCAATCAGGACAACTCTTTGCCACGTCGCCCCATCGTACTGTATGCTGGTGAGGTTCTCCATCAACCGGCGACGCCATCGCCCGGGCACCCAAGGTGGGACCGCCCGGTGCTCCCCGCGCTGCGGCGTGCGCCACACCTGGAAGGTACGACCTTGCGCTCATTCCGACCGATCCTCACCGCTCTTTTCGTGTCCTGGGCTTGCGCTTGCGCGCCCGGACCCGCCCGGGAGGCCCGGGCGCAGACCCCCGCCGACACCCTGGACCTCGACACCTGCATCCGGACCGCCTTGGAGCGCCAGCCCTCGCTCCGGTCGGCGCAGGCCAGCGCCGCCGCCGCCCACGCCCGCTCCGGGCAGGCCCTCTCCGCGGCCCTGCCGCAGCTGAGCGTGGACGCCGCGCTCACCCGCAGCGGGTCGCCGGGGCTGTCGGTGCCGGGCGAGGTGGACGCCACGAACTACTCTTCCGCGTTCTCGCTGCGCCAGCGGGTGCTGGACTTCGGCGTGACCTTGGGCTCCATCGGCTCGGCGCGGGCCTCGGCCCAGGCCGCCGACCAGACCGCCCGCGCCACCCGGCTGGACGTGATCCAGGGGGTGGAGTCGGCCTACTACGGCCTGCTCAAGACCCACCGGCTGGTGGAGGTGGCGGAGCAGGCGCGCGCCCAGCAGGAGCTGCACTACAAGCAGGCGCAGGCGTTCTTCAGCGTGGGCACCCACCCGCGCATCGACGTCACCACCGCGGAGGCCAATCTGACCTCCGCGGAGCTGGACCTGATCAAGGCCCGCAACAACGACCGCATCGCGGCGGTGGCCCTGGCCAGCGCGCTGGGGCTGGACGTGGAGCAGACCCCGCCCATCCGGGACATCCACGATTCCCGGGTGGACTCGGTGGACTCCAAGACCAGCCTGGCCGAGGCCGAGCGGAGCCGGCCGGAGCTGCTCGCGGCCGAGGCCCGCGTGCGGGCCGCCCGGGCCGCGCACACCTCCGCCCGCGGCGACCTGCTGCCGACGCTCGACGCCACGATCAGCTACGGCTGGCGCGGCTCGGAGTTCCCGCTGGACCGGGCGTGGTCGGCGGGACTGTCGGCGGGCATGCCCATCTTCGACGGGCTGTTCACCGTCCGCCGCGTCCAGGAAGCCAGCGCCAACCTGCAGGCCGCGGAGTTCGACTACGCCGACCTGCGGCTGAAGGCGCGCCAGGACGTCGAGAGCGCGGTGCTCAACCTCAACGTGGCCCGCGACAACCTGCGCGTGGCCGACCAGCTGCTGGCGGAGGCCCAGGAGAACTTCGACGTGGCTGAGGGGCGCTACCGCGCCGGCACCGGCTCGATCATCGAGGTGACCGACGCCCAGGTCCTGCTGACCACCTCCCGCACCCAGGACGTCCAGGCGCGCTACGACCTCCAGATTGCCCGGAGCACGTGGCTGCGCGCCCTCGGACGTGACCGATAGGAGAGGCGACCGTGGCACGAGTTTCTCGGAAGTGGGCGATCACCGGCGCAGTGGTGGCGGTCGTGGTGGCGGTGGCGGCGTTCCTGCTCACCCACCGCGGCGCCAAGGTGCAGCTCCTGACTGGCGACGTGGTCCGCGGGCCGCTGGACGCCACGGTCAGCGCCACCGGCACGGTCAACCCGGTGATCATGGTGCACGTGGGCAGCCAGGTGTCCGGCACGGTGGCGAAGCTGTACGCGGACTACAACACCAAGGTCCGGGAGGGCCAGCTGCTGCTGGAGCTGGACCCCGCCATCTACCAGGCCCAGCTGGCGCAGGCGCAGGCCAACTATGAAAAGGCCAAGGTGACCACCGCCGACGCCCTGCGCGCCCTGAACCGGGCCAAGGACCTGCTGGCCCAGAACTACATCGCCATCGCCGACCGCGACGCGGCCCAGACCGCCTACGACGGGGCGGTGGCCAGCGAGAAGCAGGCCCTGGCCGCAGTGAAGCTGGCCAAGGTGAACCTGGACCACTGCACCATTACCTCGCCGGTTTCCGGGGAGGTGATCTCGCGCAGCGTGGACGTGGGCCAGACGGTGGCCGCCAGCCTGCAGGCCCCCGACCTGTTCCTGGTGGCCAACGACCTGACACGGATGCAGGTGGAGACCTCCATTGACGAGGCCGACATCGGCAAGCTCGCCGAAGGCCAGGAAGTGAGCTTCACCGTGGATGCCTTCCCGGACCGGACCTTTCATGGGAGGGTGACCCTGATCCGCTCCGAGCCGGTCACGGTGCAGAACGTGGTCAGCTACACCACCGTGATCGAGGTGGCCAACCCCGACCTCAAGCTGCGCCCGGGGATGACGGCGAACGTCACTGTCATGGTGGCGCACAAGGACGATGTGGTGAAGATCCCCAACGCGGCGCTGCGCCTCAAGCTGCCATCCGCTGTCGCGGCCCAGTTCGGAATCAAGGACGAGGGGCGCAGCCGGTCCGGCGGCGGGCGCTCGGGGCAGGCGGGGAATTCCAGCACCAGCGTGGGCGGCAGCCAGGGAGGCGGGCCGGAGGTGGCCGGCGCGGCCGGCGCCCAGGCGGGTCGTCCGGGCGGGGCTGGCGGGGACACCGAGCGCGGTGGGCACGGCGCCCGGGCGGCGCGCGGCGACAGCAGCCGGACCGGGCACGGACCGGGCGGCGGGCACGGCGCCTGGGCAGCCCGCGGCGACAGCAGCCGGACCGGGCGCGGACCGGGCGGCGCCGGCCAGGCAGGCCGGGGCGCGTTCCACCCCCCGTCGCGCATCTACGTGCAGGTGGCTCCCGGCAAGCTGAAGGTAGTGAGCGTGCACACCGGCCTGTCGGACGGCACCTACACCGAGATCGTGAGCGGCGATCTGGAGCCGGGCCAGAAGGTGGTCACCGGGGTGCTGGGGGCGCTCAGCGCCTCAAGCCAGGCCACCCCCCCGCCCGGCATGGGCGGTCCCTTCGGCGGCGGGCCGCGGCGGTAGAGGCGCCTGTGTCCGACGTCATCGTCGTCAAGGACCTGGCCCGGGAGTATCACATGGGCGACGTGGTGGTGCCGGCCCTGCGCGGCATCACCCTGTCCATCGCCGAGCACAGCTTCGTGGCCATCGGCGGTGCGTCGGGCTCGGGCAAGTCCACGTTCATGAACCTCCTGGGCTGCCTGGACCGGCCGAGTGCGGGCAGCTACACGCTCAACGGCGACGACATGCTCAGCGTGCCGCGCGCCGAGCTGGCCCGGGTGCGCGGGCGCAAGATCGGCTTCGTCTTCCAGAGCTTCAACCTGCTGGCGCGCACCTCCGCCTACGACAATGTGGAGCTGCCGCTGCTGTACCAGCACATCGACTCCAAGGAGCGCCGCCAGTGCGTGCTCGAAGCCCTGGAGCGGGTGGGCTTGGCGGACCGCATGCACCACTTTCCCAGCCAGCTCTCCGGCGGTCAGCAGCAGCGGGTGGCCATCGCCCGGGCGCTGGTGAACCGGCCGGCGCTGATCCTGGGGGACGAGCCCACCGGCAACCTGGACACGCGCACCGGCATCGAGATCATGGAGCTGTTCCTGGGGCTGAACCGGCAGGGGATCACCGTGGTGATGGTGACCCACGAGCCGGACATCGCCCAGTACGCTGAACGCAACCTGGTGTTCCGCGACGGGTGGGTGGTCTCCGACACCCGCGTGCTGAAGCGCCGGGATCCCAAGGTGGAGCGCGCGCAGCTCGACGAGCTGGAGCGCGCGCTGCACCATGAAGTCCCCAGCTAGAGGGCGCAGTCATGAATGTCTTGATGGTACTCCGGATCGCGCTGCTGGCCCTGCGGCGCAACCGCATGCGCTCCACGCTCACGGTGCTCGGCATCATCATCGGCGTCGCCGCGGTGATCGCCATGGTGGCCGTGGGCCAAGGCGCGCGCGCCTCGGTGCAGGCCCAGATCGCCAGCTTGGGCAGCAACCTGATCATGATCTTCGCCGGGAACATGTCCAGGGGCGGAGTGAACATGGGGCTGGGGGCGTCGGCCCACCTCACGGAGGACGATGCCCGCGCCATCCAGAACGAGTGCCCCTCGGTGGCCGCGGTGTCGCCGATGGTGCGGGCCGGGGCCCAGGTGGTGGCCGGAGACCAGAACTGGAGCACGTCGGTCCAGGGGGTGTGGGCCAGCTATCCTGAAATCCGCGAGTGGCCCGTGGACGAGGGGACCTTCTTCACCGACTCCGACGTGCGCGGCACGGCCAAGGTGTGCGTCATCGGCCGGACCGTGGCGGACAACCTGTTCGGCGGCTCCGACCCCGTGGGGCAGGTGATCCGCATCCGCCAGATGCCCTTCCGGGTGCTGGGCGTGCTCTTGGCAAAGGGCACCGACCCGCGCGGCAACGATCAGGACGACATCATCATGGCCCCCCTGCCGGTGGTCCAGAAGCGCATGCTGGGCGTCACCTACGTCAACAACATCATGGTCAGTGCCAGCAGCAGCCTGCTGACTGGGCAGGCCATCAGCGAGATCACTTCGCTGCTGCACCAGCGGCACCACATCGGGCAGGGCGAGGCGGAGGACTTCACCGTGCGCAGCCAGGCGGAGATCGCCTCGGCGGCCGAGACCACCTCCGGCATCATGACCATGCTGCTGGGCAGCATCGCCGGGGTGTCGCTGCTGGTGGGGGGCATCGGCATCATGAACATCATGCTGGTGTCGGTGACCGAGCGCACCCGCGAGATCGGGATCCGCCTGGCAGTGGGCGCGCAGGAGCGGGACATCATGTTCCAGTTCCTGTTCGAGGCCGCGTTCCTGAGCGTGCTGGGCGGCATCATCGGCGTGGCGCTGGGGCTGGCGACCAGCAAGATCGTGAGCCAGCTCGCCGGCTGGCCCACGCTGGTGTCCGCCGGCTCGGTGGCCATGTCCCTGGGCTTCGCCGCGCTGGTAGGGGTGTTCTTCGGCTTCTACCCGGCGCGCAAGGCCAGCCGGCTGGATCCCATCGAAGCGCTGCGCTACGAGTAGGCGCCCGCTGCGCGGACGTGCCCGGCCCGGCTTCAAGCACCTCTCGGCCGGACGCTCGGCTCCGCGCCTCCTGCGCTCCGCCTCGCTCGGCCTCGCGGCTGGCTCCGACCTCCTGTCTCCGCTCGGCCGCGAGACGCCGGCCTAGGAGGTCTTGAAGCCGGGCCGGGCTGCATCACGCACGGCGGGCGGATGGGGGAGCCGCGCGGAGCGCGCAGCCCCCCACCCGGCCCGCCGGCGGCGCGTCCCTAGCCCTTCAGGCGCGCGTACAGCCCGCCGCCCGCCATCAGCAGCGCACCCAGCAGCATCTCCAGGCCCGTCGCAGGCTCCGGGACGGCCCCGAAGCCGCCGCCCGCGGGGGCCGTGAGGCGCTCCAGCGTCGTGGACTGCGTCAGCAGCAGCGTGCCGTTGGGGTCCGCCGCGACGAAGTCGCCGCGCGTCCCGCCGTTGGCGATGAGCGTCTTGGCGGCGGTGCCCAGATCGATCTCATACACCTCACCGAAGTTGGTGTTCGCGAAGATCTTGCCCGCCAGCGTGCCGTACCCGAGCGAGGTGCCGTCCGCGCCCGAGATGAAGCCCGAGTCGAACACCTGGGCGTGGGTCGTCAGGTCGTACCCCGTGATGTGCCCGCCCTCTTCCATGTACAGCACGTGCCCGTCGGTGGTCAGCCCGTCGGCGGACTTGCTGAGGATGATGTGGCCGGTCTTGGCGACCGGGTCCACATCCCAGATCTGGTTGTTCCCCAGGGTGCTGACGTACACGTGCCCGGTGATCGGGTCCGTGACCAGGCCGGTGGCCGCAGGCAGGCCCGCGAAGATGCCCTGGTTGAACGTCCCGTCGGGGTTGAGCTGCACCAAGTCGCCGATGGCCTGGCGGGTCATGAAGAAGCTGCCGCCCACGCGGGCCAGCCCGACCGCGTTGGCCAGGCCGTAGGACTGGCCCACCGGGGCGGACGAGGCCAGCTGCCCGTCGGCGTCCGTGGCGAACACGCGCACGTTGCCGGGGAAGTCGCTCACCATGACCCCGCCGGAGGCGGTCCAGGCCACGCCCAGCGGGCCGATGTTGGAGGAGCTGGGGAAGCCCGAGGCGAAGGTCGAGAGGCTGAAGCCCTCGGTGATTCCCTGCGACGTCAGCACCAGCGCGCCGGCGGCCGGCGCGTGCACGAGCGCCGCAACGACGAGGGCCAGGAACAGGAAGGCGGGACGGTTCTTCGGGGCAGGCATGGATGAGTCCTCCGCGGCCGTCGGGGCGATGAGTTGTCCACGGGGTCGGACGTGGTGCGGCCGGTCAGAGGTGGCCAGGACGGGGCGCGGCCGCCCCGCCGCCGCGCGGCTCCGGATCGGGCGCGCGACTCCGTGAGGCTAGCCGGTGTCCCGGGGAAGGTCCAGAAAAAGAGGGCTTTGATGCTGAGAACTTGGATGCAGGGCCCGGCCGGCGGGCCGGCCCCGGCTACGGGCGGGAATCCGCGGCCACCGGCTTGCGCAGCGACACCGCCGCCAGCAGCAGCGCGACCGCCGCGAGCAGCGTGGCGGCCAGCGGGGTGATGCCCACTCCGAAGCGGTCGCCGGCCCAGCCGCCGGCCAGTGCCCCGGCCACCGCGCCCACCGCCTCCGTGCCGGTGACCACGCCCAGGCCGCCGGCGCGCTGCCCGGGCCCGACCACCGAGGCCACCATGGTGTTGCCCGCCACCACGAACGCCGGGTAGATGGGGATCACGAACAGCGCCGCCACGACGTACGGTTGGGTCAGGAAGATGTTGACCAGGAAGTACACGGCGTACCCCAGCACCGCACCCAGCAGCACCGGGCGAGCTCCGTGCCGGTCCACCCACCGGCCGGCGGCGCCGTAGAAGACGATGCCCGCCAGCGCCGAGCACCCGGACGCCACCCCCACGACGCGCACCGCCCCGTGCATCTGGTCGGTGAACAAGATGGTGAAGAAGGTGTAGAACAGCCACCGGGCCGCCGTGGTGAAGAACCACACCGCCGAGATCCACAGCAGCGCGGGGGTCTCGTACAGCGCCGCCAGGTCGCGCCAGAAGCCGCGCGGCGCCTCCTCCGCGGCGGGCGGCCCGGCGCCGGGCGCGTGCCGCGCGAACTCGGCGGGGTCCACCTCCGGCATCAGCCAGGCCACGACCGCGAAGATCACGGCCGCCACCGCCCCGGCGGTCCCGAGCGCCCAGTTCATGGCCCGCCAGCCGAACATCTCGATCAAGGCCAGGCAGCCCAGGTTGCCGCACATCCAGCCGACGCTCTGGGTGCGCATCAGCGCCGCCAGCGCGTGGCCCTTGCGCTCCGGCTCCAGCAGCGTCACGTAGCTCAGCCCGGCCGGCTTGAAGGCCGAGTGCACCACCGCGCCCAGGAACGCCAGCCACAGCACCGCCCCTGACGTATGCGCCCAGGCCAGCGCGGTCAACATGGCCGCGTAGCCGCCGACGCCGATGAGCACCAGCGGCTTCAGGCGCCGCCACTGGTCCCCCAGCGCCCCCCACAGGTTGCTGGCCACAAACACGCTGAATTGCGGCAGCGCCACCACCAATCCCACGATGATCAGCCGGCGCTCCTGGAGGTTCCGGTACAGGTGCAGCGGCAGATAGAAGACCAGCAGGGCGTCCACCACCCCGGCCATGAACGCCGCCAGGTACAGCTCGCGGGGGAAGCGGAAGGGCTGGCGGGTGGGGGAAGGGGACATGGCGGGCCGGGCTCCCGGGGGAGTCCCGGGCAGGGTCCTTTCGGGCTCAAGAAGTTGCCGCAGGCGGCCGAAACCGGGGTCAATGCGGCGCCGCACGGACGCGCGCCGACAAGAGGATAACGCATGGAGTGCCAGAGCCGGAAGCTCCACAGCCGGGGCGGGCTGGAGCACCTTCCCAAGTGCATCTCGCTGGTCGCCGAGGCAGCCCGGCACGCGGGGCTCTCCCGCGGCCAACGGGATGCCCTGGAGGCCGCCACCCGGGAGGCCTACTTGGCCATCGTGGAAGCCACCCAGGGAGACAGCCACCGGGGGCCGATCGAGGCCGAGGTGGGCTGGGACAACCGCGCGGTGACGGTGCGCCTCACCCACGGCGGACGGGCCCTGGACTCGCTGTTCGACCGGGCGCTCCCCGACCCGCGGGTGGAGGCCATGCGCCGGGCATTGGACGAGGTGGGCTACACCCGCGGCACCCGCCACGGCCACCAGTTGTGGCTGCGGATGCGCGCGGCGGAGGCCCGCCGGAATCCCCGGCTCCGGGCCGCGGCCGTGCGCCAGGCGGCCGGACGATGACCCGCCGCAGCAGCGCCGCCCGAGCCTCCCGGCCGGAGCCCGAGGGCGTGCCGGCGCTGGAGGCTCCCCTCCTGCACCAGTTCTGCCACGACTTGCGCGTCCCCCTCACCACGCTCGCCGCCTATGCCGAGCTGCTGCGCTCGCCCGGGGTCGGCCCGGAGCGGTGCCAGGAGTTCGCCGAGGCGCTCGAGTGCCAGGCGCGGCGCCTGGCGCGGATGGTGGACGACCTGGAAGGCCTGAGCCTGCCGGCCGAGACCGGCCCGGGCGGGGAGGAGGCCGGCACCGACGTGGAGGGCTGCGTCCGCGCCGCGCTGCAGGAGGCGCTGGCGGTGGCGGCGGCCCGCGGGGTGACGCTCTCCTTCGAGCTGCCGCCCTCGCCCACGCTGGCCGGGGTGCGCGAGGAGATTCTGCGCCGGGCGCTGGTGTGGCTGCTGGAGGCGGCCATTCGGCGAAGCCCGGCGGGCCGCACGGTGACGGTATCGGCGCGGCGGCGGAACGGCGAGGTGTGCGTGGGAGTGGACCTGCCGGGCCGCGCCACCGATGCGGACCTGGCGGCGCTCAAGGCCTTCGAGCCCGGAGCCGCCCCGCCCGACCTGGTGAGCGGGGTGGCGGGGCCGCTGTGGGTGGCCCTGTACAATCTGGAGCGCGCCGGCGCGCGCCAGGAGATCTCGCGCTGCGGGTCGGGTGTGCGCTGGGTGCTGGCGCTCCCCCCGGGTTGACCGCGCGGCGCGCCGGCAGGACCGGCTCGGAACCCCTAACCCTCTCGGAATCCCCAGCCTAGCGGAACGGAACTAGAGCGGCACGCGCCCGCTGTAGCCCGCGTGCAGCTCGTGCCAGAACCGGATCTGCTTCTCGCCGCGGCGCCAGCAAAGGAACACGATCCGGCCCTCGCGGCGGGCGTAGAAGTCCACCAGGCCCTGCTCCAGGTCCTTGGGCAGGCAACCCAGCTCCTGGATCTCCCGCACCAGTTCCTTGGTATCCTCGACCACCCCCTGGTAGCTCCGGGTCAGCGCCAGGAACTCCTGGTGGTCCGGGTTCTCCGGCCGCTTGAGGGCCTCGTTCCAGATCAGGCGCAGGATGGAGATCTGCGTCTGCGTCTGTCGCGCGCGCTCCTTCATGCCGTCCAGCCGGGCGAATATCTCTTCCAGCTGAGGAAGCATCTCGTTGGCTTCCTCGACCGTGAACAGGCGGTGCTCCATGGCGGTCGTCCTTTCGAGAGCTTGATGGGGATCCTACACCTTCAGATTGCGCTTCTGAGCGCTCGATTCCGCAAACTCGCTTCCGCCTCCTCCGGGCCCGCCGCCGCCCACAGCCGCCCCGCCTCGCCGGTCTCAGACTGAAACCGCGCGCTCCAAGCGGGAACGGAACGGTGTTTCAGAATGCGACGGACGGCCCAGGCGGGCCCCGCCAAGGAGCTCCGGCATCTTGCCTAAGCTAAATTCTTGGAATCACTTGGGTGTGTTCTCCAGGTGCGCTCCGCGGATGGCATGTGGCTTGCGCTTAGCCTGGGCGAACACAGTTTGGACAGGCCCGCGGATGCCGGCGCCGCCGCCCGGGCAGCGGCGGGCAGACCGGGGCTCCAAGTGGCCGCACGGAGAGTCTGGGCCGGCGCGCCCGGCCCTGGAAGAAGAGGAGTGATCGAGATGTCGCTGGTACGTTGGAACCCTGCGCGCGAGCTGAGCTCGCTGGACGACGAGGTCAACCGCCTGTTCCGCTCGTTCTGGAACCGCGAGCCCGTGTGGGCGCAGAGCACGGCGAGCTTCCTGCCGCCGGTGGACGTGGAGGAGACCAAGGAGCGCTACGCCGTGACCGTGGAGCTGCCGGGCCTGGAGCAGAAGGACGTGAAGGTCTCGGTCGTGGACAACTCCCTGGTGATCCGCGGCGAGAAGCAGGACGTGCGCCAGGAGAAGGACGTCAACTACCACCGGGTGGAGCGCTGCTTCGGCCGCTTCGAGCGGGTGCTGCAGCTGGCCACCAAGGTGGACCGGGACCGGATCTCGGCCTCCATGAAGAACGGGGTGCTGCGCATCGAGGTTCCCAAGACCGAAGAGGCGCGCGAGCGCGAGATCGCCGTCGACGTGAAGTAGGCGCCGCGGCGCCGGCCTCGGCCGGCGCCCGGGGCCCGTCCGGAACCGGCCGGCCGTGCCGGCCATGCATCCACAGACCGCAAGCGGCGCGCGGGCCGGCCCCCACGGGGAACCGGCCCCTCCGCGCAGCACCCGGACGGCCGGCGGGCCGTCCCGGGGTCCCTCGCCGGGCCCCGCAATTCCACGCAGCGAAAGGAAACATCGGCCATGGGCAAGACGATCGGCATCGACCTGGGCACGACCAACTCGTGCGTGGCGGCCATGATCGGCAACGAGCCGACCGTGATCTCCAACTCCGAGGGAGGCCGCACCACGCCGTCGGTGGTGGCCTTCACCAAGACCGGTGAGCGGTTGGTCGGCGCGGTCGCCAAGCGGCAGGCCGTGACCAACCCGCTGCGCACCGTCTACTCCATCAAGCGCTTCATGGGCCGCCGCTTCGACGAGGTGACCGGGGAGCGCAAGCTGGTCCCGTACGAGGTGATCGAGGGCGAGAACCACACCGCGCGGGTCAAGATCGAGGACCAGGTGTACGCCCCGCCGCAGATCTCGGCGATGATCCTGCAGAAGATGCGGCAGACGGCGGAGGACTTCCTGGGCGAGAAGGTGACCGACGCGGTGATCACCGTGCCGGCCTACTTCAACGACAGCCAGCGGCAGGCCACCAAGGAGGCGGGCGAGATCGCCGGGCTCAACGTCAAGGGCATCATCAACGAGCCGACCGCGGCGGCGCTGGCCTACGGCCTGGACAAGAAGAAGGACGAGAAGATCGCCGTGTACGACCTGGGCGGCGGCACCTTCGACATCTCCATCCTCGAGATCGGGGACGGCGTGTTCGAGGTGAAGTCCACCAACGGCGACACCCACCTGGGCGGCGACGACTTCGACCAGCGCATCGTGAACTGGCTGGCGGACAGCTTCGCCAAGGAGCACGGGATCGACCTGCGCAAGGACCCGATGGCCCTGCAGCGCCTCAAGAGCGAGGCGGAGAAGGCCAAGATCGAGCTGTCCAGCGCCACCCAGACCGACGTCAAGATCCCGTTCATCACCGCCGACCAGACCGGCCCCAAGCACATTGACGTGACCCTCACGCGGGCCAAATACGAGGAGCTGGTGGACGACCTGATCGAGCGGACCTTGGCCCCGTGCCAGCAGGCGCTCAAGGACGCCGGGTTCAGCGTCTCCCAGATCGACGAGGTGGTGCTGGTGGGGGGCGCGACCCGGACCCCCAAGGTGCAGGAGCGGGTGCGGCAGCTGTTCGGCAAGGAGCCCCACAAGGGGGTGAACCCGGACGAGGTGGTGGCGGTGGGCGCCGCCATCCAGGGCGGGGTGCTGGCGGGCGACGTCAAGGACGTGCTGCTGCTGGACGTCACGCCGCTGTCGCTGGGCATCGAGACCCTGGGCGGGGTGTGCACCCGGCTGATCCAGCGCAACACCACCATCCCCACGCGCAAGAGCGAACTCTTCTCCACCGCCAGCGACAGCCAGCCGAGCGTGGAGATCCACGTGCTGCAGGGCGAGCGCGAGATGGCGGGCGACAACCGCACCCTGGGCAAATTCGTGCTGGACGGCATCCCGCCCGCCCCGCGCGGCGTGCCCCAGATCGAGGTCACCTTCGACATTGACGCCAACGGCATCCTGCACGTCTCGGCCAAGGACAAGGCCACCGGCAAGGAGCAGTCCATCCGGATCGAGGCCTCCAGCGGGCTGGGCGAGTCCGAGATCGAGAAGATGGTCAAGGACGCCGAGGCCCACGCCAAGGAGGACAAGGAGCGCCGCGAGCGGGTGGACACCCGCAACCGGGCGGATCAGGAGGCTTTCGCCAGCGAGAAGCGGCTCAAGGAGATGGGCGACAAGCTGGACGCGGACCTCAAGGCCAAGCTGGAGGCCGCCACCCAGCGCACCCGCGAGGCGGTGCAGAAGGACGACCCCGCGGAGATCCGCTCGGCGCTGGAGGCCCTGAACCAGATGTGGCACCAGGCCTCGGAGAAGCTCTACCAGGGCGCGCGCGGCGGGCCCGGCCCGGGCGCCGAGGGCGCGGCCGGCGGCCCGGGCCAGGGCCAGGCCGAGCCCCAGGGCAGCAAGGGCCCGGTGGACGCCGACTTCGAAGTGGTGGACGAAGAGAAGAAGAAGTAGGGGCGCGCGGCGACGCGCCCGCCGGCCCGCCGGGAACCCCCGGCGGGCCGTTCTCATGTCCCCCGCGTTCTCGTGCTATCCTCCGGCCGTTGGCGCCGCGGAGGCGTGCGGGAACCCCACGCCCGCCGGCCCATCGAGCCTGGCCCGCGCCCGGCGGGCCGCCAGGGACGGACATGAAGTTCGGCGTGCTGGCAGTGGACTACGACGGCACCATCGCCCAGGACGGCGTGCTGGATCCCTCGGTCCGCGCGGCCATCCTGGAAGCCCGCGCCCGCGGCATCGTGGTGGTGCTGGTGACCGGCCGCATCCTGCGCGAGCTGCGCCGCGTGGCCGGGGAGCTGGACTGGCTGGACGCGGTGGTCGCCGAGAACGGCGCGGTGCTCACCTTTCCCACCAGCGGCCGCTCCGCGGTGCTGGGCCCGCCGCCGCCCCCGCGGTTCCTGGACGAGCTGGCCCGCCGCGGCATCCCCTTCAAGTCCGGCGAGTGTGTGGTGGAGTGCGACGCGACCCACGCCCCGGCCCTGCTGGAGGTCATCCGCGCGCTGGAGCTGCCCCTGAGCCTGGCCTTCAACCGCGGCCGGGTGATGGTCCTGCCGCAGTCCATCAGCAAGTCCACCGGGCTGCGCGAGGCGCTGGCCTCGCTGCGGCTGTCGGTCCACAACGCCATCGCCATCGGCGACGCCGAGAACGACCACGAGCTGCTGGCCGCGTGCGAGATCGGGGTGGCGGTGGAGTGGGGCAGCGCCGCGCTCAAGGAGGCCGCGGACGAGGTGCTGCCGGGCGAGGGCCCGGCGGCGGTGGCCGGCTACATCCGCCGCGTGGCCGCCGAACCCCGGCTCTCGCCCGAGCGCTCCGGGCGCCGGCGCATCCTGCTGGGATACGGCCTGGACGGCAGCCCGCTGTCGCTGGCGGTGCGCGGGCGCAACATCCTGGTGGCCGGCGATCCGCGCTCCGGCAAGTCCTGGGTCAGCGGGCTGCTGTGCGAGCAGATGATCCTGCGGCGCTACTGCATGTGCATCATGGACCCGGAGGGGGACTACCGCCCGCTGGAGGCCCTGCCGGGAGTGCAGGTGCTGGGGGGCGGCGAGCAGCCGCCCCGCCCGCACGAGCTGGCCCGGGCGCTGCGCCACCCGGACGTGAGCCTGGTGGTGGACCTGTCGCAGGTGCCGCACCGTGCCCGGGTGAGCTACCTCAGGGTGCTGCTGCCGGCGCTGGTGGCGCTGCGGCGGCGCACCGGCCTGCCGCACCGCATCGTGGTGGACGAGGCCCACTACTTCCTGCACCAGTCGGACACCGGCACGCTGCTGGACATGAAGCTCCACGGCTACACCCTCATCAGCTACCGCCCCTCCAATCTGCACCCGGAGGTGCTGGCCGCCTCCGAGGCCATCCTGGTGACCCGCATCACCGACCCCGCGGAGGTGGACGCCATCGTCCGCACCTGCGGCCAGGGCCGCTGCGACGGCAGCTGCCGGGCGCTGTTCGAGGACCTGTCGGTGGGGGAGGCGGTGGTGATGAGCGGCACGCACGGCGACGGCTGCACCGCGCAGCGCATCCGGCTGGCGCCGCGGCTCACCTCGCACGTGCGGCACCGCGCCAAGTACCTGGACGTCCCGGTGCCGGAGGCCCAGGCGTTCATGTTCTCCTCGGACCGCCACGGTCCGGCCGGCTCGCCGGCGCGCACGCTGAAGGAGTTCGCCCGGGCGCTGCTGCGCTCCTCGCCCGAGGTGCTGGAGGACCACATGCGCCGCGGCGACTTCTCGCGCTGGATCGCCGGGGTGTTCGGGGACCACTCCCTGGCCTCCCGCATCCGCCACCTCGAGGAGCGGCACCGCATGGACCACATCCTGGACCTCAACGAGGCCCTGGTGCAGCTCATCCGCGAGCGCTACGAAGTCGGCGACGGCCGCTGACCGGCGTCCGCGGGCCGGGCGCGGGGACGCGCGGGAGCCGGCGCGGGCCGCCGGCGCGGAGCCTGGAATGGGCGTGGAAGAAGGGAGAGCGGCGGGCCCGCGGGCTCAGCGGCGGCCGCCGGGCGGGCGCTCCAGCACCAGCGGGTTGCGGGCGACGTACAGCCCGATCTGCAGGCGGTCGTCCAGGCCCAGCTTCTCCAGCAGCCGGCCCACGTGCTTCTTCACGGTGGGCTCGCTGATCCCCAGGGTCTGGCTGATGTCCTTGTTGGAGTGGCCGTCGGCGATCAGGTTGGCGACCTGCAGCTCCCGGTCCGAGAGCGCGTGCGCCTCCTGGCCCGGGCTCAGGCCGAGCGAGCGCTGCAGCATGCGCGAGGCGGTGCCCAGGTCGTACCAGACGTTCCCGGAGGCCACCGCGCGGATGGCGCGGAAGAGATCCTCAGGGGAGGCGGTCCGGCGGATCGCACCCACCGCGCCCTGGGCCACCGCCAGCTCCAGGCAGTCGGTGACCTGCGGGCAGCGCGGGTCGTCGCCCCCGTCGCGCTTGATCACCCGGGGCGGGTTCAGCGCCAGGCAGCGCAGCTCGCCGCGGTCCGAGACCGCCAGCACGCGCGTCCCGGGCGCGACCTTGCGCATCTTGCCGATCGCGGAGATGTCGCCCAGGCCGGGCAACCGGACGCTGAGGACCAGCACGTCCGCCCGCACCTCGCGGCACAGGTCCACCGCCTCCTCGCCGGTGCCGGCCTCACCCACCAACTCGAAGTCCGGCTGAGAGTCCAGCAGGCCCAGCAGGGCCTTGCGGTCCAGGAGCTGATCGTCGGCCACCACCACCCGGATGGGGGTCGAGCCGCCCTCGGCCGGACCTGCGCCGGCCGCGGCGGTGCGGGACTGCGGCGGCTGGGATTTCACCGATACCCTCTCATATTCTCTATGGTAGCCTCCCTCGAACCCCCCGGCAAGGTGCTTCGGGGGCCCGTCTGCGGGCCCTCGAGGCCACCCGTGCGTCCCAGGCGCGGGTGGAACACCCGCCTAGCCAGCCGCGTACAGGCTGGTATCATGCGGACCATGGCCCCCCCGGTCCTGCGCGTCACCGACGCCCGCAAGTCCTTCGGCTCCATCCCGGCCCTGGACGGCGCCTCGTTGGAGCTGCACCCCGGACAGCTGATGGCCCTCCTCGGCCCGAACGGCGCGGGCAAGACCACCCTGGTCCGGGCCATCGCCGGGCGGGTGCGCCTGGACGGCGGCACCATCGAGCTGTTCGGCCAGCCCGTGAACGGCTCCCTGGACCGCGCCGCCCTGGGCGTGGTGCCTCAGGAGGTGGCCATCTACCCGCTGCTCACCGCGCGCGAGAACCTGGAGCTGTTCGCCCACCTGCACGGGGTGCCGCGCGCGCAGGTGAAGCGGCGCGTGGACTGGGCGCTCGACTGGACCGGCCTGGGGGAGCGCGCGCGGGAGCCTTCGCGGCGCTTCTCGGGCGGCATGCGGCGCCGCCTCAACCTCGCCTGCGGGGTGATGCACGAGCCGCGCCTGGTGCTCCTGGACGAGCCCACCGTCGGGGTGGACCCCCAGAGCCGCGAGCGCATCTACGAGATGCTCGTCGGGCTGCGCACCGCGGGCGCCTCGCTGCTGCTCACCACCCACCAGCTGGAGGAGGCCGAGGCGCGCTGCGATCCCATCGTGATCCTGGACCACGGCCGCGCCATCGCCGCCGGCACGCTGGCGGAGCTGGTGGCGCGCACCGTGGGCGGGCGGCGCACGGTGACCTTCGCCCTGGAGACCCCGCCGGCGGCGCCGGTGGCGGGCCTCTCGGGGGAGCCCGACGCGCCCGTGCTCCGCGGCGAGCTGGGGGACGTGGCCGCCGAGCTGCCGGCGATGCTGGCGCGGGTGGAGGCCGCCGGCTGCCGAGTGCGGGACATCGAGGTGCGCGGCCCCAGCCTGCAGGCGGTGTTCCTGCACCTCACCGGAAGGGAGCTGCGCGAGTGATCTGGACCATGGTGCGGGCCAGTTGGATCATTCTGAGCCGCGACCGGGTGGCCCAGATGCTCACCTTCCTGCTCCCGGTCCTGTTCTTCACCATCTTCGCGGCGGTCTTCGGCGAGCAGACCCACAGCGGCACCGAGCGCATCCCGATCGCGGTGGTGGACGAGGACCACAGCCTCTTCAGCACCCGGCTGGCGCAGGCGCTGGGGCGCGAGGCCGGCCTCAGGGTGTGGCGGCCGCGCGCGGCGCGCGGGCAGTCCCTGCCGGAGTCGCTCAGCGCGCCCCTGAACCGCCGCCGCGGGTGGGCGCTGGTGCACGAGGGCACGGTCCCGGTGGCGGTGGTGCTGCCCCGCGGCCTGGGGGACTCGTTCGGGCGCTACGACACCGCGGGGGCCACCATCCAGCTGCTGGCCGACCCGTCCGACCCGATCGCCCCGCAGGTGGTGCAGGGCCTGCTGCAGAAGTGCACCATGACCGCCGCGCCGTCGCTGATGGCCCGGCGCGGGCTGGAGACCTTCGGGCGCTACACCGGCGGGCTCACCCGCCGGCAGCGCGAGGTCGTGGAGCGGTGGCTGCCGACGCTGGACTCCAGTGGCAGTTGGGGCGGGGCCCGGGGCGCGCCGGCAGGCGGGACGGCGGGCCGGGCGGCGGACTCCGCGGCCACCGCGCGCCGCAGGGCGGCCGCCTCGGGCATGGTTCCGGTGGAGGTGGTGGACGTCATGGCCGGGAACCAGGCGCGGGCCTCGACCGTCTCCTTCTACGCCGCCGGGATCGCGGTGATGTTCCTGCTGTTCACCACCTCCTCCGCCGGCGGCTCGCTCTTGGAGCAGGCGGAGTCCGGCACCCTGGAGCGGCTGCTGAATTCGCGCCTGGGGATGGGCGGGCTCTTGTTCAGCAAGTGGCTGTTCATCACCTTGCTGGGCTGCCTGGAGATCCTGGTGATGTTCGTGTGGGGCATGCTGGCCTTCAGGCTCGACCTGCTGCACCACCTGCCGGGCTTCGCGCTCATGACCGTGTCCACCGCCGCCGCGGCCGCGAGCTTCGGCCTGGTGCTGGCCGCCGCCTCGCGCAGCCGCGCGCAGCTCGCGGGCATCTCCACGATCCTCATCCTCACCATGTCGGCGCTGGGCGGGAGCATGTTCCCGCGCTTCCTGATGAGCCCGGCCATGCAGAAGATGGGCCTGTGCACCTTCAACGCCTGGGCCCTGGACGGCTACATCAAGGTGTTCTGGCGGAACGCGGCTCCGTGGGAGCTGTGGCCGCAGCTGGGGGTGTTGTGCGGGATCACGGTGGTGTTCCTGGCGCTGGCGCGGCTGCTGGCCCGGCGGTGGGAGTCGGCGTAGGAGGCGGGCGGTGAAGCGGAGTCGCCTGGACATCTATCTGGCGGTGGCCGCCGCGGCGGCCGGGATCGCCGGGCTGCTGCTGATCACCAACCCCTGGTTCGGGGCCCGCCGCGCGCCGCTGCGCGGGGTGGTGATCTCGGTGGACGCCCCCGCGGGGCGGGCGGTGGTGCGGCACGACTCCCTCCCCGGGGTGATGCCGGCGATGACCATGTCGCTGCGGGTGGAGCCCCGCCGGGAGCTGGAGCGGCTCCGGGAGGGCGACAGCGTCGAGGCGGTGCTGGAGCTGACCCGCGACCGGTCCCGGCTGACCGGAGTGCGGGTGGTGGGGCGCACGGCCGGGGCGGCGGGGCTCGCGGCCGGGGAGCCGGCGCCCGCGCCCGGCGGGCCCGGGGCCTCGCGGGCCGCGGGCGCCGACGCCCTGGCCGGGTTCCCGCGCCTGCCGGACGTCCGCCTGCGGGACGCCGGCGGCCGGCGCTTCCGCACCTCGGAGCTGCGCGGCATGCCGGTGGCGCTGGGCTTCCTCTACACCCGCTGCGCCATCCCCGAGGCCTGCCCGCGGCTGGCCCGCCAGCTGTCCGAGACCCAGGAGCTGATCGGCGGGCCCACCGAGCTGCGGGGCCAGGCGCGCCTGCTCACCGTCACGCTCGACCCGAAGTACGACACCCCAGCGCGGCTGGCCCGCTACGGGCGCGAGCGCGGCGCCGACCCGGCGCTGTGGACGCTCGCCACCGGCGACAGCGCGGCGCTGGCGGCGCTGCTGGCGGCCGCCGGCATCACCGTCCGCGGGGCCGGGCCGGGGATGGTGCACGAGGAGGCGCTGATCGTGTACCGCCCCGACGGGCGCCCTTTCCGCCGCCTCGAAGGCACCCGCTGGACGCCGCGCGAGCTGGCCCAGGCTCTGGAGGAAGCGGCCAGGCCGGAAGACCGGCCATGATGGCTCGCGCATGTCGGGGCGCGCCGCCAGCTTCCGGCCGAACCCGCCGGGGGATCTGGGGGTGAGTGGACGCCCTCTCCGTAGTTGAGTCCTCAATTTCATTTGAATCTGTTGCGTTCCCAATCTCGTCCAATGGGCGAGCCGCGCGCCCGGGCAGTGGCCCGGGAGCTCCCAGGAGGTACGCTGCCGGCCCAGCGCCCACCTCGTGCCTGCCGCAGCCGTTCCCTCTCCCGTCCCATCGCCACCCATGAAGGAGCCCCCCATGCCCCGATTCCTCCCGCACCTCGCGGCCGCGTGCACCCTCGCCCTCCTGGCCCTGACCAGCCCCGCGTCCGCCAAGGACCGCGTTCTGTTCCAGTGGGCCGAGGGCGACTCGATGGGCCAGCTGGTGATGACCATCCACGCCAACAACCTGCTCGACGCCGTCGGCCAGGACAACGTGGAGCTGGAGATCATCACCTACGGCCCGGCCGTGTTCGCCGTCACCACCACCCGGCCCCAGACCAAGTTCGCCGACAGGATCAAGAAGCTCACCGAGCGGGGCGTGCAGTTCCGGGTGTGCCACAACGCCATGAACATCCTGGGCGTGAAGGACGGGGAGCTGCTGCCCATCGTGAGTACCGTGCCCAGCGCCATGGGCGAGATCATCAAGCGGCACGACGAGGGCTGGCAGATTCTGAAGCCGTAGGACCATGTTCTCCGGGAGAGGACGCCCGCGGGACGGATCCGCGACCCGCGCACGCTGGGCGCGGGCCGCGGGTCGAGCCGCGCTTGCCCTAGTAGCTCTGATGGGCGGCGCGTGCCGTCCCGTGGGGTCCCCACCGGCCCGCGCCCCCGGGCCGGCGGCGCGGATCCGATTCGCGGTCCCGTCCGACTCCTTGATTCCCTCGGGTCCCCGGGGGGCCTCAATCCGCCGCGGGCGGGCCATCCTGGAAGCGACGAGCGACTCGCTGCCCGCCCACGTCGGCAACCGCCTGCGCTGCGCGAGCTGCCACCTGGACGGCGGCACGCGCGCCAGCTCCGGCTCGTGGGTGGGCGTGTACGCCTCGTTCCCACAGTACAACGCCCGCGGGGCGCGGATGTTCCGCCTCGAGGACCGCATCAACGAGTGCCTGCGCCGCAGCCTGTCCGGGCGGCCCCTGCCGCCCGGCAGCCGCGACATGGCCGACATGGTGGCGTACTTCGCATTCCTGTCGCGAGACGTGCCCGCGGGGGTGAAGGCCCCCTGGCTGGGGATGAGGAAGCTCGCGCCGCGGCCCGCCGACGCCACCGCGGGCTCGAAGATCTACGCTGCGCAGTGCAGCCGCTGCCACGGCGTCGGCGGCGAGGGCTTCGCGGCCCCCGGCGCGCCCCCGGTGTGGGGGAGCCAGTCCTTCGCCATCGGCGCGGGCATGGCCCGGCTCAACACCGCGGCCGCGTTCATCCGCTGGAACATGCCCTTCGACAGGCCCGGCACGCTCACCGACTCGCAGGCGTTCGACGTGGCGGCCTTCGTGCTGGCGCACCCGCGCCCCGACACCCCGGGCAAGGAGCTGGACTGGCCCAGAGGCGGCAAGCCCGACGACTGCCCGTACCCGACAGTGGCGGGACAAACGCCCGAGCGCTGACCTCGAGCCCGCCGGACAGGCGCGACCAGGCGTTCGACGTCCACGTCATCGTGGCCCAGCCCCACGACCAACCCGAGGCCGGCGGGATCGGCCTGATGTACGTCACCTGCGAGCTGATGCCTGGCAGCGCCAGCCCCGGCGAGGAGATCCGGCACACATGTTCTCCCGGGCCCGCCGCCTGGCCGAAACCCGGGCGAAGTACCCTGGAGCCACCCGGGATCTGGATACCCCAGATCTGGACGCCACGGTGGCCTGCACCGTGGACTGCATCCTCGACAACGCGACCCGCTGCGAACCGCCGGTCCGGCACCTGAAGCTCACGATCAAGGGGCCGAAGAAATACCGGAAGTTCGCGAAGGTGTATGCGATCCAGCCGGCTCCGGGGCGGAAGGAGTACCGCGGATCGGACCACGAGCCTCGATGCGGCCAGGGCCGCATTCGTAGCGGGGGAACTCCTGGCACGGCCGGGCCCGCGGCCGCAGCGCGAGGCTTTTCCGGAACGCCCGAGCCTAGGTCCCTGCCACGCAGCTCCGCCCGAGCGTCTTCTTCAATTCGCAGTCGGAGCACGCCGGGGATTTCAGGTCTCCGCCCTGGCCCAGGAGCAGCAGGGTGCGGGCGGCCTCTTCCTCCAGCCGGTCGGTGTCGCCCGCGGCCCACTGCAGGTCGGTCACGCTGCCCCGGCGCACGTAGATGAGCCGCCGGCCAGCCACCCGGCCCAGCCCGGCGCGCTCCACCGCGGCCGCGTACACCGCGGTCTGCCGCTCGTACAGAGCGGCCAGGCGCTCGCTCGAATCGGTCTTGAAGTCCAGCACCCGCCAGGCACCGTCCGGCAGGCGGACCAGCGCGTCGAGCCGGCCTGAGATGCGCGTGCCGTTGACCGACCACTCGAACACCAGCTCGCGGCGCGCCTCGGCGCCCGGGCGGGACAGTTCCAACAGCGCTGCGGCCACCTCCGGTTGGCCCAGCCACTCCCGCAGGTCCCGGCGGTCGTCCTCAGTCAGCCCGGCCCGGCCCGCGGCCCGGTCGAAATCCTCCAGCACCGGCCGGGCGGGATCCCAGTGCTCGAAGAACGCGTGCACGCGCTCGCCGCGCTCGCTGGCCGTGCCCCCGGCCGAGCCGCCCCCGCGCGCGGCGTCCCCGGTGACCTCCTCGATGAAGTCCCGGTACAGGTGGCGCCACGGGCACAGGAGCGCGCGGCCCAGGTCCGCCGCGCCGATGTCGCGGGGGGCCAGCGCGGGCGCGGGCACCGGGCGGGTCACCTGCTCCAGGATGCGCTGCGCCTCCGCCGCGGCGGCGCTGTCCACGGGCACCGGCAGACTGCAGCCGGCGGCGATGAGGTCGCCGTGCACCTCCCACAGCGGGCGGGCGCGGTCGTGGGCCCGGCCGGGCCTGCGGATGGCCGCGGCCCGAAGGTCGGTGCGCGCGAGCAGCGCGTCGAGGTCCGCGCCGCCCGCGGCCAGCTCCTCGAGCGCCGCGTCCAGCCAGGCGCCGTACCCGTCGGTCCAGCCCGCGCCGCCCGCAGGATCCAGCGTCCGCGTGCCGGCCAGCACCAGCTTCTCCCGGGCGCGGGTGGCGGCCACGTAGAACAGGCGCAGCTCCTCCAGCCGGTTGTCGAGGTCCTCGTCGGCCGCCAGTAGCAGCTCGGCCCACCCGCGCAGGTCGCGCTCGTCCCCGAAGCTGGGGCCGAGGCGCGCCGCCAGGCTCACCCGCCGCGGGGAGCCCGTGAAACGCAGCGCCAGCGGGCTCCGCTCGGCCTTCGGGTTCTTCCAGCCGCGGCCCAGCTGGGCCACCACCACCACCGGGAACTCCAGCCCCTTCGCGGCGTGGATGGTGACCAGCTGCACGCCGCGCCCGGCCGGCAGGGCGCCCTCGCGCGGGCCCCGTTCGGACTCGCCCAGCGCCCGCAGCCGCTCCAGCAGCCCGGCCAGGTCGCCCCGCGAGGGTTCCACCTCCCGGCAGCGCTCCAGGAACGCGTGCAGGTTGGCGGCCACCTGGTCGCCGGCGCGGCGCGCCCCTTCGCGCGCCAGGTAGCCGGCGGCGTCCAGCCACTCCCGCAGCAGGCTGGAGGCGCCCTCGGTGAGCACCCGGTCCCGCGAACTCGCCAGCCGCTCCAGGAACTCCCCGGCGCGCCCGGCCTCCTCGCCGCCCACGATCTCCGCCATCCGCGGGCCGCCGAGCACCTCGAACAGCGGCACGGAATCCTCACCCGGGCCGACCCGCGCCGCGGCCTCGCGGGCCAGGCGCAGCAGCGCGCCGTCCGAGAGGTCCACGAACGGGGAGCGCAGCACCGCCGCCAGCGGCAGATCCTGGCGCGGGTTGTGCAGCACCTGCAGCAGCGCCACCAGGTCGCGCCCCTCCACGCTCGCCAGCAGCTCCGCCTGGTGCTGGGTCTCCACCGGGATGCCCGCCTCGGCCAGCGCCCGGGCGTACGTGGGGATGGCGGTGGAGGACCGGAACAGCACCGCCACGTCCCGCCACTCCAGCGGCCGGGCGCGCGAATCGGCCTCCGTCTCCCGGGCGCCGTCCAACGGCACCGGGAAGCGGTCCTGGTGCAGCCGCCACAGCCGCTCCGCCACCGCCCGCGCCTCGGCCAGCCGCAGCTCGCGCGCCGGCACGCCCGCCGCGGGCTCCTCGCCGACCCGCAGCAGCTCCACCGCCGGCCCGGCCGCCGTACCCGCGGGCCGCCGCGGAGCGAGCGCGCGGAACAGCTCCGGGGCGCCCGCCGCGCCCAGGCTCCGGCACATCCGCGGGAAGACCTGGTTCACGAACTCCACGATGCCCGGCCGGCTGCGGTAGTTCTCCTGCAGCTCGCGCGCCACCCGCGCGGAGCCGTCGGCGCCCGCCAGCCGCTCGGTGAACAGCTCCACGTCCGCGTGCCGGAAGCGGTAGATGCTCTGCATGGGGTCGCCCACTCCGAAGGTGGCCGCGTCCCCGCCCAGCGTGGCGATGAGCTGCGACTGCAGTCCGTTGACGTCCTGCAGCTCGTCCACCAGCAGGTGCCGCAGGCGGTCCCGGCAGAAGGCGCGGAACGCCGGGGACCGGCCGCTCAGGCGCAGCACCTCCAGCATCACGTCCTGGAAGTCCAGCCGCGGCGGGATCTGGCGGCGGCGGGCCTCGGCGAAGCGCTGCAGGTAGCTCCGCAACAGCGGCAGGAAGGCGCGCAGGTGCCGGTACAGCTCCTCGTCGTCGAAGGCGTCGTGGCGCTCCCGGATGACCGCCCACGGGCCCTTCCCGAACGAGAGCATGGTCCAGGCCGGCTCGCGCGCGAGCTTGAAGTCGGCGCGCAGATCCCGCGGGCCGGTGGCGGCCGTGAGCGCCTCGCGGATCTCGTGCCACGCGGCGAAGTCCCACGTCGGCCGGGCCAGGCGCGCCAGGGCCGACCGGGCCCGCTCCTGCTGCTCCGGCTTGCGGCTGGCGTGGCCGGCGGCGCGCTCCACCGGGCCGCGCGCCTCGGCCAGCAGCCGGTGCTGCAGCTCCACCCGGCGCGCCTCGAACCCGCTCGAGTAGGCTTCGAAGCTGGCGCCTTCGCCCGTCTCCCACGCGGCCAGCAGCCCTTCCGCGTCGCCCGCGCTGCGCAGCGCACGGGCCGCGTCCACCAGGCACGCGGACAGCGCGTCGGCCTCGAAGCGCAGGAGCCACGGCCGCAGCTCCTCGGCGCCGCGGCCGGCCGCCTCCTCCAGCGCCTGCCGCGCCGCCTGGCGCTCCAGCACCTCGGCCTCCACCGGGTCCAGCACCCGGAAGCGCGGGTCGAGCCCGGCTTCCACCGCGTGCTCGCGCAGGATCTGGACGCAGAAGCTGTCAATGGTCCCGATGCGCAGCTGGTCCACCGCGCGGGCCGCCTGGCGCTCCTGGCCGCGCCACAGTTGCTCCCGCAAGCGCGAGAGCATCTGTTGGGCCGCCTTGCGGGTGAAGGTGAAGGCCACGATCTCCGCCGCGGCCTCCGGGCTCTCACACAGCCGGCGCGCCAGGCGCTCCACCAGGCAGCCGGTCTTCCCCGAGCCGGCCGCGGCGGTGACCCACACCTCGCGCCCGCCGGCCCGGATGACGGCCTCCTGGGCGTCCGAGAAGCGGCGCGGGGCCTCAGGCATCGCCGTTCTCCTCGGCGTCCGCGTCAGCCTCGCCGCCCGCCGCCAGGAGCTGCTGCCAGAGGTCGATGCGGCACACCGCGCTCAGCCGGCAATGCTCGCAGGCGCCGCGCGCGGGGCTCACCTCGATCTGCCCTCCGGCCAGCCGGGCGCCCAGCTCCAGCGCCACCGCCCGGGTGTGCTCCGACGGCGGCGCCGGCGCAGACCCGGCAGGCTGCGGCCCCGGCTCGTCCCCGGCCGCCTGCGGCCCCGGCTTGTCCCCGGCCGCCTGCGGCCCGGGGGCCGGCCCCGGGCCGAAAGTCTGCAGCTTGCCGTTCTTGAAGCTCAGGTGGCCGACCGCCTCCACCGTCTCGCCCAGCAGCTCCTCCAGCGCCAGCCGGTAGAGGGCCGCCTGCAGCAGCCGGCCGTCCCGCAACCGCTCCCCGATCGCGTGGGTGGGGCTGCGCTTGTAATCCAGGACCCGCAGCCGGCGCGGTTCGGTGGCGGTGCGGTCCACCCGGTCCATGCGCCCCCGCAGGCGCAGCTCCACCCCCTGGCCGCGCAGCACCAGCGGCTCCGCCGGAGACCTGGGGTCGGGCGGCACCGGCAGCGGGCGCTGCGGCCCGAAGGCGAGCTGGAAGTACTCCGGCTCCCACCGGCCCTCCTCCCGCTGGGCCCACAGCACCCCGGCGAAGCGGTCCAGCGCGGCTTTCAACATTTCCACCCGGGCTGTCCACAGGGGCCGCTCGGCGAGGGCCGCGTGGCGCTCGCGCAGCTCCTCCGCCAGCAGGGCGCGCAGCCGGGCGGCCAGCGCCTCGCGGCTCTCCAGGGCGCGCAGCCCGCCGCGCTCCCGGACCTCGCGCAGGGCCCGGGTGGCCACCGCGTCGAGGACCGTGCCGTCCTCGCGCGGGCCGAAGGCCAGCTCGCGCGGCTCCCCCAGGCCCAGCACGTGCCGGGCGAAGCGGAAGAAGGGGCACGCGGCGAAGTCCTCCAGCTGGGTCGGGGCCAGGCTCACCGTAGCCTGGGCCAGCTCCGGGAGGCGGTCCGGGCGGGGCGTGGACGCCCAGGGAGACGGCCCGCCCGCCGCCAGCCGGGCGTTGTACAGCGCCACCGCCAGCGGCGTGGGGCTCCCGGGGCCGCGCGGGCGCGACAGCTCCAGGGCCAGGCGGCGGTCCAGGGCCGCGCCGTCCACCGCCAGCTCGAAGTGCGCCCCGCGCAGGTCGGCCCGGGTGGTCCGCAGCTCCGGCAGCGCGCGCCCGGCCTCCTTGAGGAACGGGGAGGCGCCCAGCTCGCTGCCCTCGTGGTCGGCCACGGGCCGCGACAGCACCAGCCGCTCGGACGGCCGGGTCACCGCGACATAGAAGAAGTAGTACTCCTCGTCCGCCCGGTCCGCGGCCAGGGGCAGGGAGCGCCCGGTGCGCCGCTCGATCCGGCGCCGGTCGGCGTCGGGCAAAAGGCTGCTCTCGGACGGCCGGGCGGGGAACATCCCCTCGGCGAGGCCCGGGAGGAACAGCGCCCGCACCTCCGGCAGGCGCGACTGGAACACGTCGCCGACCAGCACGCAGCCCTTGACGTGCGGCACCTCGCCGCCGCGCCCGGCGGAGAGCAGCTCCAGGAAGTCGCCTTCGAACTCCTCCAGCGGCAGCGGCCGCCCCCCGTGGTGCGCCGCCAGGCGGTCCAGCAGCTCCTCCAGCTGCTGCCAGGCCGCCTGGTGCCGCAGGAAGAGCGCCGCGTCCGCCCGCCGCGCCGCCCCAGCCCCGAGCGCCTCCAGCCCGGCCCGCACCACCGCGCACCAGTCGGCCGCGGTGCGCCGCGCGGCCCCGCCCGCCAGCAGCCCCAGCGCCCGCGCCGGCGCGGCCAGCGGCGAGCGCTCGCCCAGGAGGGCCGGCGCCTGCTCCAGGAGCCGGGCCGCGGTGAAGATGCCGCGGGCCCGCGCCTCCAGCTCCAGCCGGTCGGCCTCCCCCCGCAGCCCCGGCACCAGGGCGCTGCGGGCGAGCGCCAGGGCGACGCCCGCCTCCGCGGCCGGCCCGCGGGCGCACAGCCGCAGGATGTGCCGCGCGGCCCGGGCGGGGGCGGTGTGGAGCTGCTCCTCGCGGGCGTCCACGAAGGCCGGCACGCCGTGGGCGCGGAAGATCTCCTCCACCCTCCGGCGGGCCGGAGCCAGGTCCCGGAACAGCACCGCGATCTGGTCGTACTCGTAGCCCGTGTCGCGCACCAGGAGGCGGATGCGCCGCGCGACCTCCTCCAGCTCCTCCGCCGGGTCGGCCGCCTCGAACGCCGAGACCTCCGCTGCCCCCGCGGGGGCTGCGGGCGGGGGCGGGGCCGCCTCGCGGAACAGCCCGCGCTCCAGCCGCTCCAGCGTGGCCGATCGGAACCGGCGGGGCGCGCCCAGCGTCCGGACCCGGGCGCCGCCCGGCATGTCCGTGGTGAGCAGGCGGCGGTCATTTTCCAGGTGCCGGTACACCCACGGCCGGCCCTCTTCGTAGGGGAACGTCACGGTGAGCGAGGCGGCGTGCTCGGCCAGCAGCCGCAGCACCGCCAGCTGCCAGTGCGTGAAGTGCGAGAAGGAGTCCACCAGGAAGTGGGTCGCGGCCAGCCGGCCGGGACGGGCGCGCAGCGCCTCGAGGGCGCGCTGCTGCAGATCCTGGGGATCGCACGCCGCGCCGGCGGCCAGCACGTCGCGGTAGCGCGAGTACAGGCGCGCCAGCTCCCGAGCCCGCGTGCCGTCCGGGCCGCCCCGCTCGCCGGGCGGCTCCGCCGCGGCGCCGCGCCCCGCAGCCGCGGCGGTGCGCCCCGCCGTGGCGTCCGCAGCGGCCGCGGCCGGCGCGTCCGCGAACGCCGCCGCCACCTCTTCCGGCGAGAGCAGCGCCTCCTTCCACTCCGCGAACAGCTCCACCAGCTCCTGCGCGAAGCCCAGGGTCGCGGCCGAGAGCTGCAGCCGGGGCTCCTGCGGCGGCGTCTCGCGCAGCAGCCCCCGCACCAGCAGCAGGCGGGCGGTGTCGGTGAGCGCGTCGGTCCACCCCGGTCCGCCCGCCGCGGCGCCCAGCGCCCAGCCGCCCAGCGAGCTGTGCCCGGAGCGGGCGTCGAAGGTGAGCACCGGGCGGCCCAGGATCACCGGCAGCTCGGGAGCCGGCAGCGCCGCGCGCATGGCGTACGCGCTCTGCGCGGGGACCAGCAGGCGCACCGACTCGGGCTCGCCCCGGCGCTGCGCCTCGCGCAGCCGCTCGAGGCAGTGGTGGGTCTTCCCGCTGCCGGCGGGACCCTGGAGCAGGGTGAGGGCCATGGGGGGAATGTAAGCGCGGGCCGGGGCGGGCGCCAACCAGGTCGGCGGAAGCGGCTGCCGGGCGCCGAGATCGCTCCGTGGCGGCGCAAGGTCTGGCCCCCGGGCGGTTCCGACAGGCGGAATCCGCCCGGAGGCCAGACCCACGACAGCATCGCGAGGCCCAGGGCCCGGGCGGGTCCGGCAATCGGATCCCGCCCGGCCCTGGGCCCATGCGATCAGCGCCCCGGCCCCGCGCGATGCGCTATCATGATGATGCCGGCGGGTGCGGCAACCGCGCCCGCCGCGGAGGACCCCGATGGCCCAGTGTCAGTTCTGCGGCGCGGATCTGCCCTTCACCGGGCGCGTGCCGCGCGAAGAGGAATGCCCAGCCTGCCGCCGCGACCTGCACTGCTGCCGCCAGTGCGTCCACTTCGACCCCGCGGTCCACAACCAGTGCCGCGAGACCCAGGCCGAGTGGATCGTCGAGAAGGAGCGGCGGAACTTCTGCGACTACTTCCTGCTCAGCGGCCGCCCGGCCAGGCGGACCGGCCCCCGGGAGACCCCCGAGGAGAAGTGGAACCGGCTGTTCGGGAAGAAGAAGTAGCGCCGCCCGGCGCCGCCGGCGGCCCGTCCGCCCATTCCGCCAGCTTCCAGGTGTTCCCGCCCGCCGGCTCCCGCACGAAGTAGAACCACGCCGCGCCCTTGAGGGCGAGCTTGCGGCCGTCGGCGAACTCCACACTGAGGTCGGTCATGGCCGCGCACCGGAGCCACCCGCCGTGGCCGGCCCGCGGGTCGGGGCCGGGGGCCAGCGCGTCAATGTGCAGCTTGAGCGAGGCCGCCGGCGGGCTGCCCCCGGGCCCGCCCGCCCGCAGGAAGTTCTCGGCGAAGGCCAGCTCGTCGGCCCGCCCCAGCGTGTCCGGGCTGCCGGGCGAGATGTCCCCCGCGTGGAACCGGAACACGAACCCGGAAGCCAGGGTGGAGTCGTACCTCGCGGGGTCGAGGTTCTGGTAGAGGGCGGCCAGGTTGAAGAGCACGTTCTCGGGGCTGGTGGGGGCCTTGTAGCGGACGGGAGCCGGAGGCGCGGCCGGGGAGCCGAGGCAGCCCGCGCCCAGCGCCACGCACAGCAGCGCCGGCGCCGCAGTGGATGTAGCGCGCCAGTTCACGACGCAGACCTCTTCGGGGGAGGTGTCTCGGGGCCGGCGGGACCTCGCGGGGAGGGTGGCGTTAACGTCGCCGGCTCCCGCGCGGTTCAGGTGAGCGCGGGAGCCGGGGGGTGGAGTCGGGCCGGCCGGGAATCAGACCCGGCGGGGGCAGGCCGTCGAGTTAGCGGCTGGCGAGCAGGGGCTTCCCCAGGGTGCCTCCCTGGTCCGCCCACTCGGCCAGCTTCCAGGTGCCGCTGCCGGCAGGCTCCTGCTTGAAGTAGAAGTAACCGGTGCCCGTCACGCGGCTGCTGTTGCCGTCCGCGAAATCCAGCGTCAGGTCGGTGCTTACGACGTACCGCTCCCACCCGCTGTGGCCGACCCGGTTGTCCGGGCCGTGGGTCTGGGTGTTGATGACCAGGGTGATCTTGCTGGCCGGCTCGAGGTTCGCCGCAGGCTTCCCGTCGTGGAACAGGTTCTCGGCGAAGGTCAGCTCGTCAGCAAGCACCAGCGAGTCCGGCTGGCCCACGATGATATCCACCGGGGCGAAACGGAACACGTAGTCGGACGCCAGCGCGTTGCCGTACTCGGTGAAGTCGCGGTTGTTGTACAGCCTCGTCATGTTCGTGATCACGTTCTCGGGCGAGCTGTACGCCAGGTAACCGCTGGGTTGGGTGGGCCGTTTCGTGTCCGGGCTGAAGATGCACCCGGCGAGCAGCAGGGCGATGACGGCTCCGAGCGCGATGAGCGCGGCTGACTTGAGAGACAGCATCGGTGACAACCTCCAGATCAGAACACATACGGGCACCCGCCGTAGCGCGGGGCACCCGGCGCGCTCAACCAAACTACATTATACTCTCACCTGACCCGCACCGTCAAGGCGCAAGATCGGCGGTGCGCCCCGCCAATTGCGCATCCCGGTGCAGGTTACAGGCTGCTAGCTGTGGTTCGCGTACCGCAGGACGCTCCACGATACCGCCGGAGCCGGGGTCTGGCTCACCACTCCCTCGTCCCAGTTGAGGATCTGCCACTCGCCGGCGAAGTTCTTCTGCAGCAACAGGCGCGCCTGACCCGCCACGTACGGGGCGTTGTACAGCCGGATGTTGACCCGGTAGGTCACCAGCCAGTCGCGCTGGTCGCCCGAGGACGGGTATTCCACCGTCTTGGTCACGACCGCCCGCGTGTCCGCGCCCGCGTCCGTCGGGCTCAGCCCGTTCATCATCGAGTTGGCGGCGTTGCGCTCCTGCGTGGAGTGCCATGCGCCCACGACCGCGTGGTCCATGCCCCGCTGGCTCACGTCACTGCCGTTGAAGGTGGCCGTGAAGTCCACCGTGGTGCCCCCGCCGGGCGCGGCGATGGAGCGCATGTAGGCCGAGACCGAACCCACCCGGAAGGCCTCCTGGATGTTGGCCAGGGTGCTTTCGGGCACGTCCAGCGGGACCGGCCGGGCGCCCACGCCCTGCGCCGGCGGCGCCGGCGGGGCGGTGGACAGCCAGCCGCAGCCGATCGCCAGCATGGCCAGCAGCAGTCCGGCCGCGGCGAGGCCCGCCGCCCGCCAGGCGGCGCCCGCCCCGGGACTCCGGGACCCGGCCCAGGCCGGCTCCCCCGGCCCAGTTGTGATAACCCGCAGACCCGGGGCAGTTCCATGCTTTCCATGCGCTTGCATCGCTGGCTCCTGCTGCGCGCCCCGCCCGCTCCGGCCGCTCACCGAAACACCAGGTCAAACGAGGCGGTGATGAGAAAGTAGTCTTGATTGAGGACCCGACTCTTGCCGGCCACGCCGGATGTATAGGAAGTATAGCTGTCCGAGCGGGCCGTGCGGGTGAATGTCCCATTGAGCTTGGCGGTCTCGGAAAACGGGTAGTTCACGCTCATGCCCGCATTGAACTCCAGGATGCTCTGCCGGCTGCTGGGGATCCGGTTCCCGTTCGCGTCGGGGTTGTCCTGGTGGATGAACTCCCCCCGGGTGCCGGCCACCCCCGAGATCCACTTCGAGATCTTGTAGCTCACCTTCACGCTCAGGTCGTTGTCCTGCCCGGAGCCGGACTCGCTGAACACCCGGGTCCCGGAGAGCGGATCCAGGTTGTAGCTGCCGGTGCGGGTGAGCCGCAGGTTGTTCGTGGCGTCCAGGAACGTGCGCGAGCCGAGGGTGTGGTGGAGGTTGGTCACGTAGGAGGTGGTCTTGGTGTAGCGGTTGTCCACCTGGATCCCCGGGTAGTCCTCGAAGTCGTAGAGACTGGCGTCCGCGCTCACGATGTAGGACTGGGTCACCTTCAGCGGGGCCGCGGGCGCGTAGGTGATGTCGTACTGAACGGAGTAGAGCCGGTCGGTGGTGTTCCGGCCGGACTTGGTCGCGTCCAGGAACACGTAGTGCGTGAGCACCTCGCTGCCCTGGATCACCATGCGCACCACCTTCGAGAAGGCGTAGGACAGGCTCCCGCCCACGCGGCGGTTCAGGTAGTCCTGATTCAGCCGCCATCCGAAGTTGGAGCTGTCGTAGCGCGTCGTGTTCAGCGTCGCCGACATGTTGAGCTGCAGCTGGAACCTGTTCTTCAGGAGGCCTCGGTTCAAACTGGCGGTCAGGGAGTGCTCGATCAGGTCCTGCAGGTTCCCGGAGAGGCGCTTGCGGGAGTCGTTGGTGCTGATGCGGTCGCCCAGCGTCACGTTCACGGTGCCCACCGTGGGGTGGGAGTAGTCCAGGGAGGCCTGGAGGCCGTGGCCACGGTTGTCGTAGTTGCGGGAGCTGTCCACGTCGCTGACCACGACGTTCTGGGAGGTGGTCGGGTCGAACTTCAGGGACAGCCGGGTGCCCAGCTTCATCTCGAGGTGGCCGGTGACGGCGTCGGTCTTCTGGGTGAGCGTCTCCTGGCGCCCCAGGGTGGGCTGCTGCTGGCGCGTGTCGCCGTGGGTCACGCCGAGCGTCCAGAGCAGCTCGTGCCACGGCACGCTGAAGCGGGCCTGCGCCCCCAGGTTGAGGTCGCGGTTCCGGTTGCGGGTGGAGGCGAAGTAGGTGGTGTCCCGCCCCTCGGAGCCCACTCCCTGCTGCTGGCCCTGGGCATCGGTGAGCGAGTTGCTGTTGCTGCCGGTGAGCTGCAGCTTGAAGGGCCCGGTCGGCAGGAAGGACCACTCGAACTTCTCGGCCAGGTCGTTGCCGCTGCTGCTGCGCTGCGCCGCGCCGGTCTCGTCGCGGCCGACGCGCCCGCCCTCCACCTGCAGCCGCATGAAGTTGGTCTCGCTCAGGTACAGCGAGTCGGCCAGCGTCAGCCGCGCGCTGGTGGTGCTGAACGAGGAGGTGGTCTGCTGCCGGCCGTTCACCACCGGCCCGTCGTTGTCGCGTTCCAGGTCCAGGGCGAGCCCCACCACGGGGCCGTGGGGCCGCTCGTAGTTCACCTGCACGCTCTGCGTGCGCGTCCCGGTGCGCTGGTGGCGCTGGGTGTCCTCGCGGAAGGTGACGTTGGTGGCGTTGTCGATGTGCAGGCTCTTCCAGCGGGTGTCCACGTTCAGCACCTGGTTCCAGGTCGCGATGTAGCGGTTGATGTTGTACGAGGTGGTGTAGTGCATCGGCGCGCCGGTGGTGTCCCGCGGCGCCTTGACGAAGGGGTTGGCGCTGTCGGCCGCCGCGCGCGCCAGCGAGTCCTGCCGCGCGGCGAGCGCCAGGGAGTCCTCCGGGGAGAGGGCCACGGTATCGGCCGCGGCCTGCAGCGCGGCGGAGTCGGCCGGCGCTTCGGCCGCCAGGTCCGCGGCTTGCGCCGGCGGGGCGGCCCCGGCCAGCCCCAGCAGCGCCGCCAGCACTGCCGCCGCGGCCACGGCGGCGACGCCCGCCCCCCGCCTCACGCCAACTCCCCCTCGAGCGCCTCGGCCAGCGCCATGAACTCCTCCAGCGACAGGGTCTCGCCGCGCCGGGCGGGATCCACCCCGGCCCGCGCCAGGGCTTCCAGCAACCGCTCCCGGCCGGCCGGCACCAGCTCGCGCAGGGCCGCCCGCAACTGCTTGCGGCGCTGCTGGAAGGCCCGCCGCACGATGCGGAAGAGGGCGCGCTCGCGGGCCTCCGGGAGCCCCCGGCCGGGGCGGAACGTCAGCCGGATCGCCGCCGATTGCACCTCGGGCCGGGGGTGGAAGGCCGCCGGGCCGACCCGGAACAGCCGCTCCACCTGGGCAAAGTACCCCACCAGCACCCCGATCGAGCCGTAGGCCTTGCGCCCCGGCGGGCTGGCCAGCCGGTCCGCGTACTCGCGCTGCACCAGGAACACCGCCCGGGACACGCCCTCGCGCTGGTCCAGCAGGTGCAGCAAAAGGTCGGTCGTGCAGTAGTATGGCAGATTGCCGGTGACCACGAACGGCCCTTCCGGGACCAGGTCCCGGAAGCGCGTCTCCAGGGCGTCGGCCTCCACCACCGTGGCGGTCAGCTCCCCGCGCAGCCGGGCCGCCAGGGCCCGGTCCAGCTCGACCGCCCACACCCGGGCGCCCCTGGACAGCAGACACTCGGTCAGCTCCCCGGTTCCCGCCCCGATCTCGATCACCGGCTCGCCCGGCCCCGCACCCACCGCCTCGGCGATGCGCTCGCTCACCCGGCGGTCCACCAGGAAGCACTGCCCCAGGCGGCGGCGCGGCCGGACCTCCCAGCGCCGCAGGCGGGCGCGGGCGCTCTCCACGGGCGGCCGGGCGGGACGGTGGATCATCGGGCCGGGCCGCCGTCCGGAGCGGGCGGCGGCGGGGCGGGCGCCCCGGCGGGGGAGGCGGGCGCGGCGGCCTGGGCCGCCATGCGGTGGAAGAACCGCCGGGCGTTGGCGTCGGTGAGCGCCTCCAGCTCGGCGAACTTCAGCCCCAGCGCGGCGGCCAGGGCCAGCGCCGAGTGGCGCAGGAAGGCCGGCTCGTTGCGCTTTCCGCGGTGGGGCACGGGCGCCAGGTAGGGCGCGTCGGTCTCCAGCAGCAGCCGGTCCCGGGGGATCACCGCCAGGGCCTCGCGCGCGGGCGAGGGCGCGCCCGCGCGGGCGTAGGTGAAGCCCCCCCCGTAGCCGAAGTAGTAGCCCTGGGGCACGACCCGCCGGGCGGTGTCGGGGCCGCCGGCGAAGCAGTGCAGGTTCACCGGCAGGTGCTCCGCGGCACGCTCCTCCTCGAGGATGTCCAGCACGTCGGTCTCGGCGGCGCGCTGGTGGACCACGATGGGCAGCCCCGCCTCGCGCGCGGCGCGGATCTGGTCGCGGAACAGCGGCTCCTGCGCCGAGCGCGGCGCGTAGTCGCGGTAGAAGTCCAGCCCGATCTCGCCCCAGCCCACCACCTTCGGGTGGCGCGCCAGCTCCAGCAGCCGGTCCACGTCGCCGGGCCGGGCGTCGGAGGCGTGGTTGGGGTGGAAGCCGACCACCGCGTACACCCCGGCGTGGCGCTCGGCGAACTCCACCGCGCGCCGGCTGGACTCGACGGTCATGCCGATCTCCACCAGGATGCGCACGCCCTCCGCCGCGGCGCGCTGCAGCACCGCCGGGCGGTCGGCGTCGAAATGGGGCTCGAGGAGGTGCAGGTGGGTGTCGATCAAGGGTGCCTCGACGAACGTGGCCTTCCGGGGGCCGGCGGGGCCGCGCCGCGCGCGGCCGCCGGGGGCCGGGCCGCTACTTCTGCACCGGCACCCGCGGGAACAGCACCACCGCCTCGCGCACGGCGTGGCCGGCGGGGAAGGGCTCGGTGCGCCAGGCGAGGTCGCGCAGCGCGTCCGGCGACGGCCAGGACAGCCCCAGGTCGGCCCCGATGATGGCCGCCGCCCGCGGCATGACCGGCGCCACCAGCGCCGCCGTGACCCGCAGCGACTCCAGCACCGTGGCCAGCACCCGCGCCAGGCGCGGGCGCCGGCCCGGGTCCTTGGCCAGCACCCACGGCTCGGTCTCGGCGACGTACTGGTTGGCCCGCTTCACCAGCCGCCAGGCTTCCTGAATGCCCACGGACAGCTGCCAGGAGCCCAGCGCCGCGCGGTAGTTCGCGACGACCTCGTCCGCCAGGCGCCCCACCTCGAGGTCCGGCCCCTCGGCCGGGCCCGCGCCCTCCAGCCGCCCTGAGAAGTAGCGGTGGGTCATGGACAGGCCGCGGTTCAGCAGGTTGCCCAGCTCGTTGGCCAGGTCGGTGTTGTAGCGCTCCACGAACAGCTTCCAGGAGAACTCCCCGTCGCGCCCCATGGGCACTTCGCGCATCAGGAAGTAGCGCAGCGGCTCGTGGATCAGCTCCGCGCGGAGCCCCGGGCCCGCGGCCCGGTGCAGCTCCTCGCCCACCTGGATGGGGTCCACCACGTTGCCGGCGCTCTTGCTGAAGCGCGCCCCGTCCGGGGACTGGATCCAGCCGTGCGCATACACCGAGCGCGGCAGCGCCACGCCCGCGCTCAGCAGCATGGCCGGCCAGATGATGCAGTGGAAGCGGGTGATGTCCTTGCCGATCACGTGGCAGTCCGCCGGCCACCAGCGGGCCCACCGCTCCCGCGCCGCCGGGGTGTTCTGACCCAGCCCCACGCCGGTGGCGTAGTTGATGAGTGCGTCGAACCACACGTACACCGTGTGCTGCGGGTCCATCGGCAGCGGCACGCCCCACTTGAGATTGGCGCGCGAGACGCTCACGTCCTCGAGGCCGGAGCGGATGAGGCTGACCACCTCGTTGCGCCGGATCTCCGGCTCGATGAAGCCGGGGTGGGCCTCGATGTGCTGCAGCAGCGGCTCGGCGTACCGGGACAGCCGGAAGAAGTAGTTCTGTTCCCGGACCTTCTTGGGCGGGGTGTTGTGCACCGGGCACACGCCGTCCTTGAGGTCCTTCTCCAGGTAGAACGCCTCGCAGCCCACGCAGTACAGCCCCTCGTACTCGCTGGGGTAGATGTCGCCGCGCTCCTGGCAGCGCGAGAACAGGTGCTGCACCCCGCGCATGTGGGCCTCGTCGGTGGTGCGCACGAAGGCGTCGTGGGAGATCTGCATCGCCGTCCACACCGCCGAGTAGATCGCCGCCATGCGGTCGCAGAACACCTGCGGGTCCACGCCCTCCGCCTCGGCCGCCTGGGCCACCTTCTGGCCGTGCTCGTCCATGCCGATCTGGAAGAAGGTGTCCACGCCCATGAGCCGCTGGAAGCGGGCCATGCCGTCGGCGATGACCTTCTCGAACGTGTGGCCGATGTGGGGTGCGCCGTTGGCGTAGTCGATGGCGGTGGTGATGTAGTACTTGCTCATGGCGGGGATTCTATCGGAAGCGCCGGGCCATTGAAAGCGCGGCCACGGGGCGTCGTCGCAGGCTTCGGCGGCCGGTGCGGGCGCGGGCGCTACGCGCCGCGCCGCCCGCCGCCGAAGCAAGACATCCACGCCACCCTAGCGGCTCTCGAGCAGCCCTTGCGCCGCGCGTGCGGCCGCGACTAGGATGGATCGCCCACGGATCACTCCCGTCACCAAGGAGGAGTCATGGCCCCGAACTCTCCGCCCCACCGTTCCGCGCTGCTCCGGACCGCGGCCGTGCTGGCCCTGCTGGCCGCCGCGCTCGTGCTGCCGGGCTGCGCCAAGAAGTCCTCGAGCACCGCCACGGGCGCCCCCGGCGCCACCGCCGCGACCAACGCCCCGGCCCCCGCCGCGCGCGCCGCCGGCGACCGGTTCGGCAAGTCCAGCAGCGTCCTGCTGGAGGCCCTGACCAAGCCCACCGACTCGTTCCACTTCTCGTACAAGGGCCAGGTCAACGTCAGCACCGAGTACCTCACCAAGCCCGGCGCCAAGCCCCAGATGGGCCCGGTGACCATGGAGGCCGACGTCTCGCCCGACGCCATTGACATCGCGGGCGTGCGCGGGGACAAGAAGCTCGACACCCACGCGAAGAAGGCCAACCAGCTCGACTGGTCCATGGCCGGCCTGGCCATGATCGGGCCCCTCGGCGACATCGGCATGGCCATGGCCTTCGCCAGCCCCGCGGCCCGCGAGGCCGGCACCGAGGCGGTGGGCGGTGCCCCGGCCGACAAGTTTACCTTCGACACCCGCACCGCCACCGCCGAGCAGAAGGCCGGGATGGAGGCCGCCAAGCGCATGCTGAACGGCAAGCTCGAGTACGGCGACATCAACGGCACGGCGTGGGTGGCCCAGGCCGACGGGCGGCTGGTGAAGTTCAACATCGACGCCGAGGTGAAGGACAAGGCGGGCAACCAGTGGAAGGAGCACCACGAGGGTGAGGTGACGCCGAAGAAGTAGGCGGCCCTCTCCGGGACTCCCTCAGGCGCGCCGGGCGCGGAACCACTCCAGCGTCCGGCGCGCCGCTTCTTCGTGGGGCGTGAAGCGGAACTCGGGGAAGGCGGCCGCGAAGCGGCTGCCGTCCAGCACCTGCGGCTCCTCCCACAGGTACAGCATCTCCACCACCTCGCGCACCAGCGGCGAGAACAGCGCCGCCAGCCGCACCATCGGCCGCCCCAGCGCGCCGGCGCGCGGCCGGGCCCCGGCGGCCGCGAAGACGATCCCGATGAACTGGCGCCCGGTGACCGGACCCGCCCCGGGCACGTGCCACACGCGCCCGAACGCCCGATCCGAGCCCGCCAGGAGGGCGCACGCGGCGGCCGCGTCGTCGATGAACAGCATGTCGTGGGGCACGTCCAGCCGGCCCAGCCAGCGCGCCCGCCGGCCGGCCAGCGCCGCCTCGAAGATGGGCGCGATGCCCGCGTGCACCACGTTGGGCCCGAAGAAATCGGGCATGCGCGCGATGGCCACGCGCACCTCGCCCGCCCGGTCCGCCTCGCTGAGCCAGCGCTCCAGCGTGTTGCGCAGGCGGCCCTTGGTGGTGGTCGCCGCGCGCGGGTGATCCTCCGAGGCGGGCACCTTCTGGAAGCGGCCGTAGCCGTAGACGTTCCCCGGGAAGACCAGCCGCGCCCCGGCCTCGCGGGCCCCGGCCAGCGCGCTCTCCACCGCCGCGGGCATGACCTGCGGCCACTGCGGGTAGGGCGCGTTGACGCACAGGTGCACCACCCCGGCCGAGCGGCAGGCGTGCACCGTGGCCGCCCGGTCGGTGGCGTCCGCGGCCTCGAACTCCACCTGGGCCGCGGCCCCGGCCGGGACCCGCCCGGCCAGCAGCGCGCGGGCCCGCTGAGCGTCGCGGGCCACCGCCCGCACCGGCCGTCCCGCCAGCCCCAGGTGCCTCACCAGCGCCGCGCCGAGCGAGCCGGTGGCGCCGAGTACCACGTGCAGATCCTGGTTCATCGCTGATTTTCCCGCCTCCGGACACTTGCCGATTATGAGTTTTGGGCTTATATTTTGGTATCCGCTTCAGGGGCCCGCCGACTCCCAGCAGGGCCTTCAGGAAATTCGGGCTTAGGTCCTAATTTCTTTAGCGGCATTCAGTTGTGCCTTCCAGGAGGCCGCCACTGCCCCCGCTGCGGGGGTTCTCGCTTGGTCCAGCATGGCGCTCCTGGGGGGGTTCGGCGGCCCTTGCCGACGGCGGCACGGCTGCTTGAAGAATCCCGGCGCCCCGCCTGCGACGCGCAGGCCGGCATAGTGCCGGCGTCACGAACGCCCCCGGTCCCGACGACCTCCACATCCGCCGGGGCCGGGGGTTCGTGTCTCGGGGAGTCGGCGGCAGCTCGTTGCTGGACAACGGCTTGCCCCAACCACCCTCGCGGGTGTCCTCCTTCGGGGCCTCAAATTGTGCCCATTCTGTGCCCGTTCTCTCCGAAAGATGCCCCGAACCGACCGGCTGACGGCCCGCTGCTGGGCCCTGGTGGA
>DATKKS010000025.1:0-38865 GCA_035542815.1 Saccharimonadales bacterium (SeqCode) | reverse complement strand
CTGCGCATCCTGCGGGCCTGCCACGAGCTGGGGATCGACACCGTGGCGGTGTTCTCCGAAGTCGACCGCGACTCGCTGCACGTGCGCCTGGCGGGCCAGGCGGTGTGCATCGGGCCGGCGCCCGCGTCCCAGAGCTACCTCAACATCCCCCGCATCATCTCCGCCGCGGAAGTGAGCGGCGCGGACGCCATCCACCCGGGCTACGGCTTCCTCGCGGAGAACGCCCACTTCGCCGAGGTGGTGGCCAGCTGCGGCATCCAGTTCATCGGCCCGACCGCCGAGATGATCCGGGCCATGGGGGACAAGGCGCTGGCCCGGAGGATGATGCAGGAGGCGGGCGTGCCGGTGGTGCCCGGCAGCCCCGGGCCGGTGAACGGGCTGGAGGAGGCGCTGGAGGTGGCGCGCCAGGTGGGCTACCCGGTGATGATCAAGGCGGTGGCGGGCGGCGGAGGCAAGGGCATGCGGGTGGCCTCCGACGAGCGGTCCATGCGCAACCACCTGATGATGGCGCAGGCGGAGGCCGAGGCGGCCTTCGGCAGCGGCGCGGTGTACTTGGAGCGCCTGGTGGAGCGCCCGCGGCACATCGAGATCCAGGTGCTGGGGGACCGGCAGGGGAACGTGATCCACCTGTACGAGCGGGAGTGCTCGCTGCAGCGGCGCCACCAGAAGGTGGTGGAGGAATCACCCTCGCCGGCGCTCACCCCCGAGACCCGCCGGGCCGCGGGCGAGGCGGCGGTGGCGGGCGCCAAGCGGATCCGCTACGAGGGCCCCGGCACGATCGAGTTCCTGCTGGACCAGACCGGCCAGTTCTACTTCATGGAGATGAACACCCGGATCCAGGTGGAGCACCCGGTGACCGAGGAGGTCACCGGCATTGACCTGGTGAAAGAACAGATCCGGCTGGCGGCTGGCGAGGCGCTGGGCTACGGGACGCCGGACGTGCCCAGGATGGGGCACGCCATCGAGTGCCGGGTGAACGCCGAGGATCCCGCCAACGACTTCCGGCCCTCCCCGGGGAAGATCACCTACCTGCACATGCCGGGCGGCCCGGGCATCCGCGTGGACAGCCACGTGTACGCCGGCTACAGCGTGCCCACGCAGTACGACTCGCTCATCGCCAAGATCATCGCCCGGGGGCTGGACCGGGCCGAGGCCCTGCGCCGCATGCAGATGGCGCTGCGCGAGTGCATCGTGGAGGGGGTCCGCACCACGCTGCCGCTGCTGATCCGGATCCTGAACGACCCTACGTTCCACAAGGGGGACGTGGACACGGGCTACCTGGCCCGCCTGCTGGAGTCGGTGCCCGCGGCCTCCGCGTGAGCGTGGCGGTCCGCACGCTGGCCACGGCCGAGGCCGGAGAGGCCGCCGACCTGCGCGGCGGCGTGGTGCTGGTGGTGGACGTGCTGCGCGCCACCACCACCCTGGCGGTCGCCTTCGCCCACGGGGCTGCCGAGGCGCTGCCCGCGGGCGACGTGCCCACCGCGCTGCGCCTGGCGGACGGCCTGGCGCACGCGGGCGTGCTGCTGTGCGGCGAGCGCGGCGGGAAGCGCATCCCGGGCTTCGACCTGGGCAACTCGCCCCTGGAGTACACCTGCGAGCGGGTGGCCGGCCGGCCGCTGGTGTTCGCCAGCACCAACGGCTCGCGCGCGCTGGCGGCGCTGCGGGGGGTGGCCCGGGCCGGGGCCGCGGCGCTGGTGAACGCCGGGGCCGCCGCCCGGTGGGCCGCGGGAGCGGCGGCGCTGACGCTGCTGTGCTCCGGGGAGGAGGGGCGGGAGAGCCCCGAGGACCTGTTGGGCGCCGGGGCGGTGCTGGCGGAGCTCGAGCGCTCCGGAGCGGAGCCGGGGCTGGACCGCCTGTCGGCCCGGGCGCGCGACATGTACCGGGAGGCCCGCGGCGACCTGCACGCCGCGCTGCGGGCGTGCCCCCACGGGGCCTATCTGGAATCGCTGGGCTTCGCCGAGGACCTGAAGGTCGCCGCGCGGCAGGACTCGCTGCCGGGAGTCCCGCGCTGGCGCGATGGACGGCTGGTGCCGCCGGCGGGGGAGGGGCCATGAGCCGGACCCACGGAGTGAGCCGCTCGGTGTGCCGGATCGCCTACCAGGGCGAGCCGGGGGCGTGGAGCGAGGTGGCGGCGCTGCGCGCACAGGGCCAGCCTCGGGCGTGCCACGACTTCGCCGCGACGTTCGCCGCGCTGCGCTCCGGGGAGTGCGCCTTCGCGGCGCTGCCCATCGAGAACTCGCTCGGCGGCAGCCTGTACGAGAACTACGATCTCCTGGGCCGGGAGCCGGTGCGGATCGTGGCCGACACCTACCTGCCCATCGACGACCGCGTGCTGGGGCTGCCGGGCGCGACGGTGGCGGCGGCGCGGCGGGTGTACTCGCACCCCCTGGCCCTGGAGGAGTGCGCCGACTTCTTCCGCCAACACCCGCACCTGAAGGCCGCGGCGGCCTACGACACCGCCGGGGCGGCCGCGTTCGTGGCCGCGGCGGGGGACCCCACGCGCCTGGCGGTGGCCAGCCCGCGGGCCGGCGAGCTGCACAGCCTGGTGGACCTCGGCGCCGCGGTGCCTCCGGGACGCGCCAGCATCACCCGGTTCCTGTATCTGTCGCGGGCCGAGCCGGCCGCCGGGCGTGAGCCCGAGGCGGCGCCGGCCTGGGCCCATGGCCCGGGGCCGCACAAGACCTCGCTGGTGCTGCGGCTGCCCGGGCGGCGCGGCGCGCTGGGCGAGGTGTTGGCGGCCTGCGCCGGCCAGGAGCTCAGCGTCACCAAGATCGAGCTGCGCCCCACGCGCCAGCAGCCCTTCGAGTACCAGTTCTTCCTGGACTTCGAGGCGGATCCCGCCGAGCCGCGGGTGCACGCCGCCGTGGCGGCGCTGTCGGCCTCGGTCGAGGAAGCCCGGACGCTGGGCAGCTACCCCACCATCTAGCCGGCGCGGGCGCCCGCGTGGCTACCTCAACGTGATGTCGCCCGAGCCGGTGTGCACCTGCACCAGCGGTCCGCCGCTGCCCACCGTGCCGTGCAGCGCGGAGCGGTGGGTCCGCCCGTAGACGGTCACCGGCTGGGCGCACTCGATGTCGCCCGAGCCGGTCCGGGCGTCCAGCTCGAAGCCGGCCCCGGGGGGCAGCGCCAGCACCACGTTGCCCGAGCCGGTGCGCACCCGCCACGAGCCCTGGGGCGCACCCTGGGCCTCGACGTCCCCGCTGCCGGTCTCCGCCACCAGCTCCCCGTGCACCTCGTGCAGGGCCACGTCGCCCGAGCCGGTGTGCACGCTGGCCCCGCCCGGCGCGCTCCACACGGACACGTCCCCCGAGCCGGTGCTGGCCTCCAGGTGCCCCTGCGGGCCGTGGATCCGGAGGTCGCCCGAGCCCGAGGCGGCGCGCAGCCGGACGTCCGGCGGGGCCTCGATGAGGTAGTCGATGGACACCGAGTTGAAAAACCCTTCCTCGTGGGCGTGCCCGATCCGGACCCGGCCGGCCTCCTGCTCCACCGGCGGCTGGGCCAGGATCTCACCCAGGCGCCGCTCCGCGCCGCCGCGCGCCCGCCACCACACCTTGGCCACCCGGACGTTGCCCACGACGTGCACCACGCCGGGGGCGCCGGCCCGCACGTGGATGTCGCCCGAGCCGGTCTGCACGTCCAAGGCGATCGCAGGCCCCACCTTGAGGGTGCGCTCGAAGGTGCCCCGCACGTCCTCCGCGACGGCGGGTACGGCCAGCGCCAGGCCGAGGGCCAGGGCCGGTGCGAGAATCCGGAATCTCATGTGCACTCCTCCCGGGACGCGCGCGCCGGGAGCCGGTCGGCTCCCGGCGCGGGTCCGGTAACGGGCCACGGCGGGCACCCGGTCGCGAGGCGATGGGCCCCCGGGACTCGGACAGTTCCCGGGTCGCGCTCCAGGTGCCGCCGGGCCCCAACTTGAGGATTGAACGGGGCGGCGGACATCCCTAAGCTCCTGCCTCAAGCTCATACGTCCCATCACGGCAGGAGGTTTCACCACCCATGCACGACCCTGGCCGGCCCCCGCGGGCCTTCTTGGAACTCACCGGGTATCAGTGGACCGTGCTCCTGGCGGCCTGGCTGGGCTGGGGCTTCGACGTCTTCGACGGGCTGCTGTTCAATTACGTGGCCCCCAACTGCGTGCCCACGCTGCTGGGACTGGCCATCGGCTCGCCCGAAGCCAAGGTGGCCACGCTGCGCTGGGCGGGCATCCTGACCTCCATCCTGCTCCTGGGGTGGGCCGCCGGGGGCATCCTCTTCGGCCAGCTGGCCGACCGCATCGGGCGCACCCGGACGCTGATGGTCACCATGCTGGTGTACGCCCTGGGCACGGCCGCCTGCGCCCTGGCCCCCAACCTGTGGGTGTTGGTGGTGTTCCGCGCGGTCGCCAGCCTCGGCATCGGGGGGGAGTGGGCCGCCGGGGCGTCGATGGTGGCGGAGGTGGTGCCGGAGGGGCGCCGGGTGGAGGCCGGGGCGCTGCTGTATACCTCCGCGCCCATGGGGCTGTTCCTGGCCACGTTCGTCAACTTCCAGGTGGCCGGGGTGCTCCTGCCGGGCTCGCCCGAGGTGAGCTGGCGCTTCGTGTTCCTGTCCGGGCTGCTGCCGGCCGCGGCGGCGTTTCTGGTGCGCCTGTTCGTGCGAGAGCCGGAACGCTGGCGGGGGGTGGCTGCCGAGGGAGTCCACCCGAGGGTGGGGGACCTGTTCCGCCCGGGCGTGCGGGCCCTGACCCTGAGCGGCTCGTGCATGGCGGTGATCGCGCTGGTGTCCTGGTGGAGCTGCAACGCGTTCATCCCGGTGGTGTCCACCGGCCTGGCGCAGGCCGCCGCGAAGGCCCGGGGCCTGGACCGGCTGGCCACGCTGGCGCTGGTGGAGAACTGGAAGGCGACCGCCACCAACGTGTTCAACCTGGGCGGGCTGATCGGGACGCTGCTCACCGTGCCGGCGTCCAAGCGCCTGGGCCGCCGGGCCATGTTCTTCACCTACTACCTGCTCTCGGGGGTGTCCGTCCTGGCCACCTTCGGCCTGCACCTGGCGCCGGAGATGCGCCTGGGCATGTACTTCCTCATCGGGCTGACGGTGTTCGGGGTCTTCGGCAGCTTCACCTACTACCTGCCGGAGCTTTTCCCCACCCGCCTGCGGGGCACCGGCGCGGGTTTCTGCTACAACATCGGCCGGGTGGTGGCGGCGGCCGGCCCGTTCCTGGTGGGCACCGTAGCGGCCCGCGGGGCGGACTCGCTGCGGGCCGCCCTGGACACGCTCTTCTGGGTGGGATTCGTGCCGCTGGCGGGGCTGCTGCTGATGCCGTGGGTGGTGGAGACCAAGGGGCGCGCCCTGGCGGACTAGGGCGCGGTCGGGGGCGGCGGGGCGGCGGGCGCGGCGGTCAGCGCGGGGAGCGCCACACCAGCACGGCGGCGATGGCCAGGAACAGCGCCTGGCCGGCCCAGGCTCCCACCCACGGCGTGATCACTCCCGACTGGCCCAGCGCCCGGCCGGTGGCCACCGCGCCGTAGAACGAGAAGCTCGCCAGCGCCGAGAGCCCGAAGGCCAGCGCCGAGCTGCTGCGCCGCAGCTGCGAGGCGATCCCCACCGACATCAGCAGCGCCACGAAGTTGATCAGCGGGTAGGACAGCTTCAGGTGCAGGTCCACGACGTAGCGCTCCGTCGGCCGCCCGCTCTCGTTGAGCCGCTCGATGTACCGGTACAGCTCGCTCAGGGTCATCTGCTCGGGGTTCTGGTCCTCGGTGGCGAAGTCCGCCGGCCGCTCCCGCAGGCCCGGCAGCACCAGGCTCGTGAACCGGGCGGCCGCCTCGCGGTCCCCGCGGAAGGAGCGGGTGATGCCGTCGTGGAGCACCCACTGCCGGCCGTCCCAGGTGGCATCGCGGGCGTCGGTGCGCGCCAGCACCCGCCCGTTGCCGAACGCCTGGATGTTGGGCTCGAGCATCCGCTGCTCGCGCACCAGGTAGGTGCGGATGGAGAACACCCGGCCCTCGGTGCCCAGGTACAGCACGTTTTCGCGCTGCGTGGGCAGGCCCGGCTGGATCCCCAGGACCCGCCGGTCCATGAAGTCCTGGCGGGAGCGGTTGGCCCGCGGCACCACGTACTCCTCCAGCAGGAACGAGGCCACGCAGGCCAGCAGGGCCACCCCCAGCATCGGGTAGGCGATCCGCAGGAAGGACCGGCCGGCCACGTTCATGGCGGTCAGCTCGTTGAACTTGCCCAGCTGTGCCAGGGTCAGCAGCGCGCCCAGGAGCAGCGCCATGGGCAGCACCAACACCAGCACCGAGGGGACGTTGAGGGCCGCCCACACGCCGAGCTGGGGCAGGCCCGCGTGGGCGTCGAGGAAGCGGTCGATCTTCTCGAACACGTCCACCACCTCGAACACCCCCACGAAGAACAGGGCGGTGAGGGTGAAGTACACCAGGAACTCCCGCAGCACGTAGCGGTCCAGGACCTTGGACGGACCCAGCGCAGGCAGCCTCACCGCGGCAGCACCTCCGCCTCGCGCAGCGTCAGGTACAGGCCGATGGCCCCGATCAGGATGTTGGGGAGCCACATCGCCAGGAAGGGGCTGAGCGTGCCGTGCTTGGCCAGCTCCTCCCCGCCCACCAGGGTCACGTAGTAGAAGAGGAAGAACAGCAGGCTGGCAAAGGCCACCGCCGGGCCGGTGCGGCGCACTCGCAGGCCCAGCGGGGCCCCGATCAGCACGAACACCACGCACGCCGCCGGGATGGCGAACTTCTTCTGGATCTCCACGCCGTAGCTCCAGCGCTGGTCGTCCACCGCGCGCAGCTGGAGCAGGTTCGACTGGAGGACCGCCTGGTCCTCCGGCGCGAGCGGGGCGGGGGCCGGCCGGTGGCGGTGCAGCAGCTGCCCCACGAAGGCCAGCAGCGCCGCGAAGTGCGAGGTGCGCGCGGGGATCGAGCGGTCGGCTGCGTCCCAGTCCACGTCCTCCAGCGAGCGGTAGCCGTAGCGCGCCAGCACCGGGTGCGCCCGGCGCAGCAGGTCGCGGCGCTCGGCGTCCAGGCCGTGCAGCGCGTCCAGCATGTCCCGGGTGCTCATCTCCCGGTCGCTGCGGCTGGTCCGGTCGGTGTGGCGCAACGCCTGGCCCACGCCCGCGATGCGCAGGGTGTGGCGCCGGAAGACCAGCCGGCGGTAGGTGTCCTTGTGGGGCGAGTCCTTGGGCACCTCGTGCACCTCGCCGTCGCGGAGGTGGAAGGTGACCGCGTCCTCCCGCGGGTCGTACTCCAGCTCGCCGCTGCGGGCGGTGATGGTGGTGGGCAGGCGGTCGGGGTGCAGCTGGTAGATGGTGATGTCCCCCAGCTGGGAGGTCCTGGCGTTGACGTGGCCCACGAGGAGGCGATACCCTTCGAAATCGTCCAGGAACACCCCTTCCTCCAGCTTGAACGCGGGGCGTTTCTGGCCGATGTCGTACATGAGGTTCGCGAACTGGTGGTTGGTCTCGGGCAGGATGTGGTTGTTGAACAGAGTGAGGCCCACCGCCAGCAGCCCCGCCGCCCCCACCAGCGGGCAGAAGATCGTCAGCAACGCAACCCCGCTGGTGCGCATGGCCGAGATCTCCAGGTCCTGGGAGAGCCGCCCGAAGGTCATCAGCACCGCCACCAGGACCGAGCAGGGCACCGACAGCGCGATCATCCAGCCCTGCCCCAGCAAGAAGAGCTTGCCCACCACCAGCGGCGGTACGCCCTTGCTCACGATGAGATCCACGTACTCGAAGAGGAAGTCGAGGGCGAAGATCACCGTGATCACCCCGAAGCCCACCACCAGCGGGACGACATGCAGGCGCAGCACGTAACGCGCGAACCGGTTCATGGGGCGGTCCGGGGGTCCGGGGCGGGCTGGAGGGGCCGGAACCGGGAGGGCTCCGGCGGTGTTCCAATAAGGTCCGGGGGGAGTGTAGGCCGGGGCTTGCGCTCCAACCTTAACGTGATGTGCCACAACCAATTGACAATTACGGACCGGCGCGTGCGGGGTGCCGTGCGCGCCTTATTTGCAATCTGGCCAACGTGAGAGTCTCTCAGGCGCTTCTCCTCATCGGCGGACTGGCCGGGGCCCTGTGGCTGGGGCCCGGGGCCGGGCCCGCGCTGGCCGCGCCCCCGACCGGCTTCGGTACGGGCACCGACCAGGGCGCGCCGGTGGACACCTCCCAGCACCCCACCGGCGACCCCAGCCGCCGCCTCAAGGATCTCATTCTCTACACCGGCGACCCGCGCCGGGACGACGTGGAGTTCGACCCCGACAGCGGCATGGTAGAACTCAGTAGCAGGCTGGACAACTACGATCTGGTTCCGGCCCGCCGGGTGCCGGTGCACGACTACCTGCGCCAGCTCACCCTGCGCAACTACGACGAGCTGTTCCTGCGCCGCTCGTACGCCGACCTGGGCCAGGCCCCCGCGGAAGCCACCGGCCTGGTCCCCGGCCGGCTCAAGCTGGAACTGCCGATGAACCTGCCCGGCCCTCTGGGCAGCATCTTCGGCAACGTCCGCCCCAACCTGGCGCTCACCGGGAGCGAGACCCTCACCCTGGGCGGCACCTCCAACTGGGACGACCGCCCGCAGTCCTTCGGCCGCCAGAGCAAGTTCCCGCAGCTGGAGATGAAGCAGGACCTGCAGGTGAAGGTGCAGGGCAGCATCGGGGGCAAGGTCAAGGTGGACGTGGACCAGACCAGCAACGCGGCGGCCACGCCGCTGAGCAACCGCATCCGCATCACCTACACCGGGGACCAAGACGAGGTGGTGCGCAGCATGGAGCTGGGGAACACCCAGCTGTCGCTGCCCGGCACCCAGTTCGTGAGCTACAGCGGCCAGCACCAGGGGCTGTTCGGGCTCAAGACGGTGTCCAAGTTCGGCCCGCTGGACCTGACCGTGATCGCCAGCAAGCAGGAGGGGCAGAGCAAGCGGGACACCTTCCAGAAGTCGGCCCAGCAGCAGACCGAGCGGATCGAGGACTACCAGTACCTGCCGCGGCAGTTCTTCTACGTGAACCTGTTGGACGACGACATCGACTCTTCCACCATCTCCGTGTACGTGGACGCCCGGACCCCGGGGCAGAACGGCCGGCCCGGGACCGCGTACCTGGATCCCGCCAAGCCCGACGGGCCGCGCTACGACGGGAACTTCGTGTACAAGCCGCAGATCGACTTCTACCGGATCCACACCGAGTGGCGCGGCGGGGGCAGGCCGATCCTGGAACTCAACGCCCCGCTGGACGCCACCAGCGTGCTGGCGGTGACCTACAAGCGCAAGGACGGCAGCTCGGTGGGCAGCGACGCGGGCAGCCCGGTGGTCCTCAAGATGCTCCGGCCCTACGTGGACCTCCTCAAGACCACCGCCACCGGGGACCTGGACCCCGCCGGGGAGTGGTACCCGACCACCTTTTACGAGCTGCGCAACGTGTACCGCCTCTCCGGGACGCACATCGACTCGCTGACCTTCAAGCTGGCGATCTTCAACACCTTCACCAACCCGCCGCAGGACTACCTGGTGGATGGCACCGGAGCCAAGGTCGGGAACTACATCGAGATCACCGGCCTGGACAACGAGTGGCTGAACGGGTCCAGCTACACTCCCGGGCAGAACGGGCGCGGGGACGGCTTCATCGACGGGGACGTGATCCGCGGCCGGAGCTTCGTGGACTACCAGCGCGGGCTCATCTTCTTCCCCGACCCCCGGCCGTTCTTCTACCAGCCCGACCCGGCCCTGCCGTCCGGGTACGCCCCGTCCGACCCGCCGGACATCCAGCGGCCGGCCCATTTCACCCCCGACCAGTCGGACACCGCGATCTACACCCGGCTCAACTACAACTCCACGGTGCTGACCAACAAGTACTACCTGGAGGCCACCTACCGCGAGACCCAGGCCTCGGCCACCATCCGCCTCGACCGCACCGACATCCTGCCCGGCTCGGAGGTGGTGACCATCAACGGCCGGCGGCTGGAGCGCGGCACCGACTACGAGATCACCCCGGAGCTGGGGGAGATCACGATCCTCAAGCCGGAGCTGCTGCTGGGCCAGCCCGACATCTCGGTGGACTACGCCTACGCCTCGCTGTTCTCCACCGGCCAGAAGGCGCTGGTGGGGTTCTCCGCCGCCTACGGCAAGGAGGCCCCCCAGAGCATGGCCACCACCTGGCTGTTCGAGAACAGCACCACCCCCGACCTGCGCCCGCAGCTGGGGTCGGAGCCCTCCCGGACCATCGTGGGCGACGTGAACGGCCAGGGCCGCTGGAAGTCCCGCTTCCTGACCCGGCTGGTGGACGCGGTGCCCGGGCTGCGGGCCACCGCGGAGTCCAACATCAGCGCCCAGGGCGAGGTGGCGCTCAGCCTGCCCAACCCCAACACCAACGGCCTGGCCTACATCGACGACATGGAGGGCACCAAGGACGTGACCTCGGTGGACCTGGGATACGCCTCCTGGAAGTGGTCCAGCCTGCCGGCGACGTGGGCCGGGAACAACCCCGACCACCAGCTCGATCCGTTCTTCCGCAACGGCCGGCTCCACTTCTACAACCCGGTGAGCCGGGTGCGCGAGGGCGACCTCAAGACCAACCTCAACGGCACCGAGGCCAACACCCAGCACCGGGTGCTGGAACTCGAGGTGGACGAGGACACCGTCAGCGACGACAAGGACGGGGTGCGCGGCCGGCCGCTGTGGGCCGGGATCCAGCAGGGCCTGGCCCGCAGCACCCTGGACCTGTCCACCGCCACCGACATCGAGATGTGGATCAACCTGCACCCGGAGCTGGAGTCCGACCGGCTGGTGAACCCGCAGGCGTGGCCGCCGGGCGCGCGGCTGCACATCGACCTGGGCCTGGTGAGCGAGGACGCCATGTGGAGCCCCAACGTCCCGCCCAACGACAGCCTGGACACCGAGAGCCCGCTGGGCGCCTCGTACTGGAGCGCCACCACCAACGACGTGGGCCTGGACGGCATCCCGGACGCCCAGGAGCAGGGGATCGGGCCGCGCCCCGGCATCACCCAGTACGTCTACCCGTACCCCGACCTGGCGGGGGACGACTTCCAGGACATCCCCAGCAGCGCCGATCTCAGCAACGAGAACCAGGACCCCAACTACTGGCAGAAGTACATGGGGGTGAACGGGACCGAGAACAACCGGCGCTTCGACACCGAGGACCTGGACGGCAACGGTGTGCTGGACGTGGAGACCGGCTACTTCGAGTACAGCCTGCCGCTGTCGGACGCGGTGCTGGACACGCTGTCGTACAACATCCAGACCGGGTCCCTGGGCTGGAAGCTGCTGCGGATCCCGGTCTCGGCGTTCACCAGCGGGCTGGACTTCGGGGGCGGGGCCGCCAGCTGGCAGCGCATCAAGCACGTGCGCATCTGGATGTCGGGGCTGGCGAGCGGCAACCGGCTGTCGCTGGGCCAGCTCGACGTCGTGGGCAACCGCTGGCAGCTGTCCCCCACGGTGACCAACGCCCCGCTCTCGCCGCACTTCCGGGTCAGCGTGGTGAACAACAAGGACAACTCGTTCTACACCCTGCCCCCGGGCGTGAACCCCGGCGTGACCCAGGGGGCCGGGGGCGACATCACCGGCCGCGAGCAGAGCCTGTCGCTGGACTTTTCCAACCTGCCCGCGGACAGCCAGGTGTCGGCCTACCGGCTGTTCCAGCGCAGCAACTCCGACTACACCCTGTACCAGAACCTGCAGTTCTTCCTGTACGGGTACTTCCCGCCCGGCTACCACCTGCCGGGCTCCGAGCTGCGCTTCTACATCCGGCTGGGCAACGAGGACACCACCAGCTACTACGAGTACAGCACCACGGTGCCGCTCAACAACTGGGCGCTCAAGACGGTGGACTTCGCCGCGCTCACCTCGTTGAAGCTGGGGGTGCCCGAGGGGAAGGACACCATCCTGGTGTCGGCCAGCGGGGCGGACACCTTCCGGGTGCGAAAACGGCCCTCGTTCAACGCCATCCGCCGGATCGAGATGGGCCTGCGGAACGTCGGCGGCGCGGGGGGCGTGCCCGACAGCGGCTCGCTGTGGGTGGACGAGCTCAGCCTGGGCGGGGTGCGCAAGGACATCGGCACCGCGGAGCGCTTCTCACTGGACGCCAACCTGTCCGACTTCGCCACCGTGAGCACCAACCTGGTGCGCACCAGCGCGGACTTTCTCAACATCGGCCGCTCGGTGGGGTCCGGCACCACCAACAGCACCTTCAACTTCAACATGTCCACCCGGCTGGGCAAGTTCCTGGAGCCCCTCGGCATCCAGCTCCCGGTGAACTTCAGCCTGAGCCGCACCAGCTCGGTGCCCAAGTTCCTGACCGGCTCGGACGTGGAGTACGGGTCCGCGGAGGTGGCTGCCCAGACCACCGAGAGCCACAGCTACACCGTGAGCGCCAGCCTGCAGCGGACCGGCTCGGACTCGCCCTGGTACCTCCGCTACTTCGTGGACGCGTGGAACATCACCGGGAGCTTGAGCCGCACCAAGAGCCGGTCCCCGACGGCCACCGACACCACCAAGGACGCCAGCCTGGGGCTGTCCTACGCCACGCCCGCGCCGCGGGAGCGCTTCACCGTCAAGATCCCGCTGCTGGGCAACTTCTACCCGCTGCCCACCGGCTTCACCATGAGCCAGAGCCTGATCACGCAGGACGTGGCCCACTACGACCGCTCGGTGACCGACACCACCGGCCAGGTGCTGGGGCGGTTCTCGAACCGGCGCACCTCGGGCATGGTGCTGACCTCGGGCCTGCAGCTGTTGGACAACCTGCGCTACACCATCAGCAGCAGCCACGACCTGACGCTGCACAACCGGTGGTGGATCTTCAACCTCGGCCGCGAGGTGCAGCGCACCCATACGGTGTCCTTCACCCAGGACCTCCGGGTCCGGGGCGTCGGCCCGCACTTGGACTGGTCCAGCAGCAGCTCGGACTCCAAGACGCCCGACCTGTCGCCCGACCTGTCGGTCCACAACTTCAGCAACCAGGGCAACATGACGGTGAACATGGAGCTGCCGGTGGGCCGGCTGCTGGGGGTCCCCGAGGGCCAGGTGGACACCACCGGCGGGGCGCTGCAGCTGCTGCGCAAGGCCCTGGCGCGCCTGGGCTCGTTCACCGGCTCGTACACCCGGACCAACTCCAACAACGCCTCGCGGGCGGTCGGGCGGCCGCCGCTGGCCTACCTGCTGGGGCTGAGCACCGACCCGCAGGTCTCGCTGGTGACCTCGGGCTCCCAGCAGACCGCGCACTCGGTGCACAGCTCGGCCCAGAACTCGCTGCACCTGGGCCAGGTGCAGATCGACACCCGCTACGACCAGGGGCGGACCGACCAGGTCTCCGGGGGCGCGCGCGGGGGCACGCTGACCCAGACCTGGCCCGACGTGCGGGTCAACTGGGGCAACCTCGAGAAGCTCCTGCCGGTGGGCAAGCTGGCGACCAACGTGACCGCCACCACCAACTTCTCGCGCCAGGACCGCCAGGTCTCCACCGACCGGCCCACGCCGGACAGCGACGTCCTGACCAGCTCGTGGCAGCCGCTGTTCTCGATCGCCGGGGACCTGAAGAACCACGACCGCTTCACGCTGTCCTCGGACCGCTCCCTGACCCACACCGATGACAACCGCAACGGGGGCTGGTCGGAGGACCGCAGCTCGACCGTGCACCTCAACCTCAAGCACACCGTCAAGGCGCACATGGCGCCCGCGGGCCAGTCCGGGCCGGACCTGGGGTTCCGGCTGCGCAGCGACATCGACATCAACTTCGACGCCACCCTGCAGCACCAGCTCCACACCGCGCAGCTGGCCACCGGCGCCATTCCCCCGCAGAGCACCACCCGGCTGGACATCAACTCCACCGCCTCGTACGCGTTCGCCAACAACGTGCGCGGGACGCTGCTGGCGGGCTACAGCCGGAACTACAACAGCCAGCAGGACGTCACCTCCCACAGCATCCGGCTGCAGGCGACGGCCGGGCTGAGCTTCTAGGGGCCCCGTGCGCGCCTGGCTCTGCGTCCTCCTGGCCGCCAGCGCCGCGGGTTGCTCCGCCTCGGCGGGCCTGCCGCCGGCAGACGGGGCGCGGGCCCTGGAGCTGGTGCGCCGCCAGGTGGACTTCGGCCCGCGCGTGCCCGGGACGGCGGCCCACGACTCCTGCGGCGCGTGGATCGCGGCGCGGCTGCGGGCGGCCGGCGCGCGCCGGGTGCGCGAGCAGAGCTTCGCCGACTCGGTGCCGGGCTGGGGGGCGGTGCGGCTGACGAACCTGGCCGCCAGCTTCGGGCCGGATCGCCCGGAGGGCGGCGCGCGCGGCGGCGCGCTGCTGCTGGCGGCCCACTGGGACAGCCGCCCGTGGTGCGACCGGGATCCGGACCCCGGGATGCGGGGCCGGCCGCTGCCGGGGGCCAACGACGGCGGCTCCGGCGTGGCGGTGCTGCTGCTGCTGGCCGAGGCCTTCGGTCGCCGGCCGCCGGCCCGGCGGGTGGATCTCCTCTTCCTGGACGGGGAGGACCTGGGGACGCTGGCGCACCTCGACGGTTTCTTCCGCGGCGCGCGGCACCTGGCGGCGGACCCGCCCCGGGCCCGGGCGGAGCTGGGACTGAGCCCGGAGTACCACCTGGGAGTGCTGCTGGACATGGTGGGCGGGCGGGGGGCGAGCTTCCCGCGCGAGCCCAACTCGGTGCTGCGCGCCCCGGCCGCGGTGGCCGAGGTGTGGGAGACCGCCCGGCGGCTGCACGAGGGGGCGTTCGTGGACGACGTGGGCCCCAGCGTGCAGGACGACCACCTGGCCCTCAACGACGCGGGCATCCCCACGGTGGACGTCATCGACCTGAGCTACCCGGAGTGGCACACCTCCCGGGACACCCCCGCGGCGCTCGATCCGGCGGGCATGGCCGCCTGCTTCCGGGTCCTGGCGGAGCTGGCCTACCGGCGCTGACCGGCCGGGCCCCGGGGCCGCCGGCCCGGGGGGTCAATTATCGGATCGGCAACGCATTGCCGGGCGGGGCTTTTCCCCTTTACAGGGGCCCGCCGGGTGCGGTATATCTCTATGCGACGAAGTGGAGGGGCGCTCCACTTTTTTTTTCGACCCGCGCCGGGGCGCCCGTCCCGCGGAGGGGGAGTGGAGATTCTGCACGAGATCCACCGGCTGATCGCCGAGGTGACCGAGCTTTACGGCGTCGAGCTGGTGGATCTGGAGCTGGCCCCCCTGGGCCGCCGCCGGGTGCTGCGCTTGCTCATCGACCAGCCCGGGGGGGTCACCCTCAAGGACTGCGCCTTCGTGAGCCGCAAGGTGTCCGAGGCCCTGGACCAGCGGGACGCCGTCCCGTTCGCGTACTTCCTCGAGGTCTCCTCGCCGGGCATCAACCGGCCGCTGACCCGGCTCCAGCACGTCGAGCGCTTCCAGGGCGAGCTGGCCGAGGTGGAGCTGAAGCTCCCGGTGGACGGCCGGCGCCACTTCAAGGGCCGCCTGGACGGGGTGGAGGGCACCGCGGTGCGGCTCGCGCCCGAGGGCCAGGACGGCGGGACGGTCCTCCTGGAGTGGGACAACGTGCGCCGGGCGCGCCTGGCGGTCGATCCGTGGGAGCAGCACAGGAAAGGCATGAACCGATGAACCAGCAGTTGGTGCAGGCCCTGGAGAGCCTGGCGCGGGAGCGCGGGGTGGACCGGGCCACGCTGGTGGAGACGCTCGAGAACAGCATCCTCTCCGCCGCCAAGAAGAAGATCGGCCTGAACGCCGTGGTGGACGTGAAGTTCGACGACCAGCAGGGCACCTTCCAGGTGGTGGCCCACAAGAAGGTGGTGGAGACGGTCGAGGACCCGTCCTGCGAGATCTCGGTGGCCGAGGCCCAGGCGGTGCGTCCCGGGTCGGGGCCCGAGGACGTGCTGGACTTCCCGCTGGCCTACGAGGAGTTCGGCCGGAACGCCATCCAGGCGGCCAAGCAGGTGCTGATCCAGCGGGTGCGGGAGGCGGAACGCGACCGCGTGTACCGCGAATACGAGAACAAGGTGGGGGCGCTGGTCCGCGGGGCGGTCCAGCAGGTGGACCGCGGGAACGTGCTGGTGAAGCTGGACCGCACCGAGGCGCTGCTGCCCTCGCGCGAGCTCATGCCCCGGGACCGCTACCACCAGTCCGACATCGTGCGGGCGGTGATCCTGAACGTGGAGAAGGAGTCCAAGGGGCCGCAGGTGATCCTCTCGCGCACCAGCCCCGAGTTCCTGAAGCACCTGTTCCGGGCGGAGGTGCCGGAGATCGCGGACGGCATCGTGGAGATCAAGGGCGTGGCCCGCGAGGCCGGGTCGCGCTCCAAGATCGCGGTGACCTCGCACGAGGACCGGGTGGACGCGGTGGGCTCGTGCGTGGGGGTGAAGGGCGCCCGGGTGCAGTCCATCGTGCGCGAGCTGGGCGGGGAGCGCATCGACATCGTGCCGTGGAGCATGGATGCGTCCATCTTCGTGAGCCGCTCGCTGTCGCCGGCCAAGGTCATCTCCGCCACCCCCAAGGACGACGAGGAGCACTCCATGGAGGTGGTGGTGGCGGACGACCAGCTGTCGCTGGCCATCGGCAAGCTGGGCCAGAACGCCCGGCTGGCCACCAAGCTCAGCGGCTGGAAAATCGACCTCATCTCCCGCACCGAGCTGGAGGCCCGCCGCGCCGCCGAGCGCGCGCTGCGCGTGGACATCGAGGAACTCACCGGGGTGGGCGAGAAGATCAAGGAACGGCTGGTGGAGGAGGGCATCGAGACGGTCGCGGACCTGGAGGTGGCCACGGTGGAGCGGCTCCAGCAGATCCAGGGCATCGGCGAGAAGACCGCCGAGAAGTTGCTGCAGCGAGCGCGCGACGTGATGGCGGAAGTGCGGGCGAGGGCCGCGCAGGGGCCGGCGGCGGCCGAGACCCCCGCCGACGCGCCGCCCGAGGCGCCGGTTGAGGCGCCGGCCGAGGCGCCGGCCGAGGCCTCCGCCGAGGCGGCCCCCGAGGCGCCTGCCGTGGCGGAGCCCGCCGCGGCGGAGCCGGCCGGCGCGCCGGAGGAGCCCGCGCAGGGCGCGGCCGAGGAGCCCCCGGTTCCGGGCTCGATCGAGGAATGAGACCTTGAAGAAGATCCGCGTGTACGAAGCCGCCAAGGAGTTCCACGTCTCCAGCGAGGCGCTGCTGGAGACCCTCCGGGGCCTCCAGATCCAGGTCAAGAGCCACATGAGCTCCATTGACGAGGAGGTCGTGGCCCGGCTGCGGGTGAAGTTCGCCCGGGACGTCGAGGCGGCCAAGGAGGAGATGGCCCGCAAGAAGGAGAAGGAGGCGGCCCGGGTGAAGGCCGCGGCGGCCGCAGCGGCGGCCGCAGCCGCGCCCGCGCACCCGCCGGCGGCGCCCGCGGCCCACGCCGCCGCGCCCGCCGCCCCGGCCCAGGCGCCGCCCCGGCCGGCCGCGCCGTCGCGGCCCTCGGCGGGCCCCGCGATGCGCCCCGGCGAGCGCCGCCGCGGGCCGCGCGGAGCCAAGAGGAAGAAGCGGGTGGTGGACGAGCGGCTGGTGGCCGAGAGCGTCAAGCGCACCCTGGCCTCGCTGGACGCGGGCTCCCGGCCGCATGCCCGGCGGCACCGCGAGCGGGGCGAGGGCCCGGCGGTGGAGGAGGACCTGCACGTCCTCCACGTCACGGAGTTCCTCAGCGTGTCCGAGCTGGCGGGGCAGATGGAGGTCAAGCCGCAGGAGGTCATCGCGGCCTGCATGCGGCTGGGCTCCATGGTGACCATCAACCGGCGGCTGGACCGCGACCTGATCGAGGCGGTGGCGGACGAGTTCGGCTACCGGGTGGAGTTCGTGGCCGAGTACGGCGCGGAGGAGCTGGAGGAGGACGAGGAGGCCCCCGAGGAAGCCGCGCCGCGGGCCCCGGTGGTGACCATCATGGGCCACGTGGACCACGGCAAGACCCTGCTCCTGGACAAGATCCGGAAGAGCCACGTGGTCGAGGGGGAGGCCGGCGGGATCACCCAGCACATCGGCGCCTACTCGGTGAACGTGCACGGCAAGCAGATCACCTTCCTGGACACCCCGGGCCACGAGGCCTTCACCTCGATGCGCGCGCGGGGCGCGCAGGCGACCGACATCGTGGTGCTGGTGGTGGCCGCCGACGACCGGGTGATGCCCCAGACGGTGGAGGCGATCGACCATGCGCGCGCGGCCAACGTGCCGATCATCGTGGCCATCAACAAGATCGACCTGCCCGCGGCGCGCGCCGACCTGGTGCGCCAGGACCTCACCAAGTACAAGCTGGTGGCCGAGGAGTTCGGCGGCGACACCATCATGTGCGAGGTCTCGGCCAAGAAGGAGATCGGAATCGACCACCTGCTGGAGATGATCCTGCTGCGGGCCGAGATGATGGAGCTGAAGGCCAGCCCGGGCCGGCGCGCCCGGGGGGTGGTGGTGGAGGCCCGCAAGGAGCCCGGCCGAGGCACGGTGGTCACGGTGCTGGTGCAGACCGGGACGCTGCGCGTGGGCGACGCGTTCGTGGCCGGCAGCCAGTACGGGAAGGTGCGGGCCATGAGCAACCACCGCGGCGAGCGGCTGAACCAGGCCGGCCCGTCGGTCCCGGTGGAGGTGACCGGCTTCTCCGGCGCGCCTACCGCGGGGGACACCTTCCAGGTGCTGGCGGAGGAGCGGGAGGCGCGGGAGATCGCCACGCGCCGCCAGCAGCTGCTGCGCGAGCAGGAGCAGCGCGCCTTCCACCACATGACCCTGGCGGACATCTCGGAGCGGGTGAAGCAGGGCGAGCGCAGCGAGCTGCGGCTGATCATCAAGGCCGACGTGGACGGCACCGCCGAGGCGCTGTCCGACCACCTCACCGGCCTGGGGACCGACGAGGTGCAGCTGCGCATCATCCACTCCGGCGTGGGCAACGTGTCCGAGTCGGACGTGCTGCTGGCGGCCGCCTCGGACGCGGTGATCCTGGGCTTCCAGGTGCGGGTGGAGCCTGCGGCGCGCTCGCTGGGGGCCCGCGAGAAGGTGGACATCCGGAGCTACGACATCATCTACAAGGCCGAGGAGGACATCAAGGCGGCCATGTCCGGCCTGCTCAAGCCCGAGATCCGCGAGACGGTGCTGGGCAAGGCCGAGATCCGGAACGTCTTCAAGCTGTCCAAGGCCGGCACGGTGGCGGGCTGCTACGTGGCCAGCGGCAACATCCCGCGCGGCGCCCGGGCCCGCCTGCTGCGCGCCGGCGAGGTGGCCTTCGACGGCCGCATCGGCACGCTCAAGCGCTTCAAGGAGGACGTGAAGGAGGTGGCCGCGGGCTTCGAGTGCGGCATCACCCTGGACGGTTTCGGCGACTACCGCGAGGGGGACGTGATCGAGGCCTACGAGCTGGAGGAGGTCGCGAGGACGCTGGCCTAGGGCCGGCGGCGGGGCGGCTCCGCCCCGCCGGGCGCCCCTCCGGCGGCCGTGCCGGGCGGGGCCCGGGCCGGCCCGCGCGCCCGGGGGCGCATCCCCCGCATCGGCCGACGCCGCCCGCCCCGCCGGCCGGGCCGTTCCTGCTCCCCGAAATCATGTTTGTAGGCTCGCTCAAGGTGCAGTTCTTCATCCCTGCTTCGCGCTCCCTCAAGGACCGGCGCGCGGTGGTGAGTTCGCTCAAGGAGCGGGTGCGCAGCCGCTACAACGCCTCGGTGGCCGAGGTGGACCCCGAGGACCGGTGGCAGCGGGCGACCCTGGCGGTGGCGGTGGTGGGCGGGGAGCACGCGCACGTGGCGGCGCAGCTGGACGCGGTGGTCCGCTTGCTGGAGTCCGATCCGCGCGCCGAGGTCCTGGAGCTGGAGAGGGACATCCGCTGATGAAGGGCAACCGGCTCACCCGGGTGGCCGACCTGCTGCGCCAGGAAGTGGCCGACGTGCTGGAGACGCGGGTCCGCGACCCGCGCCTGGGTTTCGTCACGGTGACCCGCGTGGAGGTGGCCGCCGACCTGCGGAATGCCACCGTGTTCGTGTCCTTCCTGGGGCCGGCCGAGGAGTTCGAGCCCAAGGTGGCGCTCCTGAACCGCGCCTCGCCGTACGTGTGGCGGGAGCTGGCCTCCCGCCGGCTGGACCTCCGCAATCTGCCGGCGCTGCACTTCAAGGCCGACCACTCGCTGGAGCACGCCCAGCGCATCCAGCAGCTGCTGCGCGAGGGCGCCCCTCCCGACGGCGGCACCGACGAGCCCTCCTAGATGGACGGCATCCTGCTGGTCGACAAGGGGCCCGGGCTGACCTCCCACCAGGTGGTGGAGAAGGTGCGCCGGACGGCCCGCTGCCGGCACGCCGGCCACGCCGGCTCGCTCGATCCCATGGCCACCGGGCTGCTGCTGGTGGCGGTCGGGGAGGGCACCAAGCTGACCGAGATCCTCATGGGGGCCGGGAAGGTGTACCAGGCGGTGGTGCGCCTGGGGACGGCCACCGAGACCGAGGACGCCGAGGGCGCGGTGACCCAGACCGCCCCGGTGCCGCCGCTCACGCCGGAGCGCGTGGAGGCCGCCCTGGCCGCCTTCCGGGGCGAGTTCGAACAGGTGCCTCCGCGCTACTCCGCGCTCAAGGTGGACGGCGTCCGGGCCTACGAGCGGGCGCGCGGCGGGGAGAGCTTCGACCTCAAGAGCCGGCGGGTCACGGTGCACGAGATGGAGCTGCTGGAGTGCGCCCCGCCCGACCTGACCCTGCGGGTGCGCTGCGGGCGCGGCACCTACATCCGCTCCCTGGCGCGGGATCTGGGGTGCGCGCTGGGCACGGTGGCGCACCTGGCGGCGCTCCGCCGCACCCGGGTGGGCCCGTACCGGGTGGAGGACGCTCTGGCCGTCACCGCCGAGCAGCCGGCGCAGCGCGAGGCGCTGCGCGCGGCGCTGGTGCCGCTGCGCCGGGCGTTCGGGGACGCCCCCACGGTGCGGGTGCGGGAGGAGTATCTGGGGGACCTGCGCTTCGGCCGCTCGCCGCGCCCCGATCAGCTGCTGGACCCGGTGCCCCAGGGGGAGGGAGTGCGGTTCCTCCTGGTGGACGGGTCGCGCGAGCCGCTGGCGGTGGCGGAGCCCGATCCCGTGACCGGCGGGGGGCGGCTGCGGCGCGTGCTGCAGCGCGCGGCGACCCGCCTGAGCCCGGCGTGATGGCCAGCCCGCTGCGGCGCGCGGTCACGCTGGGGGTGTTCGACGGGCTGCACCTGGGCCACCGGGCGATGGTGGACCGGCTGGTGTCGGCGGCGGAGCACCGCGGGCTGGTGCCCACCGTGGTCACCCTGGACCCGCACCCGGACGTGGTCCTGGGGCACGCCCCGGCCCGCCCGCCGCTCACCCCGCTGCGGGTGCAGGCGGAACTCCTGGCGGCCTGGGGCGCGCAGGAGTTCCGGGTCCTCAAGTTCGATCGCGGGCTGCGCGAGACCTCGGCCGAGGCCTTCGTGCGCCACTACCTGGTCGGGCGCCTGGCCACCGAGCTGCTGGTGGTGGGCCCCGACTTCGGCCTGGGGCGGAACCGGGAAGGCACCCCGGCCCGGCTGCGCGAGCTGGGCCGCGAGCACGGGTTCGAAGTGGAGCAGGTGGAGGCGGTGAGCGATGCCGCCGGGCGGGTGAGCAGCTCCCGGGTGCGTCACCTCCTGGACGAGGGCCGGGTGGCGGAGGTGGCGGGGCTGCTGGGGCGGCCCTTCAGCACCAGCGGCCGGGTGGGAGTTGGACGGGGGGTGGGCGCGATGCTGGGCTTCCCGACCGCGAACCTGGAGCCCGCGGAGCCGGTGTACCTGCCGGCCGACGGGGTCTACCTGGGGTGGGCGCGGGGCAGCTTCGGGGAGCGGGCGGGCCTGGTGAGCCTGGGGACGCAGCCCACCTTCGGGCCCGGCGAGCGGGTGCTGGAGCTGTACCTGCTGGACTTCCACGGGGATCTGCGCGATCAGTGGATCTTATTGGAATGGATGAAGTTCCAGCGCGGGCAGCAGCGCTTTCACAGCTCCGACGACCTGGTGGAGCAGATGCGTCTGGACGAGGATTGGGCCCGCCAGACCCTGGCTCGGGAGGGCCCGCCGCAGCCCGGAGCAGGATAGGCCTTGCTGTTGGAAAGGAATTTGCTAGCATGTGTTGTCTAAGCGGGATCAGGCTGCTGCACCGGCGTGTGGCGCCTCCCGCACACACTGCACCCGGGAGGTGAGACTCGCAGATGACTCTGAGTAAGGAGAAGAAGCGCGAGGTGATCGGGCAGTTCAAGATCCACGAGATGGATTCCGGATCGCCCGAAGTTCAGATCGCGCTTCTGACCGAGAAGATCAAGTACCTGACGGAGCACTTTCGCGTGCACAAGCGCGACCACAGCTCTCGCCGTGGGCTGCTCCGGATGGTGGGTCAACGCCGGCGGCTTCTGGATTACCTGAAGGCAACCCGAGTCGAGCGTTACCGTTCCATCGTCAAAGAGCTGGGACTTCGCAAGTAGGCAGTGCCTCCATCGGATCCCCGGCCGGGAAAGTCCCGGCCGGGGACCGACGCGTAGGAGCCGCAGCCAATTGGCCGGAGGCCCCGGCGCAGCGACCCATTCCAGGATCCCCGGTGCTCCCGGCGTGATCCGCCCGGTTGCTGTGCGAGGGCTACTGGCCAGCGGGTGAGGGGCTCCCCGGGCACCGCTGCACCAGGAGGATTCCATGGATCACAAGATGTCCATCGAGGTCGGCGGCCGCACGCTGACCCTCGAGACCGGCCGGATGGCCAAGCAGGCTTCCGGGTCGGTGACCGTCCAGTTCGGGGAGACCGTGGTGCTGGCCGCGGTGGTGGCGGACAAGACCCCCTCCACCCGGGACTTCTTCCCGCTGACCGTCGAGTACCGGGAGAAGACCTACGCCGCGGGCAAGATCCCCGGCGGCTTCTTCAAGCGCGAAGGCCGACCTACCGAGAAGGAGATCCTCTCCTCCCGCCTGATTGACCGCCCGCTGCGTCCCCTGTTCGACAAGGCCTTCAACTACGAAATCCAGATCTTCGCCACCGTCCTGTCCTCGGACCAGGAGAACGACTCGGACGTCCTGGGGCTGATCGGGGCCTCCGCCGCGATCATGGTCTCGGACATCCCGTTCCCGGAGCCGGTGGGCGCGGTGCGCATCGGCCGGGTGAACGGGGAGCTGATCGTCAACCCAACCTTCGCCCAGCTGGAGGAGAGCGAGCTGGACGTGGTGGTGGCCGCCACCCGCGAGAACATCATCATGGTCGAGGGCGGCTGCCGCGAGGTCGGCGAGGAGGTCATGCTCCAGGCGATGCGCCTGGGCTTCCAGGAGGCCCAGCCGGTCATCGACCTGCAGCACCGGCTGCGCGAGGCGGCCGGCAAGCCCAAGCGGTCCATCCCCGACGTGCCGGACACGTCCGCGCTGGAGGCCGACATCCGGGCCCGGTGCGCCGAGGCGGTCCGGGCGGCGGGGCGGATCGCGCTCAAGGAAGACCGCGAGAAGGAGATGTCGCGCATCACCGAGGAGGCCACTGCGGCGCTGGCCGAGGCCTACCCGGACCTGGCGCCGCAGATTCCGGTGCGGGTGGAGGAACTGGAGCGCGAGGAGCTGCGCCGGGCGATCCTGGAGGAGGACCGCCGCGCCGACGGGCGGGACGCGCGGACCATCCGGCCGATCACCTGCGAGGTGGGGGTGCTGCCGCGCACCCACGGCTCGGCCCTGTTCACCCGGGGCCAGACCCAGGCCCTGGCGGTGTGCACCCTGGGCACCTCCATGGACGAGCAGCGGGTGGAGGAGCTGGAAGGGCAGTCCTGGAAGAGCTACATGCTGCACTACAACTTCCCGCCCTTCTCGGTGGGCGAGGTCCGGCCGCTGCGCGGCCCCGGGCGCCGCGAGATCGGGCACGGGGCGCTGGCCGAGCGGGCCATCGAGCCGGTGATTCCGGCCGACGAGATCTTCCCCTACACCATCCGGCTGGTCTCGGAGATCCTGGAGTCCAACGGGTCCTCCTCCATGGCCACCGTGTGCGGCAGCTCGCTGGCGCTGATGGACGCGGGCTGCCCGATCAAGGCCCCGGTGGCGGGCATCGCCATGGGGCTGGTGAAGGAGGGGGACCGGGTGGCGGTGCTGTCGGACATCCTGGGGGTCGAGGACCATCTAGGCGACATGGACTTCAAGGTCACCGGCACGCGCGCCGGGGTCACCGCTTTCCAGATGGACGTCAAGATCGCCGGGATCGGGTTCGAACTCATCGAGCGGGCGCTGGAGCAGGCCCGCCAGGGGCGCCTGCACATCCTGGGGATCATGGAGCAGACGCTGGCGTCGCCGCGCCAGGAGCTGTCGGTGTACGCGCCGCGCATCCTGGTGCACAAGATCGACCCGGAGAAGATCCGCGAGGTCATCGGCTCGGGCGGCAAGGTGATCAAGCGCATCACCGAGCAGACCGGCGCCCAGATCGACATCGAGGACGACGGCACGGTGAAGATCGCCTCCTACGACAGCAAGGGCGGAGAGAGCGCGCTGGCCATGATCCGGGCGATCACCGAGGACCCCGAGATCGGGAAGGTGTTCACCGGCACGGTGCGGCGCATCACCACCTTCGGCGCCTTCGTCGAGATCGTGCCGGGCAAGGACGGCCTGGTGCACATCTCGGAGCTGGAGCCGCACCGGGTGGCGCGGGTCGAAGACGTGTGCGCGGAGGGCGACAAGATGCTGGTGAAGGTCATCGGCATCGACAAGGAGGGCAAGATCAAGCTCTCCCGCAAGCAGGCCCTGGCCGAGCTGGCCGAGGCGGGCGCCCCGCGCAAGTGACCACGCTCGGGGCGGGGCCGGCTCCCGCCCCGGGTCTTCCGGCCGCGGTGGGGCCGGCGGGGAGGCGCTCCCCGCCGGCCGACCCGGGACCGGGCCGGCGGGGCCGGCGAAGTTCCCATGGCCCACTCGTGCATCCCCCGATCGGACCGCCATCCATGGACCTCGATCCCAAAGCCCGGGCCCGGCCGTGGCCCACCGATCTGGAAAGCTCCTGGGAGCGCCACGTGCTGCCCTCCGGGCTCACCGTGGTGCTCGAGACCGTGCCCACCGTGTCCTCCCTGGCCATCGGGCTGTGGGTCCGGACCGGCACGCGCGACGAGGCCGACCCGGTGGCCGGCATCGCCCACTTCGTCGAACACCTGGTCTTCAAGGGCACCGAACGCCGCGACACCTACGAGATCGCCCGCGCCCTGGAGTCGGTGGGCGGGGAGCTGGACGCCTTCACCGGGCGCGAGGCCACCTGCTTCTATGCCCGGGTGCTGTCCGAGCACCTGCCGCTGGCGGTGGACGTGCTGGCCGACCTGACCTGCCACCCGCTGCTCACGGCCGAGGAGGTGGACAAGGAGAAGAAGGTCATCGTGGACGAGATCCGGTCCTTCGAGGACAACCCCGAGGACGTGGTCCACGAGAGCTTCTCCGGCCAGCTGTGGCAGGGCCATCCGCTGGGCCGCCCCATCCTGGGCACCGAGTCGAGCATCCAGGCGCTCACCCCCGAGGTGATCCGGGAGTGGTTCCGGGCCCACTACACCGCGCCGAACATGGTGGTCGCGGTGGCCGGCGCGCTGGATCCCGACGAGCTGCTGGCGCTGGTGGACCGCCACGTGGTCGCACCCGGCGGCCCGCCCCCGCGCCGCGTGGACCTGCTGCCCGAGCCGCCCCGCGGACTGCGCCCGGCGATCAAGGACCTGTCCCAGGAGCACGTGGTGCTGGGACAGCGCACCGTGTCCTACCGGGACCCGGATCGCTTCGCGGTGAACCTGCTGTCCACCCTGCTGGGCGGGGGCATGAGTTCGCGCCTGTTCCAGGCCATCCGCGAGCGCGAGGGGCTGAGTTACTCGGTGTACAGCTTCACCGACCTGCACCGCGACGCGGGCGTGTTCGGCTCGGCCCTGGGCTGCTCGCCGGGCGAGACCCAGCGGGCCCTGGACGTGCTGGTGGGCGAATACCGCGGGCTGCTGGCGGAGGGGCTGCGGCCGGGAGAGCTGGACAGCGCCCGGGAGCAGCTCAAGGGCGGACTGCTGCTGGGGCTGGAGAGCATGAGCAACCGCATGAGCCAGCTGGCCCGGGCCGAGATGGCCTACGGCCGGCGGGTGCCGGTCGAGGAGCTGCTGGGGGCCATCGAAGCGGTGCACGAGCCGGACGTGCTGCGGATGGCGGCGGGGCTGCTGGACCCGGAGCGCACGCTGGTGGCGGCGCTCGGCCCGTGCCGCGACCTGGCGTGGAACGGGCGCCAGCCTTGAGCGCCGGGTCCCCGACTCCCGAGTCCTGCCTTGCCCGGCTGGAGTGCCCCGAGTGCGGCACCCAGCTGCCGCCCGACCGCCTGCACGGGCTGTGCACGTGCGGCTCCCCGCTGCTGGCGCGCTACGACCTGGCCCGCGCCCGCCGCACCCTGGACCGCGCCGGCTCGGCCACCCGCCCGCCCGGGCTGTGGCGCTGGAGCGAGGTGCTGCCGGTGCGGGATCCGGCCCACGTCTTGGACCTGGGCGAGGGCGGCACGCCGCTCCGGCCGGCGCCCCGCCTGGGGGCCCGGCTGGGCCTTTCGCGGCTGCTGCTGAAGGACGAGACGGGCAACCCCACCGGCTCGTTCAAGGCCCGCGGGCTGGCGGTGGCGGTGAGCCGCGCGCGGGAGCTGGGTGCCTCCCGGCTGGCGCTGCCCTCGGCCGGGAACGCCGCCAGCGCGCTGTGCGCGTACGCGGCGCGCGGCGGGCTGACCGCGCGGGTGTATCTGCCGCGCGACGTCCCGGCGCTGTTCCCGGAGGAGTGCCGCGCGTTCGGGGCCGAGGTGGTGCTGGTGGACGGCGTGATCACCGACTGCGGGCGGGCGCTCGCGGCGGTGCGCGAGAAGGAAGGCTGGTTCGACGTCTCGACCCTCAAGGAGCCGTACCGCCTGGAGGGCAAGAAGACCATGGGCTACGAGCTGGCCCAGCAGCTGGGATGGCGCCTGCCGGGGAACATCATCTATCCTACCGGCGGCGGGACCGGGCTGGTGGGGATGTGGAAGGCGTTCGCGGAGCTGCAGGAGCTGGGCTTGGCCGGGCCGCCGCGGCCGCGGATGATCACGGTGCAGGCGGAGGGCTGCGCGCCGGTGGTGCGGGCCTTCCACGCCGGCGCGGAGCGGGCCGCCCCGGCGGAGCACCCGCACACGGTCGCGGCCGGGCTGCGGGTTCCCTCCGCGGTGGGGGACCGGTTGATGCTGCGGGCGCTGCGCGAGAGCGCGGGCACCGCGGTGAGCGTGACCGACGAGGAGCTGCTGTTCGGGACGCTGCTGCTGGCGCGCCTGGAGGGAATCTACCCGGCGCCCGAGGACGGGGCGGCGGTCGCGGCGGCCTACCGCCTGCGGCGCGCGGGCTTCCTCGAGGAGGACTCCGAGACGGTGCTGTTCCTGACCGGCAGCGGCTACAAGTACCCGGACGTCCTGGCCGGCCTGGCGGAGCGCTTCCCGGAGGGTGTGGCTTGGCCGAACTCCTGAGGCGGGGGGTGGGGGGCCGCACCCTGGCGGCTGCGGCGCTGGCGGCCGCGGTGGTGCTGTCCTCGCTGGCGGCGTTGGGCGCCGGGGGCGAGGACGAGGAGGCGGGAGCGCTGCCCGATTCGGTCGGGCTGGCCCGCTTCAGCGAGCAGGCCCGGGCGACGCTGGCCTCGGCCCGCCGGCCGGGGCCGCTGCACGCGGGGGAGGACCTGGGCTTCGAGGTCCACTACGGCGTGATCTACGCGGGCGAGTCGCGGCTGCAGATCCTGGGCGCGGACGTGGTGGACGGGCAGCGGTGCTTCCGGCTGCGCAGCCAGGCCCGCTCAGGCGGGCTGTTCGGCAAGATCTACGACGTGAACGACCGGGTGGAGTCGGCGCTGGACTCGGCCGGGCTCATGAGCCGGCGGCTGGAGAAGCGGCTGCACGAGGGCAGCTACCACCAGGAGCAGGACATCCGCTTCGATTACGCCTCCGGCCTGGCCCGCTACGCGTCGGGCGACACCCTGAGCATCCCCGGGCCGGTGCAGGACGACCTGTCCGCGTTCTACGTGGCGCGGTGCCTGGATCTGCACGACAACACCGTCTTCTACCTCGAGACCCACTCCAACAAGGTGACCTACCCGATGCAGGTGCGCGTGTACGGGCGCGAGACGGTCAAGACCGACGCCGGCGAGTTCGAGTGCTTCAAGGTCGAGCCGCGGGTGGACCGCGGCGGCATCTTCCGGCACCGCGGGCGCATCCTGCTGTGGATCAGCACCGACGAGCGCCACCTGCCGGTGCGCATGCGCAGCAAGCTGCCGCTGGGCGCGATCACCGCCGACCTGGTCTCGGTGCGGGACGGGGCGACGCCGTGATGCGCGGGCCCGGCCGCCGCTCGGAGTGCGGGTGATGGAACGGCCCCGGCCGCTGGACCGCGCCCGCCTGACCACCCGCAGCCGCGCGGGGGTGGAGCGGCGCTTCCACCTGGAAGGGGCCGGGCGCATCCCGGACCCGGCCCGGCCGCTGGCGGAGCTGCTGGACTGCCTGCCCGACGTGCTGGCGGCGCGGGACCTGCGCGCGGTGGTGCGCGCGGTGGGCGAGGCCTGCCGGGCCGGACGGCCGGTGCTGGTGCTGCTGGGCGCCCACGTGGTCAAGACCGGCTGCGGCCCGATCCTGGTGGATCTGGCCCGCCGGGGCGTGGTGCGGGCCTTCGGCATGAACGGGGCCACCGCCATCCACGACTACGAGCTGGCCTGTTTCGGAGACACGTCCGAGGACGTGGGGGAAGGGCTGCGCACGGGCACCTTCGGGATGTGGGAGGAGCTGGGGAGCTGGATGAACGCGGCCGCCGGGCGGGCCCAGCGCGACGGCCTGGGCCTGGGTGAGGGACTGGGCCGCGACCTGCTGGAGCGCCGCGCGCCGTTCTGCGAGCACAGCCTGCTGGCGACCGCCTGGGAGCTGGGACTGCCGGCGACGGTGCACGTGGCGCTGGGCACCGACATCATCCACCAGCATCCCAAGGCGGACGGGGCGGCCTTGGGGGCCACCTCGCTCCGCGACCTGGACATCCTGGCCCAGTTCCTGTGCGGCGCGGCCGGCGGGGTGGTGTTCAACCTGGGCTCCGCGGTGGTGCTGCCCGAGGTGTTCCTGAAGGCCCTCACCATGGCCCGCAACGCGGGCGGGCACACCGAGGGCATGACTCTGGTCAACATGGACTTCCAGGCGCACTACCGGACCCGGGTGAACCTCCTGGAGCGCCCGGCCCAGGAGTGCGGGGGCCGGGGATTCCAGCTCCTGGGCCCGCACGAAATCCTGGTGCCGCTGCTGGGCGGGCTCATCCGGGCCGAATTGGGCTCCTGGGAGCGACCGAAATAATCGCAAACTTACAGTGCCACACGGAGTTTGGCGTCACGGGGCTTGACGTTTGGGGGGAGTGCTGTTAGGCTAATCCGGGCATGGTTATGCTTCAGGCAGCCTTGGGGCGGCCCATGCACCCGGCCGCGGGCCAGAAACCCGCGGCGAGATCGACCCCACGTCGGCCCCCCACAGTCGATTCGGGTTCAGCAGCAGACGGGCTCTGCCGATGCCTTGGAAGACCGTAACCGGTGCGGACTTCCGCCGCTGAGGGCAGCCTCGGGCCAGCCGCCCGGGGGGCGTTCGGCGGAGCCCCGGCCCGACATCCTAGGAGACCTCGGAACGACCTCTGGCTACGGTGATCAGGACTGAAGACGACAAATGCCGCCAGGGGCGGACTATGCCGGTCGGTTGTGCCGGCCGGCCCCGCCGTTGACGCCGCCGACTCAAGACCGTAGCTCGGGAATCGAATGAGACACCTCCGGACTCGACGTTCCCCCTGGCCCGCCCGCGCCTCCGGTGGCGCGTGGTGGGCTTCGTGTGCCCTCCTGGCGCTCGCCCTCCAGGGGTGCGGCAGCGCCGCTTCCCCCCGCTGGGCCGGCGCCCGCCCGGAGGAGGCGCCCGCTCCGCCCGACACCGAGACCGTCCGCGGGCCGGCCGCCCAGACCCCCGTCCCGCCGCCCTCCGCCCCGGTGGCGCGGCCGCCCGCCCCGCCCGGGAAGCCCGGAGAGGTGGGTCCGGCCGAGGTCGTGGTGGAGGTTCCGACGCTGGTGCCGGCGGGCGGCGAGGGCTACCGCATCGGGGTGGGCGACGAGCTGACCATTGACATGCCGGTGGACCGCGAACTCTCCACCTCGGTGGTGGTCCGGCCCGACGGGATGATCACCCCGCCGATGTTGCAGGAAGTGCGCGCCGCCGGCCGCACCACGGCCGAGCTGGACTCGGTGATGACCGGCGTCTACGCCACGTACTACCGCCACCCGGTGGTCACCGTGGGGGTGAAGAAGGTGGCCGCCAACCAGGTCTACATCATGGGCGAGGTGCCCTCGCCCGGCGCCACCGAGATCCCCGGGTCCATGAGCCTCCTGCAGCTGATCGCCAAGTCCGGCGGGGTCAAGACCAGCGGGACGCTCAAGAGCGTGGTGCTGCTGCGCCGGGGCCCGGGCCACCAGGTGGTGGCCCGCCGGGTGAACGTGGCGCGGATCCTCGAGGGGCGTCCGGACGCCCCGGACGTGGCCCTGGTGCCCACCGACATCGTGTACGTGCCGCGGTCCTTCATCGGGAAGCTGGACCTGTTCGTGGACCAGTACATCAACGGCATCGTGATGCCGGTGACCGGCGGCTATCTGCGCGGCTGGGAAATCGTCCAGCCGGACCGCTTCTTCTTCAACCCCAACAGCAACCGGCCAAGCCAGGCCACCGGGACCTCCGCGCCATGAGCGGCATGGACACGTCCGCCCTTCCGGTTCCGGCCGCGACCCGCCGGACCACCCCGCGGGACTTCCTCACCGTGGTGTTCCGCCACCGCTGGGTGGTGATCACGCTGCCGGTGGTGGCCCTGGTGGTGGCCGCCTCGATCACCCTGAGCGAGCCGCCGCGGTTCAGCTCCTCGTCGCGGTTGCTGCTCAAGCGCGGCTCGCCCGAGAGCGGCCTGGAGCCACACGTCACGGTCCTGCCGCGGGAGGAGGAGCTGGCCTCGCAGGTGGAGATCGCCAAGAGCGTGGCGGTGCTGCGGCGCGCCCAGCAGATCCTGAACCAGGAGCCCGGGCGGCGCGTGCGCCTGGACCCGGCGGGGGCCTCGGCCGCCGTGGTGGGCGAGTCCAACGTGGTGGACATCACCTACGAGAGCACCGACGCGGGCGCGTGCGCCCCGGCCGCCGACGCGCTGACCCAGGCGTTCATGGAGTACCACCGGCGGGCGTTCTCCATCCCCAACATGGCCGCCTTCTTCACCCACCAGACGGACTCCCTCTACGCCCAGCTGCAGAACCTGCGGCGGATGAAGGAGGAGCTGCTGGCGGGGCAGAACAGCGTGGAGCCGGAGGAGACCCGCCGGAACGTGATGCAGCTGCTGCTCAGCCAGCAGACCGCCCTGGCCGACGTCCGGGTGAAGCGCGTGGCGATGGAGACGGAGCTGAAGGCCCAGCAGGAGCTGTTCAAGGACCCGAGCGTGGACCTGCCGTTCATGCCCAGCGTGGCTGCCGGCGACGCCAACCTGGTCGTGGACATGCAGAAGACGCTCGAGGAGCGCCGGGTGAAGCTGGAGGAGCTGCGCGGGAAGTACTCCGAGACGCACCCCTCGGTGCTGGCGATCCGGGACCAGATCGCGCAGGTGGAGCAGCAGGTGCGCCGGCAGTCCCACAACCACCTCCTGCTGGAGCAGCAGGGGCTGGAGGTGGTGCGGGCCCAGGAGCGGCAGCTCCAGAGCGCGGTCACCGCGCTGCAGCAGCAGCTGACCAGCTACCCGGCCGCCCAGGTCCGCCTGGAAGAGCTGGAGAACATGATCCAGATCACCGACGAGCTGTACAAGGAGACCCGGGAGCGGCAGGCCCAGGCGCTGATGGCCGGCGCGGCGAGCCCCGACTGGACCGCCAGCCTGCTGGTGCCCGCGGGCCCGCCGATGCGGCTCAACAAGTACGACTACGTGCGCATCGCGCTGGCCCCGCTGCTGTCGCTGGCCGCGGGCATCGGGCTGGCGTTCCTGCTGGACAGCCTGGACCACTCCTTGAAGGGCGTGCGCGACGTCGAGGACATCCTGGGGCTGCCGGTCCTGGCGTCGGTGCGGGAGATCAAGTAGGCGTGTACGAGCGGTACTACGGGCTGACCGAGAAGCCCTTCAGCCTGACCCCCGACCCGCGCTTCCTGTACCTCTCGGCGGCGCACCGGGACGCGTTGGCCTACCTCACCTACGGGCTGGCCGACGGCAAGGGGTTCCTGGTGGTGGTGGGGGAGGCGGGCACCGGCAAGACCACCCTGGCCCGCGCGGTGGTGGAGCGGCTGCAGGAGCGCGTGAGCCTGAGCTTCGTGCTGACCACCAAGGTCAGCATGAAGCAGCTGCTGATCCTGGCGATGCACGACCTGGGGATCCGGACCCGGGGGCTGGACAAGGCCGGGCTGCTGATCGCGTTCAACGAGTTCCTGCTGGAGAAGCTGCAGCAGGGGCGGCAGGTGGTGCTGATCGTGGACGAGGCCCAGAACCTGTCGCGCACGGTGCTGGAGGAGCTGCGGATGCTCAGCAACCTGGAGACCAGCCGGGAGAAGCTGCTGCAGATCGTGCTGCTGGGCCAGCCCGAGCTGCTGACCATGCTGGAGAGCCAGGATCTGCGCCAGCTGCGCCAGCGCGTGCCGGGCATCGCGCGGCTGCAGCCGCTGCCGCCGGAGGACGTGGGGCCGTACCTGGAGAACCGGCTCCGGGTGGCCGGGAACTCGCGCGTGCGGGTCGCCCCGGGCACCGGGGCGGACGTGCACCGCTACACCGGCGGGATTCCCCGCCTCATCAACATGATCGCGGACCGCATGCTGCTGCTGGGGTACGTGGACGCCAAGGACGAGCTGGACCACGCGCTGGTGCTGGAGGCCTGGCGGGAGCTGGGCCGGGTGGGTCCCAGCCCCGAGCCGGCGCCCTCGCCATCGCCGCCCGCGGGGGTGGCATGAGCCGCATCTACGACGCGTTGAAGAAGGCGGAGCGGGAGCGCCAGGGCCTGGCGGGCCCGGAGCCGGGCGCGGCGGGCGCGCCGGCCGCCGCCGGCGCGGCGCCCGCCGCGGTGGGTGGGGAAGTCCCGCCGACGGCCTGGGGCGTGGTCCCGCCCGAGCTGCTGAAGGAGCTCTCGGGCGTGCGCCGGGTGCTGGAGGCCAGCCTGCCGGACCGCACGCGCTTCGCCCTGGGGGTGCTGAGTTCGGTCCCCGGCGAGGGGGTCACCACCACCCTGCTGGGCTTCGCCCGCACCCTGGTGAGCGATGCGCGGCTGCGGGTGCTGCTGGTGGACGCCGACAGCGAGTCGCATCAGCTCTCCCGGCTGTGGGCCGAGCCGGGCGCCCCGGGCTGGTCCGACCTGAGCCGGCCCGACCAGGCCGCCTCGGCCATCCGCCCCACGCCGCTCCCCGGCCTGCACGTGCTGCCGTTCGGAAGCCGCGCCTTGGTCAGCCCCGCCCAGCTCGCCGAGCTGCTGGTGGAGGGGGTGCGGCTGGTGGCGCAGCAGTTCGACTACGTGCTGTTCGACTGCGGCTCGGTCCTGCAGACGCCCCTGACCCGCTACCTGGCGCGGGCGATGGACGGCGTGCTGCTGGTGGTGCACGCCTCCAGCACGCGCCGGGAAATCTGCCTGAAGGCGGTCGAGGAGCTGCGCCAGAGCGAGGCGCCGGTGCTGGGCGTGGTCCTCAACCGTCGCCGGTACGTGATCCCGGAAGCCCTGTACAAGCGCATCTGATCCCGGCTTCCGGGCGGTCGAGCTGCCCGGTGGCGCCTGCCTGCCTCTCCTGCCAGAATGGTCGGCATGTCCACGAACGTCGATGCCCAGCTCCGCAGCAGGCCGCCCGAAGGCTACGGCCGCGTGGGCGGCGCGCTTTCCTGGAGCGTGCTGGCGAAGGCGCTGCGCGGCGTGCTCCTGGCCGTCAACTCGGTCCTGGTGGTGCGGCTGCTGGGCAAGGACAACTACGGCTACTACAGCCTCACCCGCACCATCGTCGGCTTCCTGACGGTGCTGTGCTGGATGGGCCTGACCCAGGCGCTGTTGCGCTACCTGCCGGAGCTGCGGGTCTCCGGCAACTCCCGCGGTGCGCGCCGGCTGGTGCTGTTGACCCTGGCGGTGCAGTTCACCATCTGGGCGGTGATGTTCGCGGCCACGGTGGTGTTCCGCACCCAGGTGCAGGAGGTGTGGGGGCGGCCGGTGGGCGGGCTGCTGATGCTGGCCACCGGGCTGATGCTGGTGGACCTGTTCGTCACCACCTGGACCCAGGTGCTGACCTCCTGGTACGAGCTGCGGGACCTCTCGGCGGCCCAGGTGCTGGGCTCGGCGGCGTACCTGGCGATGGCCTGGGTGGCGCTCCGGCATGGCTACGGCGCGGCCGGGGTGCTGCTGGCCGCAGGGCTGTCGAACCTGGGGATCGGGCTGTTCCTGGCGCTCGACTCCCGGCGCTTCCTGGAGCTGGCCGCCTCGGCCGGCGAGGCGCTCGAGATCAGCCGGGTGGTGCGCTACTCGCTGCCCTTCGCCGCCATCAGCCTGCTGAACCTCATCACCTGGCGCCAGTCCGAGACCCTCATCCTGGGGGCGTTCTGCCCGGTGGAGCAGGTGGGCTTCTTCGACCGCGCCTACACCATCCCGCAGCAGTTCCTGGACTTCGTGCCCGCGGCCATCTGGCCGCTGATGATGGCCAGCTTCTCGGAGGTGTACGCGCGCGACCCGCACGCCCTGCCGCGGGCGGTGCGGGCCTACTACAAGCTGCTGTACTTCCTGGCCGCTCCGATCTCGGTATGGGGGGCGGCGCTGGCCAGCCGGGCCATGGTCGGCGTGTACGGGGCGGCCTGGGCGCCCGCCGGGCCGCTGTGCGCGGGCTTCTTCCTGCTCTTCGCGGTCACCTACCTGTCCATGCCGCTGTCGCTGTGCCTGTACGTGATGGAGAAGACCTGGATCAACCTGATCATCAACCTGGGGAACGCGGCGTTCATCGTGGGCCTGGACTTCCTGCTCATCCCGCGCTACGGGATGTGGGGGGCGATGGTGCCGGTGGGGGTGGTGATCCTGGGCTCGCCGTTCCTGTACTACACCATGGTGCGGCGGTTCCTGCCCCAGGTGGGCCTGCCGTGGGGGTTCATCTTGCGGGCCTACCTGGCGGCCGCGCCCCTGGCGGTGCTGGCGCTGGCCACCTCGCGGGTGCGCTCCCTACAGGGGCTGCTGGCGCTGAGCGCGGTGGCCATGGTGGTTTCGGTGCTGGCCATCCGCCTGCTCCGGCTGCTGGGCGAGGAGGAGCGGGTGCTGCTCGAGAAGCTCCGGCTGCCGCTGCGGGGGCTGTGGCTGCGGCTGCTGTTCCGGGAGGCGCGCGCGTGATGGACTGGTCCAGGATCCTGGTGACCGTGCCGGCCTACGACGAGGCGGAGAGCCTGCCGCGGGTGATCCCGGAGATCCGGGCGGCCGCGCCCGGGGCCCCCATCCTGGTCGTCGACGACTGTTCCGCCGACGACACCCGGGAGGTGGCGCGGCGGCTGGGGGTCACGGTGGCGTCCCACCCGGTCAACCTGGGCGCGGGCGCGGCCGTCGGCACCGGCTTCCTGTACGCGCTGGGCCGCGGCTTCGACCTGGCGGTCAACGTGGACGGGGACGGCCAGCACGACCCGCGCTACTTGGGCGACGTGGCCGGCCCGGTGGCGCGCGGCGAGGCGGATGTGGCCATCGGCTCGCGCTACGTGGCCCGGACCTCCTACCGGGCGCCGGTGCTGCGGCGCGCGGGGATGGTGGTGTTTTCGCTCCTCACCACCTGGCTCGCCGGGTGCAGCATCCGCGACACCACCTCCGGCTACCGCGCCTACTCGCGCGAGGTCATGCGCCACTGCGTGCGCGACCTGCCCCATGACTTCCCGGACGCGCCCTTCCTGATCCACCTGGCGCGCTCCGGGTTCCGGATCGTGGAGGTCCCGGTGGAGATGCGCGCCCGGGAGCACGGGCGCAGCTTCTACACCCTCGGGAAATCCCTGTACTACCCCTACAAGAACCTGCTGGCGTCCATCTTCGTGGCCTTGCGCGTCAAGCGGCAGGGGAGGAAGAGCTCATGAGCGTGCCCGCCGCAGCCCCGACCTTGTCCCGCACCCCGCAGCTGGTGGCCGGCGCCACCGCGCTGCTGCTGGCGGTGTACGTCCTCAACCTGGTCCGGCGCCGGAAGCTGACCGAGGAGTTCAGCGTGCTGTGGCTGATGGCCACCGTGGCCATCACCGTGCTGGCCTTCTGGCGCAACGCGCTGCACACGATCACCCGGCTGTTCGGCGCGGTGTACGACACCTCGACCATCTTCTTCTTCGGGTTCGTGTTCGTGTTCCTGAGCCTGCTGCAGCAGAGCATGAAGCTCAGCCGGCTGGAGCAGGAGAACCGCGACCTGGCGCGGGCCCTGGCGCTGGAGCAGCTGCGGCGGGAGGAGCACCGGGATTGAACTGGGTGCGTGAGCTGGTGCTGGGCGGGGCGCTGTACCTGGCGCCGGCGCTGGCGCTGGCCTCCTGGATCCCGGGGGCGGGTGCGCTGCGGCGCTACGGCCTGGGGGCGGCGCTCTCGCCGGTGGTGCTGGGGGTGACGCTCCTGCCGCTGCGGGCGGCGGGGCTCGCCAGCCTGCCCGCGGGGTTGGTGGCGCTGGCGGTGTGGGGCGTCCTGGCGCTGGCGCGCTGGCGCGCCCTGCCCGCGGGGCCCGGGCCGGAGGAGCGCGACGTGCTGCGGCGCTGCGCGTGGCTGCTGCCGCTGGTGCTGCTCCCGCCGCTCCTCAACTCCTACCTCCTGGAGCGCTCCGACGCCTGGTTCCACGCGGCCGTCACCTTCCAGGTGCGCAACCTGCCGCTGCCGCCCCAGGACCCGTACTACGCCGGGCTGCCGCTGCAGTACTTCTGGTTCTTCCACCTGATCCTGGCGGCCTACGACTCGGTGGCGCGGATGGCCCCGTTCACCGCCATGTGGCTGTTCAACTCGGCCTACTTCGCGATCGCCCTGGCGGGGGCCTACACCCTGGCCCGCCGCGCGGGGGCCTCCCACGCCGAGGCCCAGTGGGCTCCGTGGCTGCTGGCGCTGGGCGCGAACCCGTTCGGCTGGGGCTGGATCCTGGTGCGCCTGTGGCGGGGGCACTGGCACTGGGGGGACGCGGTGGGCCGGTTCCTGCCCGACCACTCCCTGTCCCTGCTGACCTGGCGCTACGCCTCGAACCCGCTGGCCTTCTCCATGGACAAGTTCCTGGTCGGGACGGCCTTCTCCTGGGGCCTGGCGATGTTCGTGTGGTGGTGCGTGAGCCTGGCGGACTACACCCCGGCCGGCCGGTGGCGCGAGGCGGCGCTCCTGGGCGGGCTGTCGGCCGCGATCCTGCTGGCGCACCCGATCGTCGGGATGACCGTCTACGTGGGCGCGGCAGTGACCCTGGGCCTGGCCTGGCTGGTCTCGCCCTCGCGCGCGGGGCTGGCCCGTGCGGTGGTGCTGGGCCTGTTCATGGCCGCGGGGCTGGCGGTGGTGTACCCCTACCTGCGGGCCATCACCCAGGGGAAGTCGGGAGGCGGGCTCCCGCAGTTCAGCGTCAACGGGCCCATGATGTGGACCACCGCCTGGGTGGCCGGGGTGCTGCTGGTGCTGGCGGCGCGCGGGGTGCGCACCGCCTGGCGCGCGGGCGTCCCGGGGCGGGTGGTGCTGCTGCTGACCGCGATGACCGTGGGCATGGGCTGCTCGCTCTATTACGATGCGGGCCACAACGAGGGCAAGTTCCTGCACCTGGGGCTGCTGTTGCTGGCGGCGCTGGCCGCCGCCCCGCTGCGGCGGCTGGCGCTGGGCTGGCTGCCGGCACAACCCGCCTTGCGGGTGGCGCTGCTGGCGTGTGTGTTCGTGCCCACCCCGGCGTTCCAGCTGGGGAGCCTGCTCGTGTCGCACGGCCGGTCCGCCTTCGAGCCGCTGCCGCCGCCCCCCGGGCCGGCCCAGGTCCGCGTGTACCGGTGGATTCGGGACCACACCCCGTCGGACGCGGTGCTGCTGGTGCGCCCCGGCAGCGTGCAGGCCCCGGTGCGCGCCCAGCGGGCGCAGGTGTGGAGCCAGACCGCGTACGCCGCGGCGTGGCACTATCCGCCCGCCGAGATGGACGCCCGGCGGCGCGCCGTGGACGCCGCCTTCGGCGCCGGCCTGGGCCCGGCCGAGCAGCGGTTCCTGGCGGCCCTGCACCGGCCCGTGTACCGGCTGTCGCCGGCGGGGGATGCCCCCCCGCAGGCCTGTTTCCAGGAAGTGCACCGCGAGGACCGGTGGGTGGCGGAGCGTCTCAGACTCCCGGAGGCACCATGATCCGAGGCCAGAAGATCAGCGTGGTGATCCCCTGCTACAACGAGGAGGACGGGGTGCGCCACGTCCTCACCGGCATGCCGGGCTACGTGGACGAGGTGGTGGTGGTGGACAACAACTCCACCGACCGCACCGGCGAGGTGGCGCGCTCCCTGGGCGCCCGGGTGGTGTTCGAGCCCCGGCCCGGCTACGGCGCCGCGTACAAGGCGGGGCTGCCCGCGGCCACCGGCGACATCATCGCCACCCTGGACGGCGACGGCAGCTACCCCTCCGACGCCATCCAGCCGCTGGCCGAGCACCTGGTGGACCGGGAGCTGGACTTCATCTCCGGCTGCCGCTTCCCGCTGGCCGACCCCAAGGCCATGCCGTTCGCCAACCAGGTGGGCAACAACCTGCTGACCCTGGCCATGTTCGTGCTCTTCGGGCGGCCGGTGAAGGACTCGCAGTCGGGCATGTGGGTGTTCCGGCGCGCGGTGCTGAAGGACCTGAGGCTCACCAGCGACGGCATGCCGCTGTCCGAGGAGATCAAGATCGAGGCGCTGCGGCGCGGCCTCCGCTTCGAGGAGGTCCACATCCGCTACCTGGTGCGGATCGGGGACGTGAAGCTGCGCAAGTGGCGCGACGGTTGGGAGAATCTGATGTTCCTGGTGCGCAAGCGGTTCGGCG
>DATKKS010000024.1:0-6514 GCA_035542815.1 Saccharimonadales bacterium (SeqCode) | reverse complement strand
GCCAGAACGGGCGGCCCCGCCCCACCATGTTCTCCCAGGTGCGGGACTGCGACTCGTGGATGCCCAGCGACACCGATTCGCCCATGGGGGTGCCGGCGTGCCGGGGCTCCAGGCCCTGCTCGTACAGCGCGTGCCCGGTCTCGTGCATGACTCCGAAGAACGAGGCCAGCGGCTCGCGCTCGTTGTAGCGGTTGGTGATGCGCACGTCCCCGGCGGCCAGGGTGCTGCAGAAGGGATGCGCCGAGACGTCCATGCGGCCGCCTTCCAGGTCGAAGCCCATCAGGCTCGCCAGCTCCAGACACAGCGCGCGCTGGCGCTCCACCGACACCCGGCGGCCGAGCAGCCGCACGTCCGGACGGCGCGGCGCGTTCTGGATGGCGTGCACCAGCGGAACCAGCTCGCGCCGCAGCTCCTCGAACAGCGGGTTCAGGCGGGCGACGGTCATGCCCGGCTCGAACTGGTCCAGCAGCGCGTCGTAACGGTCGGCCTCGTAGCCGATGGCGTCGGCCTCGCGCCGCTTGAGTTCGAAGATCTTCCCCAGCCACGGCTCGAAGGCGTGGAAGTCCGATTTCTTGCGCGCCTCGATCCACGCGAGGTGCGCGTGGGTCTGGGTGCGTGCCAGCTCCTCCACCAGCTCCCGAGGCACCTTCCTTTCGCGGAGGTGCGCCCGGCGCAGCTCGCGCACGTTGGCGCTCTCTTCCGGGGAGAGCGCGTCGCGCTGCGCCCAGAACTGCTCCAGCAGGTCCCCCAGCTCGGGGTTGACCATGCGCTCGTGGAGCAGCCCGCGCAGCAAGGCCTGCTGATCCCCGCGCTCCGCGGTGCCCTTGGACGGCATCGCGGTCTCCTGGTCGTAGCCCAGCACGGCCTGGATGTGGTTGAACCAGGTGATCTCCTTGGACAACCCCACCAGACGCTCCATCGAGGCGTTCGACATGGGCGTACTCTCCCGGAAGAGTGACCGGCCGCCGCAGCGGGCGGCCTCTGGGCCGGCCGCCGTGCAAGGCGCGCCGGCCCGCCGAAGGCAGGCTCAAGGGAAGGGGCCGCGCCCGAAGTTAGGCGGGGGGGCGGCGGGTGTCAACCTGGTGGGGCGGTCGCCCGCGCCGTCCGCGGGTCAGGGCGGGGCCGCCCGCGGGCGGGTCGGCAGGGCCGCAGATGGCAGGCCGCACCGCGCCCTTGCTGGCCGGGGGCACCGGTCGTATCGTCGGACGCCATGATGGAGCCCCACCCCGCACCCGGTAAGGAACCCGCACCCGCCGGGCCACCGGCCCTCGGAGTGCGCCTCGCCGGCAACTCGCTGGTCAACATGATCGGCCGCGCCGGCTCCCTGGCTTTCTGGGTCCTCCTCACCCCGTACCTCCTGCACCGCCTGGGCTCGGAGCGCTTCGGGCTGTGGTCGCTGGTGTTCATGTTCACCACCTACATGCTGTTGATGGACCTCGGCGCGGGGCCGTCGCTGGCCCGGTTCGCGGCCGAGTTCAAGGCTCTGGGTCGCCTGCCGGAGCTGGGCCGCTACGTGGCCACCACGAACACGTTCTACCTGGGCCTGGGTGCGAGCTCCTTCCTGGTGGCGGTCGCGCTGGGACCGGGGCTGTTGCACGTGCTGCGCATCGCGCCGTCCATCCACGAGGCGCACGCCGCGCTGGTCCTGTGCACCCTGGTCGGAGCGGCCACGATGCTGGCCGCAGTGATGAACGGGCTGCTCGTGGGGTTCCAGCGCTTCCTCCAGGTCAACACCCTGTCGCTGGCGCTGCTGGTGCCCAGCGGGCTCGGGATCTGGCTGGTCCTGGGCGCCGGACAGGGCCTGCTCGGGGTGCTGTGGGTGCAGGCGGGGGTGGCCGCGCTGGGAGCGCTGGCCGGGGCCGCGCTGGTGCGGCGCTCCGCGCCGGGGCTGGTGCTGCGCCCGCTGGGGTGGGAGGTGGAAGCGGCCCGACAGATGTTCCAGCTGGGGATCTGGGCGCAGCTCTTCAGCCTGGTCAGCGTGATCCAGCTGCAGGTGGACAAGCTGTTCCTGGCGCGCTGGGCCGGGCTGGCGACGGTGACCTCGTTCGAGCTGGGCTTCCGGGTGTCCAACGGCATCCTGGCGCTCCCGGGCCTGGCGTACGGCGCGATCACCCCGGCGGCGGTGGAGCTGGCCGCGCTGGGCGACCAGGTCCGGCTGCACGCACTGCACGTGCGCGGCACGCGCTGGGCGGCGGGCCTCACCGCCCCGCTGGTGGCCGGGACGTGGGTGGCCGGACCGTGGCTGCTGCGGGGCTGGCTGGCGGCGACCCCGCCGGGCGCGGAGCTGGCCCTGCGGATGATCGCCGCGAGCCTGTCCATCAACCTGCTGTCCGGCACCGGCTCGGCGATCGTGTGGGCCGAGGCCCGTCCCCAGCTGGGCTTCTACTGCGCCGCGGCGGGGCTGCTGCTGCACGTAGTGCTGAGCCTGGTGCTGGTGCCGGCCTTCGGCCTTCCGGGAGCGCTGTTCGCGCAGCTGGCGGCCATGGCGGCGTGGGTGGGGCTGTTCACGTTCGAGTTCCACCGGCGGCACCACTGGTCGTGGACCGGCGACGTCGGGGCGGCAATCGTGCGCCCGGTGGTTGTCGGGGCGGCGGCCGTGCTGGGACTGGGGCTGGTGGCCCGAACCCTGCCGGCGCCGGTGGCGCTGGGGCGGTGGGCCGCGCTGGGGCTGGCGGGGCAGTTCAACGCGGCCGACGTGCAGGTGCTCCGGCAGCTGGCCACCGCGTGGCTGCCGCGCCGCGCGCCCCGCGGGGCCGGGACCGGCGGGCCGGCCGCGGGGTGAGCGCTGAATTGACCCGCAGCAGGGATTGCGCTTAGACTTCAACGGCTGAGCCCATTCCGTGGCTCGGCCCTGGAACTCCAACCTCCTGAAGGATCCTCCACCGGTGACCCTTAGCTTGCCGTATCCCATTCGGAAACACCGCCTGGCCCGCGGCGCTCTGGGAGCGCTGCTGATCGGTGCTCTGGCCGCGGCGCCGGCGGCCCAGGCCGCGCCGGTGGCCGCGGGCCGGCTGTACGATTTCCCGACCGGCGCGGCCCGGGTGGAGCTCGGGTCCTCCCTCGACAGCGCGGCGGCGGCCCAGGCCCCGCTGTCCGGAGTGCTGCTGTCGGGCCCGGTGGACCCGGCTACGTACGTGCTGGGCCCGGGGGACGTGCTGTCCCTGGAGAAGGGCTCCCCGGCGGGCACCTCCCAGCTGCTCCAGGTGGACGCGGAGGGCGCGCTCTACCTGCCCGACCTGGGCCGGCGCGCGGTGGCGGGCCAGACTCTGGCGCAGGCGCGCCGCTCGCTCCTGGACGAACTCAAGGTGTTCGTGCCCCGCGCGCGGGTGGACCTGCGGCTGCAGCGCCCGCGCACCTTCAAAGTGTTCCTGCTGGGAGAGACGACCACGCCCGGGCCGGTGGTGGCAATGGCCGCGAACCGCGCGGTGGAGGCGGTGCTGGCGCGGGGTCCGCTGCCGCACGGGGCCTCGCAGCGCAACATCGTGCTGCAGCGCGCCACCGGGGCCACTCAACGGGTGGACGTGCAGAGCTTCCTGCTGCTGGGCGACCAGGCGCACAACCCGTGGCTGGCCGACGGCGACCGGCTGATCGTCCCGACCCTGCGCGAGCAGATCTACCTGAGCGGCTCGGTCGCGCGGGCGGGCAGCTTCGAGCTGGCCCCGGGGGACAGCCTCAGCACCCTGCTGCGGCTGGGCGGCGGGCTCACCGCCGGGGCCAACGCCGAATCGCTCTTGCTGGTGCGGTTCCGCGGAGCGACGGCCACCGAGTCGCTGTGGCTGTCCGTAGATCGCGACGCGGCGCTGGCGCTGCTGCCAGACGACCGCGTGTTTGTGCGCACCCGCCAGCCGTGGCACCCGGTCGCCTCGGTCACCGTGGAAGGCGAGGTGTTCGTGCCGGGGGTATACCCGATCCGCGAGGGCTACGACCGCGTCTCCGACCTGTTGCCGCGCCTGGGCGGCTACACCTCCCAGGCCTCGCTGACCAACGTCGAGCTGGTGCGGATCCCGGACCCCACGCAGGTGGACGCTCCGGACCTGGACCGGCTGCGCCGCCTGACCCGCGCCGAGATGACCCAGTCGGAGTACCTGGACCTCAAGATGCGCACCGAGGGCCGGGCGGCCGCCTATCAGTTGGACCTGTCGGACGGCCTGGCCCCGGGCTCGAGCCAGGACGTGCTGCTGCGTAACGGTGACCGGCTGGTGGTGGGGAGTCTGGCGCGCACCGTGCGCGTCGGCGGAGCGGTGGTGCGCCCGGGCCTGTTTCCGTTCCGCGCCGAACTCTCCCCGGAGCACTACGTGGACCTGGCCGGCGGCTACGGTGAGCGGGCGGACAAGGGCGGGCTGCGGGTGATCCGCGTGGCCGACGGCCAGTCCCTGCCTGCCGACGAGGCCGGGCGGCTCACGCCCGGGGATTTCGTGTGGGTTCCGGAGCGCCCCGATCGGCCGGCGTTCTGGGGCGTGTTTCGGGACATCGTCAGCGTGGCCGGCCAGATCGTGACCGTGATCTGGGTGGTCACCAAGACCAAGTGATGCTCGATCCTTCCTGGGGTGACCTGCTCCGGCCCTTCCGGCCGCACTGGAAGACCCTGCTGCTCAACTGCGTGGCGTGCGCGCTGGCGGGGCTGCTGCTGGCGGTCGTGCTGCCCAAGCGCTACACCGCCCTGGCCACCATCCTGCCGCCGTCCGAGGAGCAGACCGGCATGAGCATCGCCAGCCTGCTGCGCGGGATCGTGGTGCCGGGGGTGCGCGTGCCGCAGGCGGTGACCGCCTCCGACATGGTGCAGTCGGTGCTGGAGAGCGCCCGGCTGCGGGCGGCGGTGGCGGCGCGGCTGGACCCGCGGGAGGTGTACGGGATCCGCGACTCCCTGGACGCTCTGGAGAAGCTGCGCAGCCGGTCCCGCTTCATGGTAACGCCGCTGGGGGTGATCGAGGTCCGGGTGGAAGCGCCGCGGCCCAAGGACGCGGCGGAGCTGGCCAACGACTTCGTGGACGAGCTGGACCGCTTCCTCCGCACCCAGCGCATGACCCGCGGGCACCGCACCCGGGTGTTCGTGGAGAGCCGGCTGGCCGGCGTCCGGGCCAACGTGGACAGCCTTCTGCAGGAGCTGGCCAACTATCAGCAGCGCCACCACGCCCCGGCCCTGGGCCCGGCGGCCACGTCCGCCACGGAGACCGGGGCGCACGCCTACGCCGACCGCATGAACCTCGAGTTCCAGCTGGAGCTGGCGCGCAGCTACGCCACCGAGAACAGCCAGGAGGTCAAGCTGCTGGAGGCGCGCCTGGCGGCCATGGACAAGGAGCTGGACCGCCTGCCGCCGCTGGGCAGGGAGACGGCCCGGCTGATGCGCGACCTCAAGGCCTACGAGCAGGCCTTCACCTACCTGACCGCGCAGTACGAGGACGCGCGCATCGAGGAGGCCCGCGACGTGGTGACGCTGGACGTGCTGGACACGGCCACCCCGCCGCGCAAGCCCTCCTGGCCCCGCAAGCGCTACTTCGCCGCGGGAGGCCTCCTCATCGGGGTGCTGGGAAGCCTCGGGTGGGTGATGGCCGGAGCACCCGGGTCCCGTTCCGGGGGCCGGGCCGGAACCGCGCCCTGACCGGGCGCGCGGCCCCGCGCCCTCCCGCACCCGGGCTGGAGCTTCCGCCATGCTAAGCATCGCGATCGTGGCCCAGAACGAGGCCCACCGCCTGGGCCGGTGCCTGGAGTCCCTGGCCTTCGCCGACGAGGTCCTGGTGGTGGACGGCGGCTCCACCGACGGGACGCCCGAGCTGGCCGCGAGCCTGGGCGCCCGGGTTGTGTACCGGACGTTCACCGGCTTCCGGGAACAGCGGAGCTTCGCGGTGGAGCAGGCGCACGGCCCGTGGGTCCTGAGCCTGGACGCCGACGAGGTCGTGACCCCGGCCCTGGCGAGCGAGATCCGCGAGACGCTGACCGCGCCGGCCTTCACCGCCTACCGCATTCCCCGCCTCGACTACATGTTCGGCCGGTGGGTCCGCCACGGCGGCTGGTACCCGCAGTATCACGTGCAGCTGTTCCGGCGCGACTCCGGCCGCTGGGAGCGCGAAGTGCACGAGCGCTGGGTGACGGGCGGGCCCATGGGCACGCTGCGCCACCCCGTGCTGCACTATTCGCACCTGGAAGTGGCGGACTTCATCCGCAAGCTGGACCGCTACACCACCATCGCCGCCCGCGAGCGCGCCGCGCGGGGCGAGCGGGTGACGCTGTGGCGCCTGGCGCTGGAGCCACCTGCATACTTCGCCTACAAGTACCTGTGGCAGAGCGGGTTCCTCGACGGGGCCCACGGCTTCACGCTGGCCATGCTGCTGGGCCACTACCGCTTCACGGAGCTGGCCAAGGTGCGCTTCCACGGCTCGGCGGACCAGGTGAGTCCCCCGTGAGCGGCGCCCCCGACATCTCGGCGCTGATCGTCAGCTACAACGCGGCCGGCCTTCTCCCCGCGTGCCTCGGGGCGCTCGAGGCGGCGCGCGGCGAGCTAACGCTCGAGGTGGTG
>DATKKS010000023.1:0-6755 GCA_035542815.1 Saccharimonadales bacterium (SeqCode) | reverse complement strand
CTCCGCGCTGGTGGACGGCGGTCCGGCGCGCGCGGACTGGGACAGCGGCCGGCGCGTGGTGCTGCCCGCGCTGCGGGCGCTCGGGGTGCGCCGGCTGCGCCTCGCGGCGGCCTCGCACAGCGACCTGGACCACGCCGGCGGGCTGGTGGCGGTGGCCCGCGCGGACCGGGCCGAGGCCTGGCTCATCCCGCCGCGGGCGGCGGGCGGCGACTGGCGGGCCCTGGACGCGGAGCTGGCGCGGAGCGGGCGCGCCGCGCGCGAGGTGGCCGCGGGCTGGAGCTGGGTCGCCCCGGGCGGCCGGGACACGCTGCGGGCGCTGTACCCCGATTCCGCGGCGCTCGCCGCCGGGCTCTCCGAGAACGACCTGTGCCTGGTGCTGGAGGCGGCGGCCCCGGAAGGGCGGGTGCTGCTGGCGGGGGATCTCGGCTTTGCCGGGGAGGCCCGGCTGGTGGGCGCCGGCGCGCTGCGGCCGTGCGCGGTGCTCAAGGTGGGGCACCACGGCAGCCCCGGCTCGAGCTCGCCCGCGTTCCTGCGCGCGCTGGCCGGGTCCCGTGCGCCGCTGGCGGCCATCTCGGTGGCCCGCCACAGCCCGTTCGGCCATCCCTCGCCGGCGGTGGAGGCCCGGCTGCGGGAGGCGGGCTTCCGGCTGGCGGAGACGCGCCAGGCGGGCGCGCTGCTGTACGAGCTGCGCCCGGAGGGGCCGGTGCCGGTCACCTCGGAGGCGTGGACCGCCCCAACGCCGGGGGGCGCGGGGCGCGCCCCTCGGCCCTGAAGTCCGGCGGACGCCGGGCGATGGTGTGGCTGCGGTGGGCTAGATGAGGACCTCGGCGCGCTTCGCGCCGTTGCCGGCGTCTTTGAGCACCACCAGCACCTTCTTCATCCGGGTGCACCACTCCCTGACGTCGGCCTCGAACGTCGGGCAGTCCGCCGTCACCGCCAGGGTGTCGCCGGCCTGCACTTCCTTCTTCATCACTGCGTTGTTCATCTTGAGCACCGGCACCGGGCACTTGCAGCCGCGGGCGTCGAGTTCGACGGTAGCCATGGGGACCTCACCTTTGGTTATGGGTTTCGGGCCAGCCCGCGCTGGAGCGGGCCCAGTTGACGGACCGCTTCGACGGTTTCCGAGATCACAGGCGCGAGATTCTCCCCCTCGGCCGCGGCACGAAGTCGAGGCGGCACCGGCCGGGCTCGATCCCGTACGAGTCGAGGAGCCGCAGCCGGCGGCGCTGGATCATGCGGAAGTTCGGCTCTTCGCTGGTGTCGAGGAGGCAGGGGCGGAAGGCCAATCCGAAGTGGCCGGCGACGTCGAGGATGTGCCCGTGGAGGTTGGCGAAAGCGATTTCGCATCCGCCGCACGAGGACGACCAGTAGATCGCCAGCTTGGGCTTGTCCGCCATGGGAGGCCCTTTCTGGCTCGCCTTCGCCGATCGGGGGGCGAGCGGCAGAGGACTGATTACGGGTGATCGAGAGCACGAACCACGAAGGGACCATCGGCGGGCGAGCGCCGGTTCTTGAGCGCGAACGGCCCGCCGGAGCCCGCTCCAGCTGGGAGCTGCCGGCAGACCGGAAGGACCAACTAACGTCCGTTCGAGCAAGGGGATCGGCAGGTGGATCGGGGGCCCGGCAGGGCTCCCGGACTGGCCCCCTCGCGGGGCCCGCGGCGGGGGTACGGGCCCCGCGGTTGCCGCCCCCGGGGGGAAGTGTTACTAATGTGGGCGTGACTTCCCGTGAGGAGCGCCAGCCACACAGGATCGCGGTCCTGGCATCGGGCGAGGGCAGCAACATGGCGGCCCTCGCGGATGCGGCTGCCGCCGGGAAGATCCCGGCCCGCGTGGAGCTGGTGCTGAGCGACGTGGCCGGCGCGCCGGTCCTGCAGCGCGCGGCCGGGCGCGGGTTGGAGGCACGCCATCTGGACCCCGGCGCCAGCCGCCACCGGCTGGACGGACCGGCGGAGGCCGCCTACGTCCGCGCGCTGCGCGAGCGCGCCATCACCCTGGTGTGTCTGGCCGGGTTCATGCGCATTCTGGGGCCGGCCTTCCTCGAGGCCTTTCCGCAGGCCATCCTGAACGTCCACCCCTCGCTGCTGCCGGCGTTCCCCGGGCTGGGCGCGGTGCGCCAGGCGCTGGCCTACGGCGTGCGCGTGACCGGCGCCACCGTGCACTTCGCCGCGCGGGAGGTGGACGCCGGGCCGGTGGTGCTCCAGGAGGCCGTGGCGGTCCTGCCGGGCGACACCGAGGAGAGCCTGACCCGGCGGGTGCACCAGGCGGAGCACCGCATCTACCCCGAGGCCGCGGCGCTGTTCTGCGAAGGGCGGCTGCGGCTGGAGGGGCGATGGGTGAGGATCCTGCCGTGAACCGCCCCCCGGGCGCGGGGCGCACGCCGGCGCGCCCGCCGGTGCCGGGGGCGCGGCTGCTGTTCTCGGGCAAGGTGCGCGACGTGTACGAGGCCGGCCCGGAGCGGCTGGTGCTGGTGGCCACCGACAACCTCTCGGCTTTCGACGTGGTGCTGCCCACCCCGGTGCCGGGCAAGGGCCAGGTGCTCACCCGGGTGTCCGCGTTCTGGTTCCGGACGCTGCGCTCGGCCGTGCCCCACCACCTGTTGAGCACCCGGGTGGCGGAGTTCCCGGAGCCCTTCTGCCGCCACCCGGAGCTGCTCGCGGACCGCGCCATGCTGGTGCGGCGCACCCGGCGCATCGACCTGGAGTGCGTGGTGCGGGCCCGCCTCACCGGCTCGGGCTACCAGGACTACCGGGCCACCGGGGCGGTGGCGGGGGTGGCGCTGCCCCCGGGGCTGGCGGACGGCGAGCGGCTGCCGCGCCCGCTCTTCACCCCGGCCAGCAAGAGCGCTTCGGGACACGACCAGAACCTCACCTGGGACGGGGCGGTGGGGCAGGTGGGCCGGGCGCGCGCCGAGGCGCTGCGCGCGCGCAGCCTGGAGCTGTTCGAGGAAGCGGCCGCGGCCTGCCGGGCCCGGGGACTGGAGCTGGTGGACACCAAGTTCGAGTTCGGCGAGGCCGGCGCCGAGCTGGTGCTGATTGACGAACTGCTGACCCCGGACTCCTCGCGCTTCTGGGAGCTGGGACCTGACGGGCGGCCGCGGCAGGCGCTGGACAAGCAGTTCGTGCGCGACTACCTGGAAACCCTGGACTGGGACAAGACCGCGCCGGGCCCCGAGCTGCCCCCGGCCATCGTGGCCCGGACCCAGGAGCTGTACCGCGAAGCCGAGCGCCGCCTCACGGCCGGCTAGGCGCCGGGCCGCGGGCGCAGGAAAGGCAGGTTCATGATCGAGATCCGCCGCGCGCTCCTCTCCGGATGGGACAAGGAGGGCATGCTGGAGCTGGCCCGGCGGCTGGCGCCGCTGGGGGTGGAGCTGCTGGCCACCCGCGGCACGGCGTCGGCGCTGGAGCAGGCCGGCCTCGAGGTGACCCGGCTGGAGGCCTGGCTGGGCTTCCCCGAGATCCTGGGGGGGCGGGTGAAGACGCTGCACCCCCGGCTGCACGCGGCCATCCTGGCGCCGCGCAGCCGCGAGGCGCTGCGCGAGCTGGGGGAGATCGGCTCGGCGCCCATCGACCTGGTGGCGGCCGACCTGTATCCCTTCGAGGCCGCGGTGCGCGCGCGGCCGGGGGAGCGCGCGCACGCGGTGGAGCACATCGACATCGGCGGGGTGGCCCTGCTGCGCGCCGCGGCCAAGAACGCCGAGTTCGTGGCGGTGCTGCCCGACGCCCGGAGCCGCGAGGAGTTCCTGGAGCTGCTGGGCTCCGCCGCGGGCGCGCCGGAGGGGGCGGCGGCGCCCGGGGTGGCGGGCCGATCCGAGGGTGGTTCCCGCCTGCCGCTCGTGCCCGAGGCGGCCGCGCGGCGCTGGGCGGCGCGGGCCTTCCGGGTGACCGCCGCGTACGATGCGGCCATCGCGGCCTGGGCGGAGCAGGAGGCCGCCGCGGGGCCGGGCGCGGCGCTCGCGGGCGCGCCGGCCCCGCCGGCCGGGTCGCCGGCGCCGGCGGGCCTCCCCGAACTCCTGGAGCTGCGCGCGCGCCGGGCGCTTCCGCTGCGCTACGGCGAGAACCCGCACCAGGCCGCCGGGTGGTACCGCACCGCCGCGGACCTGCCCTTCGAGCGGCTGCACCAGGGCCGCGAGATCAGCTGGAACAACCTGCTGGACGCGGAGTCCGCCGCGGCGCTGGCGGGGCGGATGCGCGCGCCGGCGGCGGTGGTGGTGAAGCACACCAACCCGTGCGGGGCGTGCGAGGCGGACACGGTGGAGGCGGCGGTGGCCGGCGCGTGGTCGGGGGACCCGCTGTCGGCTTTCGGGGGCATCGTGGCGGTGCGCGGGGTGCTGTCGGCGGCGGCGGCGCGCCCGCTGCTCGACCCGTTCGTGGAGGTGGTGATCGCCGAGGGCTTCGAGCCCGAGGCCCTGGAGCGGCTGCGGGGGAAGAAGGGGCTGCGGATCCTGCAGGGGCCGATGGCGGCGCCCGGCCCGGCGCTGCAGGTGCGCAGCCTGTGGCAGGGGCTCGGGGTGCAGGCCGGGCTCGCCGGCGTCCACGGCGAGTGGCGCGAGGTGGGCGCGCGCGCGGCGAGCCCGGCGGAGCGGGCCGACCTGGAGCTGGCCTGGAAGGTGGTGGCGGCGGCGCAGTCGAACGCCATCGCGGTGGTGCGCGGCGGCCGGCTGCTGGGGCTGGGCAGCGGCCAGACCAGCCGGGTGGACGCGGTGCACGTGGCGCTGTACAAGGCCGGCCGCTGCGGCCACGACCCGCACGGCGCGGCGCTGGCCTCGGACGGCTTCTTCCCTTTCCGCGACGGCGTGGACCTGGCCGCCGACGGCGGCGTGGCCGCGGTGGTGCAGCCGGGCGGCTCCCGCCGGGACGCCGAGGTGATCGCCGCGGCCGACGCGCACGGGATGGCCATGGTGCTGACCGGCGTGCGCTGCTTCCGGCACTGACGGGGAGCGCAGGCATGCCCGGCCCCGGCCCGCCCCATCCCGCGCCCGCCGCCTCCGGCGGCGCCGCGGCGCGCCCGCGCCCGTGGGCGCTGGTGCTGGACTTCGGCTCGCAGTACGTGCAGCTCATCGCGCGGCGCCTGCGCGAGGCGGGCGTGTATGCCGAGATCCACCCGTGGCACCTGGAGGCCGAGGCGGTGCAGGCGCTGGCCCCGGACGCCCTGGTGATCTCGGGGAGCCCGGCCAGCGTGGCCGGCCCCGGCGCCCCGCGTCTGGACCCGGCGGTTCTCGGGCTGGGCCTGCCGGTGCTGGGCATCTGCTTCGGGATGCAGGCCAGCGCTCACGCGCTGGGTGGCCGGGTGCGCCGCGCGCACGCGCGCGAGTACGGGCGGGCGCGCTTCCGGCCCGATTCCGCCTGCCCGCTGTTCGAGGGGCTGCCGCCCGAGTTCCGGGTGTGGATGAGCCACGCCGACAGCGTGGAGGAACTGCCCGCCGGGCTGGTGCCCGCGGGCCGCACCGAGAGCTGCGCGCACGCGGCCTCGTGGGACCCGGGGCGCCGGGTGTGCCTGCTCCAGTTCCACCCCGAGGTCACCCACACCGAGCACGGCCCGCGGATCTTCGAGAACTTCGTGCGCCGCGTGGCCGGCCTGCAGGCGGGCTGGACCATGGCGGCCTTCCTGGACCGCGAGGTGCCGCGGATCCGGGAGCGGGTGGGCCGCGAGCGGGTGCTGCTGGGGCTCTCGGGCGGGGTGGACTCCAGCGTGGTCGGGGCGCTTCTGGGGCGCGCGGTGGACCGCCAGGCGGTGGGCATCTTCGTGGACCACGGCCTGCTGCGGGCGGACGAGGGGAGCCAGGTGCTGGCGGCGCTGCGGGGGGTCTCGCCCATCGAGATCCACGCGGTGGACGCGCGGGCGCGCTTCCTGGAGCGGCTGCAGGGGGTGGCCGACCCGGAGCAGAAGCGGCGCATCATCGGCGAGGAGTTCGTGCGGGTGTTCGAGGCCGAGGCGGCTCGCCTGGGCGGGTTCCGCTTCCTGGCCCAGGGCACCCTGTACCCGGACGTGATCGAGAGCGCCGGGTGGACCACCGGGCCCACCGCGCGCATCAAAACCCACCACAACGTGGGCGGGCTGCCCGCGGACCTCCGGTTCGAGCTGCTCGAGCCCCTGCGCAGCCTGTTCAAGGACGAGGTGCGGGCTCTGGGGCTGGCGCTCGGGCTGCCGCGGGAGCTGGTGTTCCGGCACCCGTTTCCGGGGCCGGGGCTGGCGGTGCGCATCCTGGGGCCGGTGACCCCGGCGGCGCTGGAGACGCTGCGCGAGGCGGACCGCATCTTCGTGGAGGGCTTGCGCCGGCGGCGGCTGTACGACAAGGTATGGCAGGCCTTCGCGGTGCTGCTGCCGGTGCAGACGGTGGGGGTGATGGGCGACGAGCGCACCTACGAGCAGGTGGTGGCGCTGCGCGCGGTCACCTCCGAGGACGGCATGACCGCGGACTGGGCCAAGCTGCCGCGGGCGTTCCTGGACGAGGTCGCCACGCACATCGTCAACCGGGTGCCCGGCGTGAACCGGGTGGTCTATGACATCAGCTCCAAGCCCCCTGCCACGATCGAATGGGAGTAGGGCGGTGAACGGCGCGAGGCCGGAGGACCGCAGGGAGTCCCGGCGCGCGCGGCGGCACCGGGGGCGCCGGCGCACCCTGCCGGTGGGCCTCGAGCCGGGCGAGCTCAAGCGCAAGGCGGTGCACCTGTCCTCCCTGGTGGTGCCGCTGCTGTACCTGGACCACCCGCTGTTCTTCGTGGGGGTGCACGTCAGCCGCAAGCAGGCCTCGCT
>DATKKS010000022.1:0-3030 GCA_035542815.1 Saccharimonadales bacterium (SeqCode) | reverse complement strand
ACGATGACCCGGCGCGCGCGGGGCAGTACGTGCCCGACTACGCCATCTACTGCCGCGGGGGAGGCGAGACATGAGGCCGCCGGTCTCAGACCCGGCCCCGCCGCGGCGGGGCGAGGCGCTCTGGTTCTGGGGCGTCACCCTGGCGGCGCTGCTGCTGTACCGGCTCTCGCCGGTCACCGAGTGGGGCGACAGCCTGCACTACGCCGCGGCCATCGAGCGCGGCCCGGTGGCGCGCCTGTTCGAGCCGGGGCACCTGCTGTGGCGGCCGCTGGGCTGGCTCCTGTGGCAGCTCGCCCAGGCGCTGCGGCCGGGGGTGCGCGCGCTCGAGCCCCTCCAGCTCCTCACCGTGGCGCTGTCGGCGGCGGGCGCGGGGCTGGCGGCGGTGTTCTTCCGGCGCCGGCTGGGAGGTGCCGGGGCAGCCGCGGCCACGGCGCTGTTCGCGACGGGCTACGCCTGCTGGTCGTACGCCAACTCGGCCTGCGCCTACGTGCCCAGCAGCGCGCTGGCCCTGGGGGCGATGCTGCTGGCGTGGCCGGAGGCGGGCCGCTCCCCGGGCGCGGGCCGCCTGGCGGCGGCCGCGTCGCTGCTGGCCCTGGGGGTGCTCCTGTGGCTGCCGCAGCTGCTCACCCTGCCGGGCCTGATGCTGGCGGCTGCGCTGGGCGAGCCCGGGGGCGCTCCCGCACGGCGGTGGCGGCCGGACCGGGCGGTGTTCGCGGGGATGGTGGGTGGCGGGCTGGTGGTGGCGGTGCTGCTGGCCACCTGGTGGCTCTTCCGGCGGAGCGCCGCGGGCGGCGCCACGGGCTGGCTGGCCTCGAGCGGGCACGGGCATCACACCGGGTTCTCGCCGATCAACGTGGCCCGCGCCGGCTACGGCTGGACCCGGCTGCTGTGGCAGCCCTGGCGCGTGGCAGCCGATCCCGGGGCCTCCGGCTGGCGGCGCTTCCTGACGGCGCGCACGCTGCTGGATTGGGGCATGTGGAAGCCCGCGGGGGCGTACCTCCTGGCCGCGGTCGCCGCGCTTGCGGGCCTGCGCCGGCCGCCGCGCTTCGCCGGCCGCGAGGCGCTGGTGCTGGCGGGCTGGATCCTGCCGCACCTGGCCTTCGCGGTGATCTGGAAGGGAAGCGATCCCGAACGCTGGCTGCCGATCTCCGCGGCGCTGCTGTGCGCCGCGCTCGGCTGGGTGCTGGGGCGCTCGCCGTCGCCGTCCCGGCTGGCGTGGACCGCGGTGGCGGCCGCGCTGGTGGTGGGGGTGGGCGCGGCGGACCGCTTCGGCCCGCGGGGCAACGTCGAGAACCGGCTCCCGATGCGCCTCATCCGCGCCTCCGCGGGACACGTGCGCGACGGCGACCTGGTGCTCCTGGGAGGGGAGATGGACGAGGTCCAGATGAACCGCACCCTCGAGGGCCTGTGGCTGCCGGCGTGGATCTACTTCACCGGGGCGCGGGGCGTGGACCTGTGGACCTGCCCCCCCGACGAGGTGGCCGGCCACCTCCGCCGCGCCGCGGCCACGCCCGGGGGCCGGCTGTTCGTCTCCGAGCGCGCCCTGGCGCCGGTCCCCGACGGCGCCGGGGCGCTCCCGGACGCCGAGGCCACGCGCGCCGCGGCGGTGGGCGGGCTGCGCGTGGATGCCGCGCGCCCGGCGTTCCTGGCCGCCGGCGAGCGCTTCTATGCGGCGGGGCCGGCCGCGCCGGCGCCGCCCTCGGCCGGCCCCGCTCCCTCACTGGCCGCCCCGGCAACGACACCCGCTGGCTCCGGGTCCGCCGGGAGGACGGAACGGTGATGCCCGGTCCGCCGGCCGCCGCCGGTGCCCCGTCGGCCGGGGGGCGCAACGAGCGGGCGTGGTTCGCGGGCTTCGCGCTGGGGGCCCTGGCGCTCTACGCGCTCTCGCCGCGCACCGAGTGGGGCGACAGCCTGCACTACGCGCTGGCCATCGAAAGCGGCGGCGTCGCGCGCCTGTTCGAGCCCGGGCACCTGCTGTGGCGCCCGCTGGGCTGGCTGGCGTGGCAGGTGGCGCGCCTGTTCCAGCCCGCCGCGCGGGCGTTCGAGCCGCTGAGCCTGATCACCCTGGTGGTCTCGGCGGTGGGGGCGGGGCTGGCGGCGGTGTTCTTCCGCCGGCGGCTGCCGCGCCTGCCGGCGGCGTTCGCCGCGGTGGCCTACGCCACCGGCTACGCCTACTGGTCCTACGCCACCACCGCCTGCGGGTACAACGCGTGCGCGACGCTGGGCCTGGCCGGCCTGCTGCTGGCCTGGCCGGAGGAGGATCGGCGGCCGGGCGCGGGGCGCCTGGCCGGCGCGGCCGCGGCGCTGGCGCTGGGCACGCTGCTGTGGCTGCCCACGCTGTTGCTGGTGCCGGCGGTGGCCCTGGCGGCGGGCTTCGAGCGGCGGGCGGAGCGCACCCACTTCGGCTGGGCGCGCGCCGCCGGGACGCTGGCCGGGATGCTGCTGCCCCCGGTGCTGGTCTACGCCGTCTGCTGGCACGGGCGCGGGGCGCCGGGGGGCGGCGGCTTCCTCCCCTGGGTGCAGGCGGCCCGGCACGATCAGCCGCTGGGGCTCGGGATCGTCGGCGCGGCGCGCGCCGCGTACGGCTGGACGCGCTTGGTGTGGCAGCCGTGGCGGGTGGCGCTGGATCCGACGCAGCGGGGCTGGGCGCGCCTGATGTGCGCGCGGGTGTGGTGGGACTGGGGCCTGTGGAAGCCGGCCGCGGCGTGGCTGCTGCTGGCGGCGGCGGTCGTCGCGGGCTCGTTGCGCCGGCCGCGCGGAGGGTGGGCCACCTGGGCGCTGCTCGCCGTCGCCGCCCTGCCGCACGGGCTCCTGGCTCTGACCTTCAAGGGCTCCGACCCGGAGCGCTGGCTGCTGCCCGCCGCGCCGCTGCTGGTGCTGGTGCTGCGCTGGGCCCTGGGGCCCGCGCCGGGCCGGGGGCGCACCGCGGCGGTGTGCGCGGCGCTGGCGCTGGTGCCGCTAGTGGGAGCGGTGGATCGCTTCGGCCCCCGGGGCAACGTGGAGAACCGGCCCCAGATGAAGCTCATGCGG
>DATKKS010000021.1:0-6770 GCA_035542815.1 Saccharimonadales bacterium (SeqCode) | reverse complement strand
CCCCAAACCGGCCGAGGGCGGCGCATTCGAGCCCCCCGTCCCCAACGAGCTCCCGCCACTCGAGACGGCCGCCGCGGTGGAGTCGCTGTACGTCGAGGGCGTCGAGCGGGTGGACTCCCAGCTGGTGGTGCGCAAGCTGGGCGTCCGGCCCGGGCAGCGGGTCACCCCCGAGCAGCTCCGCCGCGGACTGCACGCCCTGTACGACCTGGGGTATTTCTCGGACCTGCAGGTGGACGCCGACACCCTCGACGACGGCGGGCTGGTGCTCACGCTGCGGGTGCTGGAGCGGCCGACCGTGGGCGCGGTGGAGTTCTCGGGCAACAAGGACGTGGACACCGCCAAGCTCAAGGCGGCGGTGTCGCTGACCCCCGGCCAGTGGGTGGACGAGGGCATGGTGGAGGCGGAAGCCGGCCGGCTGCGCGAGTTCTACCGGGGCGAGGGCTACGCCAACGCCCGCATCGAGGGCCGCCTGGTCCCGCCCGACTCGCGCATGCCCAACGTCATCTTCGACATCACCGAGGGCGACCAGGTGCGCATCGAGTCCATCCACTTCACCGGCAACCACGCCTTCACCGACAAGCAGCTGCACAAGCCCCTGCAGAGCCACGCCCACGGCTTCCTGCGCAGCGGGACCTACAAGCCGGAGGAGCTGGACGGCGACGTCGAGAACGTGGCCAACTACTACCGCGACCGCGGGTACCGCCAGGTGCGGGTGTTCCCGCCGGACCTGGCCTACGACTCCACCGGCTCCCGCATCCGGGTGACGTTCCGCGTGGACGAGGGGCCGCTGGAGTACTTCGGCAGCTCGCGCTGGACCGGGGTGACGCTGTATCCGGACTCCGCGCTGGCCCAGTTCCTCACCTACCGCCCCGGCGACATCTACAGCCAGGCCCAGGTGCGCAAGACCATGGAGGCCATCTACGGGGCGTACCTGGACCGCGGCTACATCTTCGCCGACCTGGATCCGCAGATGGGCGGCCACGACAGCCTGGTGGACCTGCAGTACGCGGTGACCGAGGGCAAGCAGGCGCGGCTGCACGAGATCAAGGTCACCGGAAACCAGCACACCAAGGAAAAGGTGGTGCGGCGCGCGGTACTCATGCGGCAGGGGGACATCTTCCGCCGCAACGCGCTCCAGCGCAGCCAGCGGGAGGTGTTCTCGCTGGGGCTGTTTTCCAACGTCAACATCGACTACCAGCCGGCCGGGGACTCCGCCTCCGGCAACGACGTGGACCTGACCTTCAAGGTGGAGGAGAAGGAGACCGGCACCGCCAGCGCCGGGGCCGGCTACTCCAGCCAGACGGGCATGACCGGGTTCGCCGACCTGGGGCACAAGAACATCTTCGGCGGCGGGCAGAGCGTCAACCTGCACCTGGAGCGCGGCAGCAACGTCAGCGACTACGAGCTGACCTACACCGAGCCCTACTTCAAGGACACCCCCACCAGCGTGGGCTTCGACCTGTTCAACACCTTCCAGAGCCGGGTGAGCGCCACGGTCAGCTCCATCGCCACCTACTACGACACCAAGCGCGCCGGGGCGGCGATCACCCTGGGCCGGCCGCTGGGCTTCATTGACTACAGCCGCGTGGCGGTGACCTACCGGCTGGAGAACGTGACCCTGACCAACTTCATCGACAGCCTGGTGTGCTCCGACGGCACCACCAGCTGCGCGCCGGAGTCGATGATCATCAACTCGGCGTACACCCCGGACATCACGGCGCTGCGCTACCAGAAGTACCCGCAGCTCACCAGCTCGCTGACCATGCTGTTCACCCGCAACAGCACCAACAACCCGTTCTACGCCACCTCGGGCTCGTACGTGACGTGGCGGTTCGGGATCACCGGCGGGCCCCTGGGCGGGGTGGTGAGCTTCAACAAGAACGTGGTGGACTGGCGGCACTACGTGCCGCTGATCGGGCCGTTCACGCTCATGCACCGCCACCGGCTGGGGATCCTGGCGGGCAACCGGTCCGGCGACGAAGTGCCGCTGTACGAGCTGTTCCGGTTGGGCGGCACCACCGAGGACTACCTGCGCGGCTACCCCGACTACGACGTGGTGCCCGAAGGCAACCGGCCGACGCTGGGCGGCAAGTGGGCGCTGGTCAACTCCCTGGAACTCCAGTTCCCGGTGGTGGACCCGGTGCACGCAGTGCTGTTCATGGACGCCGGCAACACCTGGAACAGCTGGGACGACCTGCGCGCCCAGCCCTTCAAGTACCGCACCTCGGTGGGCCTGGGGCTGCGCATGGAGATCCCGATGCTGGGCCCGATCGGGCTCGACTACGGCTACGGCTTCGAGCGGCGCAAGTGGGTGCCGCACATCCTGTTTGGGGGGCAGTTCTGATGCCCCGTGGAGGCGCCATGAGACCACCGTTCGCCCTGGGCCTCGCCGCGCTGCTGGTGGCCGGGCTGGCGGTTGCCCCGGCCCGCGCCGAGGACGTCCTCAAGCTCGGCTTCGTGGACACCGCGCGCATCTTCGAGCAGTACAAGGTGGCTCAGGACGCGCAGAAGCAGTTCGACCGCGACGTGGAGTCCTGGAACCATGACCTGTCGGACCAGAAAAACGAGATTGCCAAGCTGAAACAGGAATTGGACAATCAGAGTCTGGTCTTGAGCGATGCGAAGCGGCGGGAGAAGGAAGCGGCCCTGAGTCGCAAGCAGAGCGAGTACCAGGCCAAGGTGGACGACATCTGGGGGCCCAAGGGCCGCGCCACGCTGCGGAACGAGGAGCTCGTCAAGAACGTCATCGACAAGGTCAAGAAGGCCCTTGACACCCTGGCCCAGAAGGAGGGGTACACGCTCATCCTGGACGCCGCGTCCAACCGCATCCTCTTTGGCGTCAAGTCCTACGACCTGACCGACCGGGTCGTGGAGCAGCTGAACCAGGAAGCCAGCGAGAGCACATCCGGCCTCGCGCCCGCGCACCACTAGCGGTGGCGCGCGCAGCGGTGCACACAACCCAGGGAACCATCGCCGCATGAGACTCGCCGAGATTGCCGAGCGGATCGGCGGAGTGCTGCTGGGGAACGGGGACCTCGAGATCACCGGCGTCGCGGGGATCCGCGAGGCCGGGGCCTCGGACCTGACGTTCCTGGCCAACCCCCGCTACGAGCAGTACCTCCGCACCACGCGGGCGGGGGCGGTGCTGGTGGCGCCGGGCGCGCCGCCGGGCCCCGCCATCGCGGTGCAGGTCGCCAACCCCTACCTGGCCTACGTGCAGGCCATCAAGCTGATCTGCGGCAACGGCGTCACGCCGCCGCCCCCCGGGGTCCACCCCACCGCGGTGGTGGCGCCCACCGCGCGCCTGGGCCGGGAGGTGTCGGTGGGCCCGCACGCGGTGCTCGAGGACGGGGTGGTGGTGGGGGACCGCTCGGTGATCAGCGCCCTGGTGTACGTGGGGCGCGAGGCCCGGGTGGGCGCGGACTGTGTGCTCCACCCGCACGTGGCGCTGCACCACCGCTGCGAGCTGGGCGACCGGGTGATTCTGAAGAGCGGCGCCTCCGTGGGGGGCGACGGCTTCGGCTACGTGTGGGACGGCCGCGACCACCAGAAGATCCCGCACCTGGGCAAGGTGGTCATCGAGGACGACGTCGAGATCGGCAGCCACACCGCCATCGACCGCGGCACCACCGGCGAGACCCGCATCCGGCGCGGCACCAAGCTGGACAACCTGGTCCAGGTGGCCCACAACGTGCGCGTCGGCGAGCAGTCGCTGGTGGCCGCGCAGGTGGGCATCTCGGGCTCCACCGAGCTGGAGGACCGGGTCACGGTGGCCGGGCAGGTGGGGCTGACCGGGCACATCCGGGTGGGCGAAGGGGCCTTCCTGAGCGCCCGGTCGGGCGTGGACAAGAACGTGCCGCAGGGGGTCTGCTGGTACGGCTCTCCGGCGCGCGACCGGGCCCGGGCGCTGCGCGAGCAGGCCGGGCTGGCGAAGCTGCCGGAGCTGCTGCGCCGGATCCGGGCCCTGGAGGCCCGCATCCGCGCCCTGGAGGGCCGGGAGCCCGGAACGGGGTCATGAAGAACGTTCAGCGGACGCTCAAGGCGCCGGTTGCCTACAGCGGCGTCGGGCTGCACACCGGGCTGCCCGGCACGGTGCGCCTGGTGCCCGGGGGGCCCGACACCGGCATCCGCTTCGTGCGGGTGGACCGCCCCGGGCGGCCCGAGGTGCGCCTGTCGCCCGAGAACGCCGTCTACGACACCTCGCGCGGGCGACGCACCATCCTGGGCCACGACGGGGTGGAGGTGCACACCGTCGAGCACCTGCTGGCCACGCTGGCCGGCCTGGGGGTGGACAACCTCACGGTGGAGGTGGACGCGCTGGAGCTGCCCGAGCCGCGGGACGGCAGCGCCGCGCCGCTGGTGGAGCTGTGCCTGAAGGCCGGGGTGGTGGAGCAGGCGGTCCCCCGGCGCTACTTCCGGGTGGAGCGGCCGGTGTCCCACTCCGCCGGCGGGGTGCAGCTGATGGCCGTCCCGCACGAGGGGCTGCGCATCTCCTTCACCATCCAGTACGACGACGCCCTGGTCGGCACGCAGCACGCCACCTTCGAGCTGGACCCCGAGACCTTCGCCCGCGAGATCGCCCCGGCGCGCACCTTCGTGCTGGAGCGGGACATCGCCGCCATGAAGGCCCAGGGGCTGATCCAGGGCGCGCGCCTGGAGAACGGCGTGGTGGTGAAGGAGGGCGGGATCCTCAACACCGAGCCGCTGCGCTTCCCCGACGAGTTCGTGCGCCACAAGATCCTGGACCTCCTGGGCGACCTGTACCTCATGGGCCGACCGCTGCTGGGACACTTCACCGCGATCCGCTCCGGGCACGAGGCCAACGTGGCGTTCGTGCGGCTGCTGGCCGCGGAGGGGGCGCGGGCCAACGGCGGGCGGCCGGGAGCCCGGCCGCCGATGGACATCGAGGGCATCATGCGGGCCATGCCCCACCGCTACCCGTTCCTCCTGGTGGACCGCATCCTGGAGCTGGAGGCCGGCAAGCGGGTGGTGGGGATCAAGAACGTCACCATCAACGAGCCGTTCTTCCAGGGCCACTTCCCGGGCCGCCCGGTGATGCCGGGGGTGCTGGTGGTGGAAGCCATGGCCCAGTGCGGCGGGTTCCTGTTCCTGAACACCATCGCCGACCCGGGCGACCGCCACGTCTACTTCATGGGCATCGACGGCGCGCGCTTCCGCCGCCAGGTGGTGCCGGGGGACACGCTGCGCTTCGAGGTGGAGATGGTCCGCCTGCGCCCGCGGCTGTGCAAGGTGCACGGGCGCGCCTACGTGGGCGACGAGCTGGCCGCCGAGGCCGACCTCCTGTCCGGGATGGCGGACTGAGGCGGGGCGCGCGCTCGTGACCACGCGCGAGGACCTCCGGCGGCGCATCCATCCCACCGCCGCGGTGGACCCCCAGGCGGAGCTGGCCGAAGGGGTGCAGGTGGGCCCGTACGCGGTGATCGGGGCCGGCGTGCGCCTGGGCGCGCGCACCCGCGTGGGCCCCCACGCGGTGCTCATGGGCAACCTGTCCATGGGCGAGGACAACGTGGTCCACCCCCACGCGGTGCTGGGCGACGACCCGCAGGACCTCAAGTACCGCGGCGGGCGCACCTACGTCGAGATCGGCGACCGCAACCAGATCCGCGAGTTCGTGACCATCCACCCCGCCACCCACGAGGACGCCACCACCCGGGTCGGCTCGGACTGCCTGCTGATGGCCTACACCCACCTGGGCCACGACTGCCAGATCGGCAGCCACGTGATCATGGCCAACAGCTCCCACCTGGGGGGCCACGTGGTGGTGGAGGACTGGGCCATCATCGGCGGGGTGAGCGCGGTGCACCAGTTCACCCGCGTCGGCCGGCACTCCCTGGTGGGGATGTGCTCGCGGGTGGGCAAGGACGTGCCGCCGTTCGTCAAGGTGGCCGGCGAGCCGCTGCGCACCGCGGGGCTCAACTCGGTGGGGCTCATCCGCAGGGGCTTCCCGCTGGAGACCCGGCTGGAGCTGAAGCGCGCCTACCGGATCCTGTTCCGCTCCCACCTGACCGTGCGCGAGGCGGTGCGCCGCATTCGCGAGGAGCTGCACCCGCTCACCGAGATCGAGCAGCTCTGCGCCTTCGTCAGCTCCTCCCAGCGCGGTATCGTCCTGTAGCCGCTCCCGCGCCGCCCGTCCGGCGCCGCCGCCGTGCGCTCCCGGCGCGGCCGCGCCCCGTCCCCGCCTTGAGCCCCGGGCGGCCATGGGCTAATTTCCCGATGATGATCTCCCACCCTTGTGCGCCCGGGCGCGCCCTCCGGGGCCCGGCGGCGTGAGCCTGCGCGCGGCGGTGATCGGCCTCGGCCACCTGGGGCGCCACCACGCCCGGCTGCTGCACCTGCTGCCGGGCGTCGAGCTGGTGTCGGTGTTCGACGTGGAGCCGGCCAAGTTCCTGCAGCCCGAGTGCCCCGCGGAGGTGGCCCGGGCCGCCGGCGCGCGCGAGGCGTGGGCCGGGGCGGACGTGGTGGTGGTCGCGGTGCCCACCGCCGCGCACGCCGAGGTGGCCCTGCCGGCGCTGCGCGCCGGCCGGGACGTGCTGGTGGAGAAGCCGCTGGCCGCGACGCTGGCGGAGGGCCAGGCGCTGCTGGCGGCGGCCCGGGAGTCGGGTGTGGTGCTGCACACCGGACACTCCGAGCGCTTCAACGGGGCATACCGCGCGGCCGCCGGCCGGCTGCGCGACGTGCGCTTCGTCGAGGGCCACCGGCTGGCCCCGTTCACCCCGCGCAGCCTGGACGTGGACGTGGTGCTGGACCTG
>DATKKS010000020.1:0-7490 GCA_035542815.1 Saccharimonadales bacterium (SeqCode) | reverse complement strand
GCGCCCGGCGGTGCTGCTCACCGCCTGGGGGCTGGTGCTGGAGGCTTCCGGGCGGGTGGCCGAGGCGGCCGCCCAGATCCAGCAGGCCATCAACCTGGAGCCCGCCAACGTGTGGGCGGTGGGCGAGGCCACCCGGCTGGCGGAGCAGCACGGCAACCTGCCGGTGGCCGCAGCGGGATTCGCGCGCCTGTGCCAGCTCCAGCCGGGTGAGCTGGCCCCGGCGCTGCGGCGGGCCGAACTGCTGGCCCGGCTGGCGGACCGCGCCGCGCTCCGGCCGGCGCTGGAGGAGGCGCTGGAGCGGGCCCGCGCCCAGAGCCGCCTGGACCTGGTGCCGCAGTTGGAGGCGGCGCTCGAGACCTGCGCCGGGCCCGGCCCGGCGCGGCACAGGGACGCAGCGATGACGGTGCAGGCGGCGTGAACGCGCTGCTGGTGGGCCGGCCGGGGGCGCTGGGGTGGGCCCTGGCCGCCGAGTGGCTGCAGCGCGGGCATGCGCTGTGGGCGCTGTGCCCACCGGACGCGGGCGGGGCGTGGGGCATGGCGGAATTCGCGGCCAGCCCCGGCTTCCGCGGCGTGGTGCACGGGGCCCCGGGCGACGCGGCGGCGCTGCGGGCGGTGTTCGCCGAGCGGCCCGAGGCGTGCTTCTACCTGGCGGCCGAGGCCGCGCCCGCAGGCGCCGGGCCCGGCTGCGGGCTGCCGGCCGCGGCGGCCCGGGAGGTGTTCGTGGAGCGGCAGGGCCGGCTGCTGGAGCTGGCCGAGACGTGCCGGGCCCACCGCGCCCGGCTGGTGTTCGTGGGCGGCGCGGAGGTGCTGGAGGGGGTGCGCGGAGGGGAGCGCCAGGACGAGTCCTGGCCGGTCCGCGCCCGCACCCCGGCGGCGGCGGCGCTGGTGGCCGCGGAGCAGCTGGCGCTGTCCTACGACCACGCCGGGGGCCTGCCGGTGGTGGTATGCCGGCCGTTCAGCGTGTACGGCCCGCTGCCTGCGGGCGAGGAGGAGGGTGGGGTGATCGCGACATTTGCCCGCCGCGCCGCGCGCGGCGAGCGCCTGCCGGTGTTCGGCGACGGGCAGCAGAGCCGGGACTTCGTGCACGCGCGCGACGTGGCCCGGCTGCTGGCCGCGCTGGGGGAGGAAGCCCGGGTGCACGGCTGCGTGGTGCACGCCGCCTCGGGCCAGGAGACGCGCATCGCGGAGCTGGCGCGGCGGATGTCGGCCGGCACCGGCTACACCTTCGTGACCCACCCGGCGCCGCTGGCCGAGCCCGGCCGGATGCGCGGGGACTTCTCCCTGGCGCGGCGGCTGCTGGGCTGGGCGCCGCGAGTGGACCTGCGCGCCGGGCTGCGCGAGATGCGCGCCTGGGCGGCCGGCCAGGCGGCCGCGGCGCGCGGCCTGCGGGCGGCGTCATGACCGCGGTCCGCCAGCCGGCCCACGACCCCAGCCTGCCGGACGGGCTGGAGGCGTACCTGGAAGTCGCGGCGCTGACCCGCCCGGTGACGCTCCGCTCCGCCGGGCTGGCGGTGCTGCGCGCGCTGGGGGTGGGACCGGATGCCCGGGTGGCGGTGCCGGTGTGGGGCTGTGCGGCGGTGGCCGACGTGCTGCAGCGCTCGCGCTTCGAGGTGGTGCCGGTGGACGTGGACCCCGACACCGGGCGGCTGGACGTGTCCTCGGTGGCGCGCGAGCGGCGGGAGTTCCAGGCGCTCTGGATGGCCGACGTGGACGGCCTGCCCCCCGAGGGGGCGGCCCTGGCCTCGCTGTCGCGGCGGCGCGACGCGGTGGTGGTGGAGGAGCTGCGCGACTCCCTGGGCGGAGTGTCGCAGGGGCTCAACCCGGGGGCGCACGCCGACGCGGTGCTGGTGCACGCCTCGGACGGCCTGGTGCGGGCGGGCTCGGTGTCGGCCGAGACGGCGGCCGAGGCCGCCGCCCGGCTGGCGCGCCGCCACGGCGGCCGCGGCGACGCGCTGCCCGCCGGGGACGAGGCGCTCGAGGCACTGCTTCGCACGCTGCCGGCCCGGCTGGCCGGGCAGCGGCGGCTGGCGGCGCTGTGGGAGTCGGCGTGGGGCCCGCTGGACGGGGTGCGGCTGCCGGAGTACTCGCGCGGCACGCGCGGCACCTGGCCGCGCTACACGGTGCGGGTGCTGTGGGGGCCGACGGCCTATCCCAACGCGGCCTGGGCCCGCTGGCTGAGGGCGCGCGGGGTGCGCGCGAGCTGTCCGGCGCTGCGCCTGGCGCTGGGGCTGGACCCGGACGACCCGCACGTGCGCCGCAGCTACCCGGGAGCCACCGAGTACGTGCGCCGCGCGCTGAGCTTCCGGTGCGACGCCTCCATGAGCCTGGAGGAGGCCGAGCGCACCGTGTACGCGCTGGACGAGCTGGCCCGCCGCGAGGCGGCCGGCCAGGAGTAGGAGGAACCGGGACGATGCTGTCAGACCGCGTGCGCTGTGGGCCGGTGCTCCGCTGGCTGGAGCAGGACGGCCCGGCCCGGGGGCTGGTGCTGGAGGTGCGCCACGACTCAGGCGGCCTCAACGGCTCGTGGGGCGGGCCGCTGCTGGGCCTCGGCCCGGTGCTCCCGGTGCGCCCGGGAGCTGGGGAGTTGGCGCTGCTGGCGGACCCGGTGCGGCTGCCGCTGTGCGACGCCGCGGTGGGGACGGCGGTGTGGCTGTGGCCGGGCTGTGAGCTGGAGCGCGGCGAGCTGGAGGCGACCGTGACCGGGCTGCTGCGGGTGTCGGCCGAGTGGGTGGTGGCGGGCGTGCCGGCGCGACGGGTGGAGCTGCTGGAGTGGCTGGCCGCGGCGGACGGCGGGTACGCCGTGGAGCGGCTGGCGTGGGGCAGCCGGCTGGCGGAGTTCGCGGCGGAGCTGGCCGACCGCCGCCCGGAAGTACGCCCGGAGCTGGAGCGCGCGCTGCGCCGCGACGGGCAGGCCTGGACTCGACTGGCCTGCGACACCGCCTCCCCAGCTTCCGGCCGAGCCCTCCTGGTGCTGCGCCGGCGGACTCCCCGGCAGCCAACGCTGGCGGCGCTGGAGGGGCTCGCGGGTGCGGGCCCCGCGGCGGTAGCGCGGGCGCTGGCCCCGGCGCTGCGGTGCCCGGCCTGCGGTGCCAGGGGGCTGGAACCGGGTGAGGGGCCCGCGGCGCCCCTGCGCTGCCCCGCGTGCGGGCGGATGCCCGCGGGCGGGCCGCGCGGGATTCCGGACCTGCGCTCGGCCCACTGGCACCCAGCTGCGCCAGGGCCGGTCGCCGGGTCCTGCGAGGCGGCGCCCGAGGTCTCCGTGGTGATCCCGGCGTACGGCCACCCCGAGCTCACCAGGCAATGTCTAAGATCTCTTTTCACAGTGCCTTCAGGGTCGAGCTTCGAGGTGATTCTGGTGGACAACGCGTCCCCCGAGGACCCCTCCGAGGCGCTGGCGGAGTTCCTGCCGCGCATCCGGCTGCAGTGCAACCGGGTCAACGTGGGCTTCGCGCGCGGCTGCAACCAGGGGGCCCGGGAAGCCGCCGGGCGCTACCTGCTGTTCCTCAACAACGACACCGAAGCCCACCCCGGGTGGCTCAAGCCGCTGGTGGACCTCTTGGACTCGAACCCCGACGTGGGGGTGGTGGGCAGCAAGCTGCTGTTCCCGGACGGCCGGGTGCAGCACGCCGGCGTGGCCGTCTCCAGCAACCCGGACTTCCCCCAGGGCGTGACCGGGTTCCACGTCTACCAGCACGATCCCGCGGACGCGCCCCACGTGAGCCGGCCGCGCGAGTTCCAGGTGGTCACCGCGGCCTGCTGCCTGGTGCGCCGCGAGCTGTTCGAGGCCCTGGGCGGGTTCGACCCGGCGTACTGGAACGGCTTCGAGGACGTGGACCTGTGCTTCCGCGCCCGCGCCCACGGCTTCCGGGTCATGTACCAGCCGCGCAGCGTGCTGACCCACCACGAGTCCATGGGCGGGCCGGAGCGCTTCGCGCGCATGGACCACAACGCCAAGGTGCTGAACGCGCGGTGGGCCGGGCGGGTGCGCCCGGACGTCCACGAGATCCACCTGCAGGACGGCTTCCTGATCCGCTGGCGCCGCAAGGCCAGCGGGCCGCGCACCGAGGTGCTGCCGGTGGGCACGACCTCCGTCGTGGTCGCGGCCCGCCACGGGACGGCGTGCCTGGAGCGCTGCCTGGAGGCGCTGCGGCGCCACACCGCGCTGCCGCACGAGGTGCTGGTGGCCCACGAGGAGCGGCCCCCGGACGCCGCGCTCGCCGCGGCCGCGAACCCCGGCGGGGTCGCGGCCGACGGCGCGGGCGGGCTGGCCCGGGCCTGGAACCGCTGCCTGGCCGGCGCGCGCGGCGACCACCTGGTGCTGCTGGACGACCGCGCGCGGGTCGGCTCGGGCTGGCTCGAGGGGCTGCTGGCGGCCCTCGCGGACCGCGCCGACGGCGGGCTGGCCGGCCCGCTGCTGCCGGTGCCCGAGGGCGCGCAGGCGCTGGGCGAGGCGCTCTCGGGCGAGCCGCCGGAGCGCGCCGCGGAAGCGCTGCGCCGGCTGCGCCGGATGGACTACGCCGACGTCCCGCGGCTGCGCCGGGAGTGCGTGGCCCTGCGCGCGGAGGTGCTGGAGCGGGTGGGCCAGCTGGACGAGGGCCTGCCGGAGGAGGCGGTGCTGGACGACTTCTGCCTCCGGGTCCGCGAGTCGGGCCTGGGGCTCAGCGTGGCCGGGGACACCTACGTGCACCTCGAGCCGCCGCCGCCGGCCGAGGACGCCCCGGCGGCCGAGGCGGCCTTCGCCGCCAAGTGGGGGGTCACGGTGGCGGAGTACTTCGAGCTGGGGCACCCGCCGGTGCGCCGGGTGCCGGACGTGCCCGAGGCCGGCGACCCGGCGGTGCGCCGGCTCCTGGAGCAGGCCACCCAGGCGCTGGCCGAGGGCGACCCGGCGGCGGCGCAGGAGGCGCTGGCGCTGGCCGAAGCCGGCGGGGGCGCGCCCGCCGAGGTGCCGCTGCTGCGCGGCCTGGTGCGCTGCACCGCGGGCGACTTCGCGGCCGCGGCAACGGAGTTCGAGGAGGCGGCCCGGCGGGCCCCGCGCTCGCGGCGGGCGCTGGCCCACCTGGCCCACGTGCTGCGGCGGGTGGGGCGCACCGAGGAGGCCGCCCGGGTGTTCACGAGGCTGCTGGAGCTGGACCCGCAGGACGCCGAGGTGCTGGTGGACACCGGGGACTGCCTGGTGGCGATGGGCCGCCTGGACACCGCCCGGGAGTGCTTCCGGCTGGCCCGCAAGCTGGCGCCGCGCAACGCGGCGGTGTGCGAGCGGCTGACGCTCCTGGGGGACGCCGAGGCCGCCGAGGAGGAACTGCCCCTTGCCGGATGAACGCGAAGGGATGCCCGGGCTGACCTCGATCCTGATCCCGGTGCTGAACCAGCTGCCGCTGCTGCGCGCGGCGCTGGCCTCGCTCGAGCGCTGCACTCCCCAGCCGTACGAGGTGGTGGTGGTGGACAACGGCTCCCGGCCCGAGGTGCGCGAGTATCTCGCGGGCCAGCCGGTCCGGGTGGTGGTGAACCCGTGCAACCGGGGCTTCGCCGCCGCGGTGAACCAGGCGGTGGCCGCGGCGCGCGGGGGGACCCTGGTGCTGCTGAACAGCGACGTGCAGGTGACCCCCGGCTGGCTGGCCGAGCTGCGCGCGGCGCTGGCCCTGCCGGGCGCCGGGCTGGTCGGGCCGCTGACCAACAACTGTTCCGGGTGCCAGCGCATCCCGGTGGACTACCAGCGCACCGGCGGGCCCGATGGCGTGGCGCGCGTCCTGGCCGAACTCCGGTTCGGCGCGGTGCGCGAGGTGGACCGCCTGGTGGGCTTCTGCCTGGCGTTCACCCGGGCCACCGCCGCGGCGGTGGGCCCGTGGGACGAACGCTTCGGGGTCGGCAACTTCGAGGACGACGACTACTGCCTGCGCGCCCGCCTGCTGGGGCTCCGGTGCCTGGTGGTGGAGAGCGCCTTCGTGCACCACGAGGGCGGGGCCACCTTCCGCGCCGAGCGGGTGGACTTCCAGGAACTGATGAACCGCAACCGCGAGCTGTTCGTGGGCAAGTGGCGCGATCCGGAGCTCGCCCTGCTGCCCAGCCTGCTGCGGCGCCTGGAGGCGGAGCGGGCGCGGCAGGCGGCCTGAGGCGGCCGCGGGCGCGGGAGGAGGAGCGAGGTGCCTGAGAACCGGCTTTCCCTGTGCATGATCGTGCGGGACGAGGAGGCCCACCTGCGGGAGTGCCTGTCCGCGGCGGCCGAGTTCGTGGACGAGATGATCGTGGTGGACACCGGCTCGAAGGACCGCACCGTGGAGATCGCCCGGGAGATGGGCGCGCGGGTGGCGCACTGGAAGTGGACCGGCGACTTCAGCGCCGCCCGCAACACGGCGCTGGCCCGGGCCACCGGGGATTGGGTGCTGCAGCTGGACGCCGACGAGCGGATGGACTTCTTCCAGGGCGCGCGGCTCCGCCGGTGCCTGGACGAGGCCCCGCCGGAAGTGCCGGGGCTGTGCCTGCGGATCGAGAGCGAGGCGCGCCACCGCCACTCGGGGGTGTGGATGGCGCACTACTACCCGCGGGTGTTCCGGCGCGCCCCGGGGGTGCACTACGAGGGTGCGCTGCACGAGCAGGTGATCGGCCCGCAGGGGGCGCTGTGCGCGCTCGCGCCGCGCGTCGCGGTGGTCATCCGGCACCTGGGCTACGCCGATGTGGTGCGCGAGCCGGCCCGCCGGACGCGCAACCTGGTGATCGTGGAGGAGGAGGCGCGCCGCCGGCCGGACGAGCCGCTGGTGCAGCGCAACCTGGCCAACGCCCTCCTGGGCGGCGGCGAGTACGAGCGCGCCCGCGAGCTGTTCCGCGGGCTGCTGACGGCGGACGTGCCCGAGGAGATGCGCCAGCAGGCCCGCTGGAACCTGTGCATCTGCTGCCTGGAGACCGACCGCTTCGAAGAGGCCCGCGCGGCGCTGGGGGAGGACGACGCCAGCCAGTGCGGGCAGCTGCTCCTGGCCGAGACCCACCGGCGTTCCGGAGACCCGGAGCGGGCCATCCAGATCCTGACCACGCTGCTGGAGGCGCCGCCACCCGAGACCCGTGCGGTCATGGAGTTCCGGGCCGAGCCGGTGCACGTGCTCATCCAGCTGGCGCTGTGCGAGCGGGCCTGCGGCCGCCCGGCGCGCGCCCGCGCGCACCTGGAGGAGGCGCTCCGGCACCAGCCCAACTCTCCGGACGCGCACCTGCAGCTCGCGGCGCTGGACGAGACCGCCAGCGAGCTGGAGTCGGCGCGGGCCCACCTGGAACGGGTGCTCGAGGTGTTCCCGCAGATGGAGGAGGCCCACCTGGCGCGGCACCGGGTGCAGCTGGCGCTGGGGCGTCCCGCCGAGGCGCGCGCCGCGTTGGAGGCCGGCCTGGCGCGGCTGCCGGGACACCGGGGCATGCGCCGGCTGCTGGAGGCCATGGACGAGGATGAGGCCGCCCGCGCCGCCGCCCCGGAGCGCGCCCGGCTGAGCGTGTGCATGATCGTGCGGGAC
>DATKKS010000019.1:0-3284 GCA_035542815.1 Saccharimonadales bacterium (SeqCode) | reverse complement strand
CAGTGCGGCGCCTGGCGGTGACGGCGTAGCCGGTTCGCCGGTTCCCAGCGGCGCCCGATTGTCGGATAATCTGAGCGTCATGGGCGATGCTTCCACGCTGCTCACGGTGTGCCCGCACTGCCGCCGCAGGTACCGGGTGCGCGCCGAACACGTGCCCCCGCAGGGGGTCTCGGCGCGCTGCCCGCACTGCGGGGCGGTGTTCCCGATCGTGCCGCGCATCGGCGCTGCGGTCCCCGCGGCCCCCGGCCAGCCCCCCGGGCCGGCGGCGGGGCGGCCCGCGGTGACGCCGGCGGGCTCCCCGCGCCTGGAGGCCGAGCCGGCCCCCCCGGCGCGCCGGGCGGTGCCGGCGGCCCGCGGCGCAGCCGTGCCGGCCCGCGCCGCCGCCGCCGCGGCGGGCGCGCCCGCGCCCGGGCGCTGGTCGGTGGAGCTGGAGCGCGCGCGGCCGGAGCGCGGGGCCATCGGCGAGGTGCGGCCCCGCCCGTGGGATCCCAACGGCCGGGGCGACCTCGCAGCCGGCGGCCCCGGCGGGCTCCCCGGCGAGGCGGAGGACGCCGCGGCGGGCGACCCGCACGCCCACGCCCGCAGCCTGGCGCGCGCCCTGGCCAGCGACCTGGCCGGCTCCCACCCCGAGGAGATCCGCCGCGGCCGCGAAGGCGGGCGCCTGGTGCGCCTGCTGGCGGCCGAGATCGCCCGCTCCTGGGAGCTGTACCGGCGCGAGGTCGGCGACGAGCTGGCGCTGACCACCGCGTACTTCCGGGACGCCCTCAACGAATACCTGGCAGCCGGGGAGCCGTACTTCTAGGCCGCCGGCGCTCGGCGGGCGCCGATTGAGGTCACCCGGGCTGCGTGCTAGGTTTCCGCCGGGACGTTCCCAGAGGAGGAAGCGAGATGAAGGGCGACGCACGGCTGCTCAAGACCCTCAATGCCCTGCTGTCCGACGAACTCACCGCGATCAACGAGTACATGGTGCACTCCGAGATGTGCGACAACTGGGGCTACCAGCGGCTGCACCAGCAGGTGGAGAAGCGGGCGGTGGACGAGATGCGCCACGCCGAGAAGCTCATCGCGCGGATCCTCTTCCTCGAGGGCAAGCCGGTGGTGAACCGGCTGGGCACGATCCGCATCGGCGAGGAGGTCGACAAGCAGTTCCAGAACGACCTTAAGTCGGAGCAGATGGCGGTCCAGGCCTACAACGAGGCGGTCCGGCAGGCGGTGGAGGTCGGCGACAACGGCACGCGCGAGCTGCTGGAGTCCGTCCTCAAGGACGAGGAAGCCCACGTGGACTGGCTGGAGGCGCAGCTCGACCAGATCGGGCACATGGGCCTGGGCACCTACCTGTCGGAGCAGGTCAAGGGCTGAGGCCCGCCGAGGGCCCGCCGTGCGCTAGGTCCGGAGCGGCCGGCGGGCCGCGTAGTACACCGCCAGCGCCGCCAGCCCCGCGGCGCCCGCCAGCAGCACCCCGGCGGCCGATCCGGGTCCGCTCCAGCGCCCCAGCGCCAGCGCCACCACCAGAAAGCCGCCCTTGCAGAAGAAGTTGCGCGCGGCCATCGCGCCGCCGCGCACGTCGTCCTCCAGGCACTCCATCAGCTCGGTGTCGGCCAGGATGTAGACCGGGGCGCTGGCGAAGCCGGTGACCAGCGCGGCCGCCACGATCCACGCCGGCTGGTGGGCCACCGCGAGCAACGCCAGACCCCCGGCGGCCACCACCAGCCCCGCCCCCGCGAGGCGCGAGCGGGCCCGCCGCAGGCGCGAGCCGAAGAAGGCCGCGCCCAGCGCGCCGCCCGCGCCCAGCGCGGCCAGCGCGGGGGCCAGCAGGTCGGTGACCCGCGGGCTCAGCGCCTGCACCCGCAGCGTGCCGCACACGTGCAGCAGCGCGCCCACCATCCAGGTGGTCCACAGGAGCAGCGCGGCGGCGGCCACGCGCTCGGCGTGGAACAGCCGGGCGAAGCTGCGGGCGCCCGGCCAGTGGGAGCGCGCCTGCGCCGGCGGCGCATCCCGCCGGGGCAGCTGCAGCAGCGTCCCCACGCTGACCGCAAAGGTGAGCCCGTCCACCGCCAGCGCCCCGCGCGCCCCGATCCAGGCCAGCAGCGGCCCGCCCACCAGCATCCCCACCACCGTCGCCACCACCGCTGTCAGCAGTCCCAGCGCGTTGGCCGGGTTCAGCTCCTCCTGGCTCACCAGCTCCGGGACCAGCGCCAGGCGCGCCGGCAGGAAGAACACGTTGGCCACCGTTCCCAGGCCCACCACCACCAGGGCCGAAGGGGTGGGGAGCGCCGGGAGCGCGGCTGCCAGGCCCAGGGTGAGGGCCGCGCGGGCCACGTCGGCGGCCACCAGCACGTCGCGCCGCCGCCAGCGGTCGATGCGGCCGGCGGCCCACGGCGAGAGCAACGTGGTCGGCAGCAGCAGCGCCAGGGCCAGACCCGAGAGCGCCCCCGCGCCCTCCGCGCGCGCGAAGCGCGCGGTGCGCTCCGAGAGCACCGCCACCAGGGCCAGGTAGTTCAGCCGGTCGCCCACCATGGAGAGTGCCTGGCCGGCCATCAGCCAGCAGAACGGGCGGGAGCGCAGGGGCGCGAGGAGCTTGGGCACGCGCGAGGGTCCTCGGGTTGGCGTGGCGGTCGGGTTGGGGCCGCGGGTCGGGGGCGCGGCGCGGCCCGCGGTGGCTTACCCGGCGGCGCGCGGGGTGCCCGCGGGGCTCACTCGCCCTGCGGGAGGGGGCCGTCCGGCGCGGCCGGCGCCGCGGACCGGGTGGGGGGCGCCGCGGGCAGCCCGGCGGCGAGCCGGTACTCCTGCTCCAGCATGTCCACCACCACCGGCCAGGCGAACTCCAGCGCCCGGGGGCGAGCGCGCCGGCGGAGCTCCTCCCGGGTGCTGCTGTCCTCGGTCAGCCACCGCAGCGCCTCGGCCCACGCCGCCGGGCCGGGACGCCCCACCAGGGCGCCGTCGGTGCCGTGGCGCACCACGAACCGGTAGCCGGGCAGGTCCGAGGCCAGCACCGGCAGACCGGTGGCCAGCGCTTCCAGCAGCACGATGCCGAAGCTCTCGTTGCGGGTGGCCGGCGCGCAGAAGATGTCGGCCGAGGCGTAGAAGCGCGGCAGCAGCTCGGGGGCCACCTGGCGCAGGAACAGCACCTCGCACCGGGCGAACGCGGCCTGGGCCATGAGCGGCTCGCGCAGCGGGCCGTCGCCCACCACCAGCAGCCGTGCCCGGTCGCGCAGGTTGAGCCGGCGCAGCGCCTCCAGCAGCACGTGCAGCCCCTTGCGCGGCTCCAGCCGGCCCACGAACAG
>DATKKS010000018.1:0-2190 GCA_035542815.1 Saccharimonadales bacterium (SeqCode) | reverse complement strand
GTGGGCCAGCGGCGTGCCGGCCTCCTCCCAGCCCTGCCGCACCGCGGTCACGTAGCGCCACGCCGCCTGGATCTCGTCGCTGCGGGTGAACAGCGTGGGGTCCCCCAGCAGGCAGTCCAGGATCAGCCGCTCGTAGGCCTCGGGCGGCTCCTGGCCGAAGGAAGTGCCATAGCGGAACTCCATGTTCACCGGGCGGAGCCGCACGGTGGGGCCGGGCACCTTGGAGTCGAACTTGAGGGTGATCCCCTCGTCCGGCTGGATGCGCAGGGTCAGCAGGTTGGGCTCGAGGGCCGCCTGGTCCAGGTCCCGGAACATCAGGTGCGGCGCGGGCCGGAAGTGGATCGCGATCTCCGAGACCCGCTTGGGGAGCCGCTTGCCGGCGCGCAGGTAGAACGGCACCCCCGCCCAGCGCCAGTTGTCGATGCTGAGCCGCAGCGCCACGTAGGTCTCGGCCTGCGAGCCGGGCGCCACGCCGGGCTCCTCCAGGTAGCCGGGCACCGGCGCGCCCAGGACCGAGCCGGCGCGGTACTGGCCGCGCACCGCCTGCGCGGCGGCCTCGCGCGGCGGCAGCAGCCGCAGCGAGCGCAGCAGCTTCACCTTCTCGTCCCGCACCGCGTCGGCCTCGAACGCCACCGGGGCCTCCATCGCGGTCAGCGACAGGAACTGCAGCATGTGGTTCTGGACGATGTCGCGCAGGATGCCGGCGGTGTCGAAGTACGCCCCGCGGCCTTCCATCCCCAGGTTCTCGGACACCGTGAGCGCCACGAAGTCCACGTACCGGCGGTTCCAGATGGGCTCGAAGATGCTGTTGCCGAAGCGGAACACCAGGATGTTCTGGACCGTCTCCTTGCCCAGGTAGTGGTCAATGCGGAACACCTGCTGCTCGTCGAACACCTCGTGCACCGCGGCGTCCAGCGCGCGGGCGCTGTCCAGGTCGTGCCCGTAGGGCTTCTCCACGATCACCCGGGTGAACGGACCGCGGGCGGGGTCGGGGTTGACCATGCCCGCCGCGCCCAGGCCGCGCACGATGGGCACGAACGCCGCCGGCGGGGTGGCCAGGTAGAACAGCCGGTTGGCCAGCGCGCCGCGCTCGCGGTCGGCGCGGTCGCACTCGGCGCGCAGCGCGGCGAAGTCCGCCGGGCGCGCGAAGTCCCCGGCCACGCAGGTGATGCCCGCGGCGAAGCGCTCCCAGCGCCCGGGGTCCACCGGGCGCCGGGCGAAGCGGCCGCACGACTCGCGCAGCGAGTCCACGAACGCCTGCCGCTCGCGCAGCGAGCGGGCGAAGCCCACCAGGGTGAACGGCTCGGGCAGGAGCTGGTCGTGGAACAGGCTGTACAGCGCCGGGGCGAGCTTGCGGTGGGTGAGGTCGCCCGAGGCGCCGAAGATCACCAGCGCGCAGGGATCGGGACGGCGCGCGTCGCGCAGCCCCGCGCGCAGCGGGTTCTCCGCCAGGGCCCAGGCCGGGCCGGCGGCCCCGGCCGGGCCGGCCTCACTTGCGCCGGACGGCATGGCCCCCGAATTCGTTGCGCAGCGCTGCGATCACCTTGGCGCCGAAGGACTCCTCCTGGCGGGAGCGCAGGCGGGCCTGCAGCGCCAGGGTCAGCACCGGCGCGGGCACGTCGCGCTCCATCGCCTCCTGCACCGTCCAGCGGCCCTCGCCGGAGTCCTCCACGTAGCCGCGCACCGACTCCAGCGCGGGATCCCGGGCGAAGGCCCGCTCGGCCAGCTCCAGCAGCCACGAGCGCACCACGCTGCCCTGGTTCCACAGGTGCGCAACCGCCCCAAGGTCCAGGCGGAAGGGCGCCGCGCGCAGGATCTCGAAGCCCTCGCCGTAGGCCTGCAGCATGCCGTACTCGATGCCGTTGTGGATCATCTTGACGTAGTGGCCGGCGCCCGCGGGGCCCACGTGCAGGCAGCCGTCAGGCGGCGCCAGGGTGCGGAAGACCGGCTCGTGGCGCGCGTACGCCGCGGCCTCGCCGCCCACCATCAGGCAGTAGCCGTTCTGCAGCCCCCACACGCCGCCGCTGGTGCCGGCATCCAGGAAGCCCAGCCCCCGCCCGGCGGCCTCGGCCGCGCGGCGCACCGAGTCCTTGTAGTTGGAGTTGCCGCCGTCGATCACGGTGTCGCCCGGGGCCAGCAACGGGTGCAGCTCCGCCAGCACCTGGTCCACCGGCGGGCCCGCGGGGACCA
>DATKKS010000017.1:0-2253 GCA_035542815.1 Saccharimonadales bacterium (SeqCode) | reverse complement strand
GAGGCAGGCGCACCGCGTCCTTCTCGGTGGTCACCCACAACAGATCCTGGCGCAGCGACTCCAGCTCGGCCGCCTCGAACAGGTGGTGGTCCCGCCGCGCGTGGATCGCCTCCACCCGCGCCCCCAGCGCCCCGACGGTGGCCACGAAGCGCCCGTGGCGGGCGATGCCGCACAGCAGCCCCACCCGCTCCCCGCGCAGCGCCGCGGGCGGGAGCACCTGCCCATCGGACAGGCGCACCTCGCGCGGCTCCAGCTCCGCCTCGCACCACAGCGCCTCCGGCCCCAGGCGCCGGCGCAGCCGCTCCAGGGCGCGCGCGGCCCGCGCCTCCTCCGAACCGGGGCCCCCGCCCGCCGCGTCCTCCGCCTCCGCCCCGCGCCACGGGCTCACCCGGACGGCCGCGTGGGCCGCCGCCAGCGCGCGCGGCGGCTCGCGCAGCGGGCCCGCGGGCAGCACCCGCAGCCGGCCCTCGTCGCCGCGCAGGCACACGATGTCCAGGTCGCGGGCGAGCCGCAGGTGCTGGAAGCCGTCGTCCAGCAGCAGCACCTGCGCCCCGTCCGCGAGCGCCGCCCGCCCCGCGGCCAGCCGGTCCGCGGCCACGTACACCGAGGCGTGCGCCAGCGCCTGGGCCAGCATCCAGGGCTCGTCCCCGGCCAGCTCCCAGCGCAGCGCCTCCAGCCGGCCGCACTTCGACACCCGGGTGACCCCCGCAACCGGCCGGGGCCGCGCGTAGCCCCGCGACAGCACCGCCGCGTGCAGGCCCGCGCCGGCCAGCCACTCCGCCACCCGCTGCACCACCGGCGTCTTGCCGGTGCCGCCGACGGTCAGGTTGCCCACCGAGATCACCGGCGCGTCCAGCCGCTGGCCGCGGCGGCCCAGCCAGGCGCGGCGGGCCACCGCCCCGGCGCCCACCAGCCAGCCCAGCGGCGCGGCGGTGCGGGGGAACAGCTCTTCGTCCCGCTCCAGGCTCACCCCGGTCCCTCCCCCGCGGGCGCCGCGCCCGGGAGCGCGCCGTGGCGCTCCAGCCAGTCCAGCGCGCGGGCCGCGGCCCCGCGCGAGCGCCCGGCCACCTCGCGCGCGGCCGCGCCCATGGCCGTCCGCCGGGCGGGTTCGGCCGGCAGCGCGGCCAGTTCCCGGCCCAGGCCGCGGGCGTCAGCGACCCGCACCGCGGCGCCCGCCGCCAGCAGCGCCTCGCAGTCCGCGGCGCAGTGCTGGGTGTGCGGGCCGAACAGCACCGGGCAGCCGGCCCGGGCGGGCTCCATCACGTCGTGCCCGCCGCGCGGCGCGAGGCTGCCGCCCACGAAGGCGACCTCGGCCAGGGTGTAGGCGGCGGCCAGCTCGCCCACCGAGTCCAGCAGCAGCGTGCGGGCCTCCACCGCTCCCTGGGTGCGGCGCCCAAAGGGCACCCCCCGCGCCGCCAGCCCCTGCGCCAGGCGCGCGGCCTCCCGGGGGTGGCGCGGCGCCAGCACCGCCACCAGCTGCGGGAGGGCGTGGCGCGCCTCCGCCAGCGCCGCCAGCACCGCCTCCTCCTCACCCTCGCGCAGGCTGCCCAGCACCGCCACCGGCCCGTCCGCGGCCAGCCCCAGCGCCGCGCGCGCCAGCGGCGCGGGCGCGGGCCGGTCGTGCTTCAGGTTGCCCGCCACCAGCACCCGCTCCGGGGGCGCCCCCAGCGCCACGAAGCGCTCCGCGTCCGCCCCGGTCTGCACCGCGAAAGCCCGCACCGCCGCCAGGCCACCCCGCAGCAGCGCGCGGCCGGCGGCGTAGCGCGCGAACGCCCGCGGCGAGATCCGCCCGTTCACCCAGCTCAGCGGCACGCGCCCCCCGGCTTCCTCCAGCAGCGCCGGCCACAGTTCGGTTTCGAACACCACCACCGCCGCCGGCCGGGTGCGCGCCAGCCGGCGCCGCACCGCGAAGGCGGCGTCCACCGGGGCCAGCTCGGCCACCCGTCCGGCGGCCCGCGCGCGCGCCAGCCCGGTGCGCGTGTGCAGCGTGAGGCGCGCGGGCAGCCCCGGGCGGCGGGCGGCCAGCGCCGCCAGGAACGCCTCCACCCCGCCCAGCTCGCCCACCGAGGCGGCGTGCACCCACAGCGCCCCGGCCGGCTCCGCCGCCACCAGCCCGGCGCGCGCCCGGCGCTCGGCGCCCCCGGCGCGCGCCCACGCCTCCAGCGCCGGGCGCAGCACCACCCCGGCGGCGCGGTAGGCCGCCTCCGCCAGGCTCACCTGGCCGCTCCCGGCCCCGCGACACCCGCGCTCCCC
>DATKKS010000016.1:0-22440 GCA_035542815.1 Saccharimonadales bacterium (SeqCode) | reverse complement strand
GTCTGTCACCACGAGGCCCCATACCGAGTCGCCTCTCGCCTTCCCGATGCACGCGATCCGACTGCCATCCGGTGACCAGTCAGGTTGCTTCCACATGTAGCCCCCCACCCGCCCGACCTCCCAGCCATCCGTCGCTCTGATGATGTAGATGCCTGCACCGGGACCCTCCAACACCGTATAGACAATCAGGCTGTCGTTCGGACTCCACGCCGGCCAGAGGTTGCCGTTGCCATCGAAGGTGAGCTGCACCAGCGTTCCGGGAACGACGCTGTCCCCCGCCACTTGCATCCTGCAGATCTGCTCCCCGTTGACATGGGTGGAGAACGCGATCCAGCGGCCGTCGTGGCTGAACCTTGCGTCAGACCCGTTGGGCAGCGCCAGGAGGCGCTCGGGCTGCCCCTGCATCCCGACTGTCCACGTCCCCGCAGAGTCATCGTCGACTTGTGCGTACAGATGGCAGTCAGTCGAGTCTAACCAGAAGCCCGTCAAGGGAACGTGCCCCACGAACAGGAACTGCCCCGACGGGTGCAACAGCGGGTTGCTGTAGGTCGGCCCATTCTCCACCACTATACGGCCGGCACACCCCTGGGGCTGCACGGGAGTGTGTCCACAGCCTCCCACGACGAGGCCCGCGACGAGCACCAGCCCGGCGACGCCGAAGGCCGATGCCCTCGCCGCGCGCGCGGTCGTTCCCTCGCTGGCCCATTGCCAGCCAGAAGGCGCGGTCCGGCCTCTAGCCATCGGCGCCCTCGTCCTCACGCCGCTCCTTCTTCCCCTCGTCCTCGTGCAGCATCCGCATGGGGGGGGTCTTGAGATCGTCGAACTGGCCGTGCCGGGCGGCCCACACGTACGCCGCCACGGCCGCAAAGACCACGATCAGCGCCAGCGGGATGACCACGTAGATCACGCTCATGGCCTGCGCGCCTCGAACGCCCGGGTGAGCCAGGACGACAGGATCACGGTGAGCGAGCTGGCCGGCATCAGGATCGCCGCGATCAGCGGGTTGATGACCCCGGCCACGGCCAGCGCCGTGCCCCCCAGATTATAGACCAGCGAGAACGCGAGGTTGCGGCGGATGCCGGCCAGCACCTGCCCGGCGCCCCGCACCAGCGCCACCAGCGCGTCCACCCCGGGCCGCGCCAGGTACACGTCGGCGGCGGCGAGGCAGGCCTCCGCCCCGCCGTGCGCGCCCACCCCCACCGTGGCACGGGCGATGGCCGCGGCGTCGTTCACCCCGTCCCCCACCATCACCACCGGGCCGGAAACCTCGGCCGCCTCGATCACCCGGAGCTTCTCCTCCGGGCTGGCCCCGCCGCGGCACTCCTCGGGGGCGAAGCCCAGCTCGCGGCCGACCTCGGCGGCCACCGCCGGGTCGTCGCCGGATAGCAGCCGCAGCTTCCAGCCGCGGGCGCGGAGCGCATCCAGCGCGGCGCGGGCCTCGGGCCGCACGCGGTCCCCGAAGCCGGCCCGGGCGAGGACTTCGCCGTCCACCGCCACCCAGACAGGGGTGATCGAGGGCGGAAGGGTGGTGGAGGCGGGAGCGGCAACGGGGGCGGCGGGATCGTCTTCGCGGGCGAGCTGCTCGGCGCACTGCCGTGCGCCGCTACGAGGCGCATCCGGGCACGCCCCATCGCCGCGGATGGCGGCCGAGACGAACGCCGGGGAGCCCACCACCACGCGGCGGCCGCCCACGCTGCCCTCGACCCCGCCGCCCGCGGTGTGGGTCACGTCCGCCGCCTCGGCCGGCGCCACGCCCGGGCACGCCTCCGCCAGGCCGGCGGCGATGGGGTGCGTGGAGTGCGCCTCCAGCGCCAGCGCCAGCGGCTTCACCCACTCCGGGCCGTCCCACGCCACCAGCGCGACGCGGCCCTCGGTCAGCGTGCCGGTCTTGTCCAGGTACAGGACGCCCGGCCGGCCCAGCGCCTCCAGCGCCGCGCCGCCCTGAACCAGGATTCCCGCGCGCGCGGCCCGCCCGATGCCCACGGTGATGGCCAGGGGCGTGGCCAGCGCCAGCGCACACGGGCAGGTGACGATGAGGAGCGCGATGGCGTTGTCCGCGGCCGCCGCCGGCTTCAGGCGCAGCCACAGGAGGAACGTGAGCGCGGCCAGCACCAGCACCGCGCCGACGAAGACCCCGGCCAGCCGGTCGGCCAGCTGCACCACTGGCGCGCGGCGGCGCCCGGCGGCCTCGACCTCGCGCGCGATCCGGCCCACCCGGCTGGCCTCGCCCGCCTGCTCCACCCGCACCCGCAGCGGCGCGCTGCGGTTGACGGTGCCAGCGAACACCCGCTCCCCGGCGGCCGCCCGCACCGGCCGCGATTCCCCGGTGAGCAGCGACCGGTCGAGGTCGGAGCGGCCCTCGGTCACCGTGCCGTCCGCGGGCACGGTCTCGCCGGGGCGCACCTCCACGGTCATGCCCGGCAGCAGGGCTTCCGCGGGCACCTCCACCACCCGCCCCTCCTCCACCACCCGCGCCACCGCCGGCGAGAGCGAGTGCAGCAGCTCGGCGGAGTCGGTGGCGGCGCGGTGGGCGCGCTGCTGCAGGAGGCGGCCCACCAGGAGCAGGAAGATGAGCAGCGCCACCCCGTCGAAGTAGATCGGCCCATGGTCGGCCACGGTGTTCACCGCCCCCCGCGCGAAGCCGGCCCCCACGGCCAGGGCGATGGGCAGGTCCATGTGCGCGGTGCGGGTGCGCAGGGCGCTCCACGCCCCGCGGAAGAACACCCGCCCCGGCCACAGCACCGAGGGCGTGACCAGCAGCAGGCTCACCCAGCGGAAGTAGTGCTCGTACTCCTTCTCCATGCCCGAGAGCCAGCCGCTGTACAGCGCCGCCGCCAGCAGCATCACGTTGCCGGCCAGCGCCCCGGCCACCCCGATGCGCACCAGCATGGCGCGGTCCTCGGCCCGGCGCATGCCTTCGAGGCCCAGGCCGCGGTAGGGGTGCGGCCGGTAGCCCAGCCGGTCCAGGAAGCGGGCCACGCGCGAGAGCGGCGTGCGCGCCTCGTCCCAGGCCAGGCGGACCAGCGAGCGCCCCACGTCCAGCTCGGCGCGGGCCACACCCGGCACCGCCAGCGGCACGCGCTCCACCAGCCACACGCACGAGGCGCAGTGCACGCCCTCCAGGTACAGGCTGGTCTCGCACAGGCCGTCGCCGGCACTGCGGGTGACGTACAGCTCGCGGTAGGCGGGGTGGTCGAACTCCTCGAAGGCCTTGCCGCTGGGCTGGACCGCGGCCTCCCGCCGCTCCGGCAGGCGGTAGTACTGGTCGAGGCCGCACTCGTGGATGATGGCGTAGGCGGCGCGGCAGCCGGCGCAGCAGAACTGCAGCGGCTCGCCGCGCGCCACCAAGCCCCGGGGCACGGGCAGGCCGCAGTGGGTGCAGAACGCGGGGCCCCCGGACCCCGCGGGCGCGCTCCCGGGGCCACCGGGCGCCGCGGGTGCGCTCCCGGCGCCGGCTGCGCCCCCGGGCGCGCCCCTAGTGGACGGGCTTGTCACAGCAGGCCGGGTGTCCCGGGAGGCCACCCGGCTGGAGCCGCCCGGCCACCATCAGCGCCCCGACTGCGATGAGCACCGTGGCGGTGGCCACCGGCAGGTAGCGCCGCAGCGGGCCGAAGGCGCGCTGCGCGACCAGGCCCAGGCCGGTCATCACCGGCAGCGTGCCGAGCCAGAACGCCGTCAGCGTCAGCGCGCCCAGCGCGGCCGAGCCGGTGCCCGCGGCGACCGCCACGTAGGCATACAGGAACCCGCACGGCAGCAGCGTGGAGAGGAGCCCCAGCGCCAGCGCGCGGGCCGCCGCCGGCTGCTCGCGCAGGGCCCGCAGCGCGCCCGCCACCGGGCGGGGCCCGCCGGCCGGCAGCGGCAGCTCCGGCAGCCGCGCCCCCAGGGCCCGCAGCAGCGCCGCCCCGCCCCACAGCACCATCAGCGCGCCGGCGCCCACCGCGGCGGCGCGCGCCAGTCCCGCCGCCGCGCCCAGCCGCTCCACCCCCGCGCCCAGCGCGCCGGCCAGGGCCCCCAAGGCCGCGTACGAGACCAGCCGGCCGACGCTGTAGGCGGCGTGGGCCAGCCAGCGGCGCGCGCGGTCCGGGGCCTGGCCCGAGTAGAAGACCACGAAGCCGCCGCACATGCCCGCGCAGTGCGGGCTGCCCAGGAGCGCCGTGCCCAGCACCGAGGCCAGCAGCGCGATCACGGCCGGGGCGCCTCCATCACGTCGCGCCGTTCAACGGCGGTGAAGTGGTCGCGGCCGCGGGTTGCGTCGAACCGGAACTCCCACAGCCCGGTGCGGCCCAGCGGCAGGCGAGCGCTGTACTCACCGGGCAGGCCGGCGGCCAGGTCCGCCTCCCGGGCCGCCCCGGCCTCCAGGTTGTTCACCGCCGCCACGTGCACCCGCGCGCCCGCCAGCGGCCGGCCGGAGCGGTCCCCCAGGCGCACCCGCAGGTCCGCCCCGCCGTCGGCGTCCACCGGGCTCACCTCCCAGTAGAGCTGCCAGGCCAGCGCGGCGCTGGCGCGCTCGTGGGCCACGGTGGAGTCCCAGTCCACCCCGCGGCGGTAGTAGTCCTTCTCCACCACCGCCGCGCCCTTGCCGGTCGCCAGATGGTAGACGTACACGTTGGCCGCCAGCACCAGCAGCAGCACCGCCACGATGGCCGCGGGCCACAGCTTCTCCGGGCGCATCAGGGCCGCCCTCCCGCCCCGCGCCCAGGCGCGCCCCGCCCCGGGGCTTCGCGTTCCCGCGCTTCCCGCTCGGGAGCCACCAGGCGGTACGGGAACTCGCCCCGGAAGCGCGCGCCGTCGCTCACCCGGAAGGTCACCGGCAGCACGCTCTCCTCCGCGCGCCCCGGCAGCACCACGAAGATCGGCGCGGTCTCGCTGCGGCCGGCGGCCACCGGCAGCGGGTTGAGCGGCGCGATGAGCCGGCCCCCGGCGAGCCCCTCCAGCTCCACCCGGTAGCGGCGCTCGCCCCCGCCGCGGTTGGTGACCTTGATCAGGAGCGGGTTCACCACGCTGCCGTCCGGCTCGCGGGTGTAGGGCGCGCCGGCCGGGCGCAGCAGCGTCACCTCGGTGTCGGTGCGGTGCGTGACCAGCCAGCCGAAGGGGCCCAGCGTGGCCGCCAGGGCGGCCACGTACATCACCACCCGCGGGCGCAGCCGGCGCACCGGGCGGCCCTCCACCGCCGCGCCCGAGGTGTAGCGGATGAGCCCCGGGGGCTTGCCGATCTTGAGCATCACCGCGTCGCACGCGTCCGCGCACTGGGTGCAGTGGATGCACTCCATCTGCAGCCCGTCGCGGATGTCAATGCCGGTGGGGCAGGTGACCGTGCAGCGCCCGCAGTCAATGCAGTCGCCGGCCCCCTCGGGGCGGCCCTTGAGCCCGCGGGCGCGCGGCTCGCCGCGGCGCGCCTCGTAGCCCACGATCACCGACTGCGGGTCCAGCAGCACCGACTGCAGCCGCCCGTAGGGGCAGGCCACCAAGCAGGTCTGCTCGCGGAAGTACGCGAAGTCGAACAGGATCAGGGCGGTGGTGCCGAGCATGATGAAGAAGGTGGTGGGGTGCTCCACCGGCGAGCGCGTCACCCAGCGCGCCAGCTCCGCCACGCCCACGAAGTAGGCCAGGAAGGTGTGCGCCAGGAACATGGACAGCAGCAGGAAGATCAGGTACTTCAGCGCCCGCCGCAGCGGCAGGCCCCGCCGGGCGTCCAGCAGCTGCGAGCCGCGGTAGCCGCCCTCCAGCCGGCGCTCCACCGGGCGGAACAGGAACTCCAGGTACACCGTCTGCGGGCAGGCCCACCCGCACCACGCCCGCCCCAGGAGCGCGCTGACCAGGAAGATCCCGATCACCGTGCCCACCAGCAGCAGCGCAAACAGCAGCATGTCGGTGGACAGGAAGGTGTACCCGAACAGGGTGAACTCGCGGCGCGGCAGGTCCAGCAGGACGAGCGGCTTGCCCCCCAGGCGCAGGTACGGGACGAGGAAGAAGACCAGCATCAGCGCGCCGGCCACGGCGCGCCGCCGCAGCCACCACGCGCCGTGCTCCGGCTTGGGCCGGATCCAGCGGCGGGAGCCGTCCAGGTTCAGCGTGGACAGCACCCGTACGGGAGCCTGGGGCAGATTGTTCGGAGCGCTCACGGGCTTCCTTCCCCGGGGGCGGGCGGCCGGGCCTCGCGCCTCGCGGGCCCGGCCGGACGGCGCACGGCGCGGCCGGCGCGGCCTGGCCGGTGATCTCGTTGACGCCCTGCGGGGCCTTCGGGTTGGGGGGTTGAGTGTGGCGCAGCGTGGTGACGTAGGCCACCACCGCCAGGAGCTGCGCGGGCTTGAGCTGCGGGCCCCACGCCGGCATGCCCTTCTCCACCACCCCGCCGTTCACGGTCTTCCAGATCTGCTCCGGCCGGCCGCCGTGGATCCAGTAGTCGTCGGTCAGGTTGGGGCCGATGAGCCCGCCGCCGTCGGGCCGGTGGCACGGCGAGCAGCGCTCCACGAAGGTGGCTTTGCCCTGCGCCAGCTGCGCCGGGGCCTGCGCCGCCGCCAGGACCGCGGCCGCGCCCGGGCCGGCGCCCCCGCCGGCCCCGCCGTAGCGGGCGTGGAAGGCGGCCACGTCGCGCTCGTAGTTGGCGATCCGGCCGCGCCCCACGCCCACGCCCGGCACGTTGAACCAGTACAGCGCGGCGAACGCGATGGTGGCGTAGAAGAGGTACACCCACCAGCGCGGCATGGGGTTGTCGTACTCCTGGATGCCGTCGTAGTTGTGGTCGAGCAGGTGGTCCTGAGTTCCCTGGCTCATGACTCCGCTCCCGGGCGCGAGGCCCCGTGCTGGTCGTCCTCGAGTGGCAGGCGGCGGGCCTCCTCCAGCTCCCGGCGGCGCGAGGGCCAGAACACCCACGCCACCACCAGCAGGAAGGCCACCATGAAGAGGATCATCGCCACGACGGCGTAGGTGCCCAGCCGGGCGTGCCCGACGATGTCGGCGAGGCTCATCGGCGGCCTCCCGTCCCGGGTGCCGCCGGCGGCGCCGGCGCCCCCGTTGCGGATGCCGCGGCGGCCGCCACCGGCGGCGGCGTCTCACCGCCCCGGCGCAGGTCGGACCCCAGGCGCTGCAGGTAGGCGATCACGGCCACGATCTCGCGGTCCTCGAGGCCCCTGGGGCCGCCCTGCGCGGCCAGCCCGGAGGCCACCGCGCGCGCCTGCTCGCGGGCCATCTCGGGCGCGTGCTGGACGGCGTCCCCGTACGGCACGCCCAGCATGGCCATGAGGTCCACCCGCTTCTGAATCACCCCGAAGGGCAGCGGCGCGGTCAGCAGCTGCGCGTAGGCCGGCATCACCGAGGCCGGGGTGACCGAGCGCGGGTTCTCCATGTGGCGGAGGTGCCACAGGTCCGGGTACTTCGCGCCCTCGCGCGCCAGGTCCGGCCCGATGCGCCGCGAGCCCCACAGGAACGGGTGGTCGTACACCGATTCCCCGGGCTTGGAGTACTCGCCGTAGCGCTCGGTCTCGTGGCGCAGCGGCCGGATCATCTGCGAGTGGCAGTTGAAGCAGCCCTCGCGGATGTACACGTCCCGCCCGTACAGCTCCAGCGGGGTGTACGGACGGACCGAGGCGATGGTGGGCACGTTGGCGCGGATCAGGAACGTGGGCAGGATCTCGAACAGCGAGGCCACGATCACCGCCAGGGCCACCATCACCGTGAAGGTGAGCGGCAGGCCCTCCCAGCGGCGGTGCCAGCCCAGGGCGGTGAAGCGGGCCCACGCGCCCGCGGGCCGCGCAGCGCCGGCTTCCTCCGGCACGCGCCCGGCCAGCGGCGGAGCCTGGATCACCGGCTCCTCGTACACCTTGGGGCGGGCCCGCCAGGTCATCAGGATGTTGTAGCCGAACATCAACATGCCCACCAGGTACAGGCTGCCGCCCACCACCCGCAGCCACCACAGCGGGATGAGCTTGACGGTGGTCTCGATGAACGCCGGGTACTGCAGCCGGCCGGTCTCGTCGAAGGCCCGCCACATCAGGCCCTGGGTGAGCCCGGCGCTGTAGATCGCCAGCACGTAGAAGATGATCCCGAAGGTGGCCACCCAGAAGTGCGCCTCGGCCAGCTTGCGGCTGAACAGGCGCGTCTGGAACAGCCGCGGCGCGAGCCAGTACACCATCCCGAAGACCATGAAGCCGTTCCAGCCCAGCGTGCCGGTGTGCACGTGGGCGATGACCCAGTCGGTGTAGTGGGCCAGCGCGTTGACGCTCTTGACCGCCAGCGTGGGCCCCTCGAAGGTGGCCATCCCGTAGGCGGTCACCGCCACCACGAAGAACTTCAGCACCGGGTCCTCGACCACCTTGTTCCACGCCCCGCGCAGCGTCAGCAGCCCGTTGATCATCCCGCCCCAGGAGGGCATCCACAGCATCACCGAGAAGATCATCCCCAGCGTGGAGGCCCACTCCGGCAGCGCGGTGTAGTGCAGGTGGTGCGGGCCGGCCCAGATGTAAATGAACACCAGGGTCCAGAAGTGGAGGATGGACAGCCGGTAGGAGAACACCGGGCGGTCGGCGGCCTTGGGCAGGAAGTAGTACATCAGCCCCAGGAACGGCGTGGTCAGGAAGAAGGCCACCGCGTTGTGCCCGTACCACCACTGCATGAACGCGTCCTGCACCCCGGCGTAGATGGAGTAGCTCTTGAACCAGCCGGCGGGCAGGCTCAGGTTGTTGAAGATGTGCAGGATCGCCACGGTCACGATGCTGGCGATGTAGAACCAGATGGCCACGTACAGGTGCCGCTCCCGGCGGCGCGCCAGGGTCCCGAAGAAGTTCACCGCGAAGATCACCCACACCACCGCGATGGCGATGTCCAGCGGCCACTCCAGCTCCGCGTACTCCTTGGCCTGGGTGAGCCCCAGCGGGAGCGTGACCGCCGCCCCCACGATGATCAGCTGCCAGCCCCAGAAGTGGAGGCTCGAGAGCAGGTCCGAGAACATCCGGGTCTTGAGCAGCCGCTGGGTGGAGTAGTACGCCCCGGTGAAGAAGGCGTTGCCGGCGAAGGCGAAGATCACCGCGTTGGTGTGCAGCGGCCGGAGGCGCCCGAAGCTGAGCCACGGCAGGTTGAAGTTGAACCCGGGGCTGGCCAGCTGCAGCGCCGCGAGCAGGCCCACCGCCATCCCGACCAGCCCCCACAGGAAGGTGGCGGCCAGGAACTTCCGCACGATCGCGTCGTCGTACTTGAACGACTCCAATTGTGGGTTCATTCCATCTCCGATCCTGAGCGTGGTCCAGGGACAGGCAACGCCCGGCGCCCGGCGGGCGCGGCGAAGAGACCGGCGCCCGCGCGGGGCTTCGATGGCGAGAGCGTACCCCAGGGGGGAAGATGGATCGCGACCGGTGGCTTCTCGGGGAGCGACTGGAAGTGCGGGCGGGCGCCGCTGCGGCATCCCGGCCCTTGGCACAGGCCTCCGACGCGACCGACCTGGAACGGCCTCCAGCCGGGGATTCTAGGCGATGGGGCGGGCGGGTTCAACGGCGGCGCGCGGCCGGGGGCCGCAGCGCCCGCAGCTCTTGCGCTCGCCCTTTCGCCGGCCCGCGGGCCCGCAGTCCTCGCGGCCGGCTCCCGGGTGCCCGCGCCCTCCAGCCCGCCCGCCGGCACCCGCCCACGGGCCCCTTGACCCCCGGCGCCGATTCCGAAACCATCCCGGTACCGGGTTCATCCATTCGGGTATGCCCCAGGCCGCCACGGCCCGGACCCTCCCACCCCCAAGACGCGGAGGAGCCATGCGACACTCGTTCCCCTTTTCGTTGAAGAGCGGTGTGCGCGTCGCGCTGGCGCTCGGCCTGGCCGCCGGCGCCCTGTTCTGTCCGGCCCGGGCCGCGCGGGCCGCGGACGCCGCCGCGTGCAGCCCGGTGTCCGGCGTGCTGGCCGGCGACGCCAACGACAGCGTGGCGGTGCTGCTGGCCGCCCGCGACAAGGACGCCATGCGCGCGGACCTGGAGGCCGCCCACGCCGCGGCGCTGGCCGCCTCCGGCGACGCCGATCGCGCCGGCGCCGCGGCCGATCGGCTCAAGGCGCGGATCGAGACCCGCAAGGGCGAGATTGACGCGCTCAAGGGGCGGGCCAAGCTGGCCAAGGAGCAGGGCAACGCCACCGAGCAGCAGTCCCTGGAGGCCGCGGTGGACGCCCAGAAGCTGCAGCTGGACCTGCTGGAGGCGCTGCGCGACATGCGCGCCGCGGAGAAGGACCTGGGCGGGGCGCGCCAGAAGGCCGCCGAAGCCCGCGCCCGCTTCCACGAACGCGAGCTCGAGTTCGACTCCAAGCAGTCGGAGCTGCAGAAGCGGACCGCCGCGGGGGGCGCCGACGCCGCGGAGCTGGCGAAGCTGGCCGCCAGCGTCCAGGACGCCCAGAAGAGCGCGCTGGAGGCGCTCAAGGACGCGGCCGACCGGGAGCAGGACGCGGCCAAGTCCGAGGCCGAGGTGGCCGACAAGCGGATCGGCGTGCTGCAGGCCCAGCTCGCCCTTGCGCCCCCCAAGAAATAGGCGCGCCCGAGAGGAGCACTCCCATGAAGATCGGCATCCTGGGTTCCGGGGACGTGGGCCAGTCGCTGGGCAAGGGCTTCACCTCCCGCGACCACACCGTGCGCATGGGCTCGCGCACGCCGGGCAGCGAGAAGGTCCAGGCCTGGGTCGCCCAGGCCGGGCCCCGGGCCTCGGCGGGGACCTTCGCCGAAGCCGCCGCGTTCGGCGAGCTGCTGGTGCTGTCCACGCTGTGGGGCGGCACGCAGTCGGCGATCGAGCAGGCGGGCGCCCACAACTTCGCCGGCAAGGTGGTGCTGGACACCACCAACCCGCTGGTGTTCACGCCCAACGCGCCGCCGACGCTGGCCGTGGGCCACACCGACTCGGCCGGGGAGCAGGTGCAGCGCTGGCTGCCCCGGGCGCGGGTGGTCAAGGTGTTCAACACCGTCGGACACGCCCACATGGTGGACCCGCAGTTCCCGGGCGGCCCGCCCGACATGTTCCTGTGCGGCGAGGACCCGGAGGCCAAGCGGGTGGCGGCGCAGATCTGCAGGTCCTTCGGCTGGTCCACCGTGGACGTGGGCGGGATCGAGGGGGCGCGGTTGCTCGAGCCGATGTGCGCCCTGTGGGTGGGCCACGGGCTGCGCACCGGCAGCTGGAACCACGCGTTCAAGCTGCTGCGGAAGTAGCGCCGGCGCGGCGCACGCGAACGCGGGGCGCGGCCTTCGCCGCGCCCCGCTGCGCTTTCAGCTCTGTCCCGGCCGCCACGCGCGGCGACAGGACGTCTACTGCCGGGTGCCCTCCAGGAGCCCGATCCGCCGCTTCAGCCCGCCGATGAGGTTCTGCGAGCGCTGCCCCTCGGGCAGGGCCTCCGCGTCGGCCAGCGCCCCCCGCAGCGTCTGCAGCGCGGCGGTGGTGTCGGCCTTGCCCAGGTAGATTTCGGCCCGGGTCTGCAGCATGCCCAGCTTGCGCGGGCCGTAGGCCTTCTTGAGGGCCCGGTCGGAGGCCGCCAGGGCCTCGTCCCAGCGCTTCAGGTTGCGGTACACCACCGCCAGCCGCGCCGGCGGGTTGTAGTCCTCGGGCAGGTCCCGCTCGGAGGCCTCCAGCATCGGGATGGCCCGCTCCGGCTGGCCCAGCTCCAGGTACGCGCCCACGCGGTGCGAGTCGAAAACGGCGCGCTGCTCGGGCGTCGCGGCCCGGGCCGCCTCGCCTTCCAGGAACGCCGCCCAGGTCTCGGCGGCCTGGCGGGCGCCCACGCTGTCGCCGGCCTCGTGGCGCGCCTCCACCAGCGTGCCGTAGATGCTGGAGCGGTCGTCGCCCGACATGGGGATGGACGGGTCCGCCAGCACCTCGCGCGACAGCGCCTCCAGGCTGTCCGCCCACGCCTTGCGGTTGGGATTGTCTTTGGGCAGGCTGAGTGCGCCGTCCAGCCCGGAGCCCGCCAGGTTGGCGGCCGAGGAAGTGTGCCGCAGGCGCGGGAACTCCTTCAGCACCAGCCGTACCGCCTCCTCGTTCTGATCGGTGCTCTGCAGCGCGAACAGCAGCGACTCCACCGCGCGCCCGTGGCGCGGCCAAGACGCGGGCTCCTCGGCCAGCGCCTCGCGGTAGCCCTTGGCGGCGGCGGGGTAGTCCTCCGTCCCGTAGGCCGCGTCGGCGCGCGCCATCGCGGCGTCGGCACCGGAGGCCGCCTTGCCGGCGTAGGCCAGCCGGCCGTCGGCCAGGATCTGCTGGAACTGTCCCACGGTGGCCCCGCCCACCCAGCGCAGCAGGATCTTCTCGGTGCGCGGGCTCAGGACGAAGAAGGTGGGCAGCGCCTGCACCCCCAGCTTCTTCAGGATGGAGGCGTTGCGCCCCCGCTCGGTGTTGATCTCAAGCCAGGCAAACTGCCCGGCCTGCCCGGTGAGAGCCTTGTCGGTGAAGACGAAGGCCTTCATCGAGCGACACGTGTGTCACCACGGGGCCCAGGCTTCGACGACCAGCGGCACCTTGCGGGCGCGGGCGTCGGCCAGGGCTTTGGGGTAGTTGTCCTGCACGAAGGGTAGGACCGACGGCGGGCCCGGCCTGGCGTGCGGCTTGGCGGCCGCGGCGGCCCGGGCGGACGTCGGCGCCGCGGCGCACAGCGCCAGCAGCACGAGTACGGCACGGGTGTGGGTCATGGGTGCAAGGGTAGTCCCGCGCGGGCGGGCCGCGCAAGGCGCTCCCGGCTTCCCCCCCGCCGGATCCGGCCGGTTGGGCTATTGCGGGCGGCCCGCGGAGGGTGTTAGCGTGTGTCGAATTACGAACGCCCCCCACCCCTCCTGATACAGCAGGCGCGGTTCGCGGGCGCGGGTTCCGCGCCCTTCGGCACTGGCTCGTTCGTTCCCCGGGGAGCCTTCCGCCCATGGCCAACACCGAGAACCACCACGACGTCCTGTTCGTGCCCAAGCCGCCCGACGCCCCGGAGTTCACCTGGCGTGCGGTGCTGGTGGGGCTCCTGGTCGCCGCCGTGATCGGCGGTTCTTATCCCTACGTGGTGCTGAAGCTCGGCTTCGGGCCCAACATCTCGGTGGTGTCGGCCTTCTTCGGCTACATCCTGCTGGGGATCATCGCCGGAATCGGGGGCCTGTTCTCGCGCGGCTCGTTCGGATCGAACCGCTGGCAGAACAACATGGTGCAGGCCGCCGGCACCGCCGCCGGGCAGACCGCCTTCCTGTGCGTGCTGATGGCCGCCTTCGACATGCTGGAGATGGAGCCGGGCCTCGGGTTCACCTTCCACCTGACGCCGCTGCAGAGCTTCCTGTGGCTCACCACCGCGGGAATCCTGGGAGTGCTGCTGGCGGTGCCCATGCGGCGCCACTTCGTGGTGGACGAGAAGCTGACCTACGCCGACGGCGTGGCCGCCGGCGAGACCCTCATCGTGCTGGACTCCCAGGGCCCGCAGGCCGCCCGCTCCACCGCCTCGATGCTGGCCGGCCTGGTGGTCTCGGCGGTCACCATGCTGTGCACCCAGAAGTACATCCAGGTGATCCTGGAGGGCCTGCGCCGGCTGCTGGCCCACGTCGTCACCGGGCTGCGCGCCGCCACCTGGGGCAACCTGGCCTCCACCCAGGGCCTGTTCCGGGACATGCTGCCCATCAACTTCAACCGCTTCTCCAAGATCACCGGCGTGGGCCTCACCATGAGCTGGCTCAACCTGGGCTCGGGCATGATCGTGGGGATGCGGATCAACGCCAACATGGTGGCCGGGCTGCTGCTGTCGTGGGTGGTGGCGCCGCCGCTGCTGGCGCGCTACGGGGTGATCTCGACCGCCAACCTGCACAAGACCGACATCCTGCTGTGGGTGATGTGGCCGGCGACCGGCGTGCTGGTGGCGGGCGGGCTGGCGGCCCTGTTCCTGCGCTGGCGGATCATGGTCAAGACCTTCAAGGGCCTGACCGGGGCGCAGGTGGAGTCCTCCGACTTCCCGCTGACCTGGGTCGGGATCGGGGTGGTGCTGAGCACCGTGGCGCTGATCGCGGTGCAGAGCCTGGGGCTGCGCCTGGCGGTGTGGCAGACGCTGGTCGCGGTGGTGTGCACGCTGCCGCTGATGCTGGTGGGGCTGCGGGTGCTGGGCGAGACCAACTGGGGGCCGATCAGCACCCTGAGCAACCTGATGCAGGGGGTGTTCGGCTTCATCGCCCCCGGGAGCGTGCAGGCCAACATGGTCGCCAGCGGCGTCACCGGCACGGTGGCCTCGGAGTCCGAGGGCATCATGCAGGTGTACAAGACCGGCCAGATGATCGGCTCGAGCCCGCGCTACCTCACCTACATGAACCTCCTGGCCATCCCGGTGGGCGCGGCGGCGGTGGCGGTGATGTACCCGCTGCTGCGCAACACCTGGGGCATCGGCGGCGACACCGGCCTGCAGAGCCCCATCTCGCAGCGCTGGGTGGGGTTCGCGATCCTGCTGTCCAAGGGCGTGTCCACCCTGCACCCCAGCGCCATGTGGGCGCTCCTGATCGGCGCGGGCCTGGGGATCGTGTTCACCGGCTTGGAGCAGAACCGCAAGATCCGCACCTGGGTGCCCTCCCCCACCGGCCTGGGCATCGGGATGCTGGTGCCGGCCGGGGCGGTGGCGACCATGTTCCTGGGCGGCGTCGTGGAGTGGACGTGGCGCAAGCTGCACCCGGACAGTGCCGAGAAGTACGTGATTCCGGTGGCGTCGGGGTTCATCGCCGGCGAGGCGCTGGTGGCGGTGATCCTGCCGATCCTCATCGCGGTGAAGGTCCTGCAACCCTAGCCGGGGACGCGCCGGAAAGCGGGCCCGGGGGACCGGCGGGCCCGCCCGGCGCGCCCGCGGAGCCCTAGCGAGAGGCCCAGCATGACGACCGTGGAGCCGAAGGCCGAGCAGCCCAGCTTCGAAGCGGGCGAGCGGGAGTGGTTCGAGAAGGTCTACCGGGGCATGGGCGACACCCTGCCGCAGTTCACCTGGCGCGCCACCCTGATGGGCGCGCTGCTGGGCTGCGTGATGTCGCTCACCAACATCTACATCGGGCTCAAGACCGGCTGGGCGCTGGGGGTGGCGATCACCTCCTGCATCCTGTCCTTCTCCATCGTCCGGGGCCTGCACTCCATCCGGCTGATGCGCAGCGAGCTGAACATCCTGGAGACCAACTGCATGCAGTCCACCGCCACCGCCGCGGGGGTGTCGGTGGGCGGCACCATGATCTCGGCCATCGCGGCGATGATGATGATCACCGGCAAGGCCATGGACTTCTGGGTGCTGTTCGGCTGGAACATCCTGCTGGCGGTGATCGGCATCACCATGTCGGTCCCGATGAAGCGCCAGATGATCAACCGCGAGCAGCTGCGCTTCCCCAGCGGCACCGCGGCCGCCGTGACCCTGCGCAGCCTGTACTCCGCGGGCGCGGGCGCGATGCAGAAGGCCCGCGCGCTGGGCGTGGCCGGGCTGCTGGGCGCGTTGGTGGCCTGGGTGCGCGACGCCACCTTCCGGTTCATGCCCTGGAACATGCCCGCCTCGCTGCCCTTCGGGCGCCTGGCGATCCTGGGCACGCCGCTCACCCAGCTGACCATGAAGTGGGACATGGGGCTGATCATGATCGGCGCCGGGGCGATCATGAGCTTCAAGGTGGGCTGGAGCCTGCTGCTGGGGGCGTGCGTCAACTACCTGGTGCTGTGCCCGATCATGATCCACCAGGGCGTCATCGTGGCCGGAAACCCGCAGCACGGGTTCGCGTTCCGCGACCTCACCAAGTGGAGCCTGTGGATCGGGGCGTCCATGATGGTGGTCTCCAGCTTCGTGCCGCTGGCGTTCCAGGCCAAGACCATCGGCCGCTCGCTGAAGGGGCTCGCCGGGATGCGGAGCGGCGGCGGCGGCAACGGCGCCGACCCGCTGAAGACGGTGGAAGTGCCGCAGACCTGGTTCTGGACGATCTTCCTGGTGGCCCTGGTGGGCGTGGTGACCATGCAGCGGCTGGTGTGGCACATCCAGATCTGGATGGGCGTGCTGTCGGTGCTGCTCACGTTCGTGCTGGCGGTGGTCGCGTGCCGCGCCACCGGCGAGACCGACACCACCCCGGTGGGCCCGCTGGGCAAGGTGACCCAGCTCACCTACGGCATCCTGGCCCCCTCCAGCATGACCACCAACATCATGACCGCCTCGGCCACCGCCAACGCCTCCGGCTGCTCCGCCGACATGCTCACCAACCTCAAGTGCGGCTACCTGCTGGGGGCCAACTCGCGCCAGCAGTTCCTGGCCCAGATGATGGGCATCCTGCCGGGCGCCATCATCGTGGGGGTCGCCTGGAAGTACCTGGTGCCGGACCCCAGCGTGCTGGGCGGCGACAAGTTTCCGGCTCCCGCGGCGATGGTGTGGAAGGGCGTGGCCGAGCTGCTCAGCAAGGGCGTGCAGTCGCTGCACCCCACCGCGCGCATCGGGGCGCTGTGCGGCGGGCTGGTGGGCCTGGCGCTGCCGCTGCTGGACCACTACCTGCCGGAGCGGTTCCGCAAGTTCGTGCCCTCGGCCATGGGGCTCGGGCTGGCCTTCGTGATCCAGGGCTTCAACTGCATCTCCATGTTCGTGGGGGCGTTCCTGGCCCTGATGATCGAGAAGCTCAACCCCAAGGCGGCCGATACCTACACCGTGCCGGTGGCCTCCGGGCTGATCGCCGGGGAGAGCCTCATGGCCATCATCATCACGGTGATGATCGCCGTGGGAGTGGCCGCCAAGTAACTCCGCCCGGCCGGGCCCGCGCTCCGGGCCCGGCGGCCCATCCATCGGGGGGTGCCCGTGACCACCACCACCGTCCCGCCCGCCGACTCGCGCCCCAAGACGCCCGAGGAGATCGAGCGCCACTGGTTCGAGAACGTGTACTGCGGCGACCAGATGCCGCAGCTCACGGTGCGCGCCGTGGCCATCGGAATGGTCCTCGGGATGGTCATGGCGTGCTCCAACGTGTACGTGTCGCTGAAGTCCGGCTGGAGCATGGGCGCGGCGATCACCGCGTGCATCCTGGCGTACGTGATCTTCGGCGGCCTCCAGAAGATCTTCCCGCGGATGCGGCCCTACAACATCCTCGAGAACAACTGCACCCAGTCCTCGGCGTCCTCCGCCGGCACCATCACCAGCTCGGGCATCGCCAACGCCATCCCGGCGCTGATGATGCTGAACCCGCACGCCCTGCCGGCCGACTTCCCGCACCGGATGCTGTGCCTGGCGCCGTGGGTGATCACCCTGTCCATGATGGGGGTGTTCCTGGCCGTGCCGGCCAAGCGGCAGATGATCAACATCGAGCAGCTGCCCTTCCCCACCGGCACCGCCGCGGCCACCACGCTGCGCAGCCTGCACGCCAAGGGCGGCGAGGCGGCGCGCCAGGCCCGGGCGCTGATCCTGGCGGGGCTCCTGGGGGCGCTGATCACCTGGATGCGGGACGCGCGGGCCGCCTGGATGCCCACGGCGAGGCCCGGCTGGTTCCGGGACTGGTTCCCGCTGGAGGGCTTCGTCTCCTTCCAGCTCAAGTACCTCTCGTGGCTCCACTACCCGCGGATCCGCGCCAACTGGGGCACCAACGCCATCCCGTGGTTCCACGTCCACCGGGTGGCGGGGGCCGCCGGCCCGCTGGGCCTGCCCCGGCTGGAGCTGGCGCCGCTGGTGAACCAGGGCCAGCCGGTGACGCTCAAGGACCTCACCATGTCCCTGGAGGGCTCGCTCCTGTTCGTGGCCGCCGGGGCCATCATGAGCTTCCGCCAGGCGTGGAGCATGATGCTGGGGGCGGCCATCAACTACATGGTCCTCGCGCCCATCATGCTGAGCGCCGGGATCATCGAGGCCCCCTCGTTCCGCCGGATCTCCTCGTGGAGCCTGTGGACCGGGGTGCCCATGATGGTCACCTCGGGGCTGCTGCTGTTCTTCATGAACTGGAAGACGGTGGTGCGGGCGTTCAGCACCATCACCGCCCTGTTCGTGCCCCGGGGCGCGCGCGGGGCCGACCCCATGGAACGCATCGAGGTGCCCGGCTCGTGGTTCCTGGGCGGCTACCTCATTCTGGGCCTGGCGGTGATCACGCTGGGCTGGATCTTCTTCCACATCACCTGGTGGATGGGCGTGATCGCGGTGCTCGCCACGTTCCTGCTGGTGGTGGTGGGCGCGCGGGCCACCGGCGAGACCGACGTCACCCCCACCGGGCCGCTCAGCAAGATCACCCAGCTCACCTTCGGGATCATCCAGCCGGGCAACGTGGTGACCAACCTGATGACCGCCAACATCAGCGCCGGCTCGTGCAGCCAGGCCAGCGACCTCCTGACCGACCTGAAGAGCGGCTACCTCCTGGGGGCCAACCCGCGGCGGCAGTTCATCGCGCAGTTCTTCGGGGTGCTGGCGGGCGGGCTGATCGTGGTGCCGGTGTACTTCCTTTTGATCCCCGACGTGTCGGTGCTGGGCACCGAGAAGTGGCCGGCCCCGGCGGCGCTGGTGTGGCGCGGGGTGGCCGAGCTGCTGTCCAAGGGCATCCACTCGCTCCACCCCACCGCGCGGGTGGGGCTGGTCGTCGGCGCGGCGCTGGGCATCGTTCTGCCGCTCCTGGAGCGGGCCTTCCCCAAGGGCAAGAAGTTCATGCCCTCGGCCACCGGCCTGGGCCTGGCCTTCACCATCAACGGCTTCAACGTGGTGTCCATGTTCATCGGGGCGTGCCTGGCGGCGTGGTTCCGCAAGGCCCGGCCGGAGCAGGCCGGCAAGTACGTGGTGCCGTGCTCCTCGGGCATCATCGCCGGGGAGAGCCTGATGGGCGTGAGCATCGCCTTCCTGAGGATCCTGTCCGACCACTTCCGCTGGGGCTGGCAGTAGGGGGACGGGCCGGCTCCGAGCCGGCGCTCGGCGCGCCGGCCCCGGGGGCGGGCCGGCTCACCAGCCCAGCTGCGCCCGGCAGCTCGCGCAGAAGGTCTCGCGCTTGAAGTCGATCTCCTCCACATAGGTGGAGGAGCGCATCACGCACTCGAACTGGCGGCAGTGGTACAGGCCCAGCGTGTGCCCCAGCTCGTGCACGATCTCCTTGACCAGGCGCTGGTCCAGCAGGCGGTCGTCGCGGGGCAGGCCGTAGGAGGGGTTGGCCAGGCGGAAGGAGGAGACGATCGCGGCGCTGCCCGAGAGCTGCGCCTCGCCGAACACGTAGGTGAGCACCGGGATGTAGAGGTCCACGTCCACCACCGCCACCCGCTTCTCGCCCTCCGGCCCGCCCAGCTCCAGCACCTGCGCCAGCAGCGCGGTGGAGTGGTACTGCTGGCGCGAGCGGTCGAAGGCGCCCGGCAGATCCAGGCGGACCTTCTCCACCCGCACCGGCAGGCCCAGCGCTCCCGCGACCGCCCTCCCCACCCCCTCCAGCCTGGGCCCGCCGCCGGCGGCGCTCAGGATGCGGACGGCAGGTGGCACTACGGCTTCCTCAGCCCGTATTTCTCGATCTTGTGGTAGAGCGTGGCGCGGTCGATGTGCAGGATCTCGGCGCTGCGCGAGATGTTCCACTTGTTCTCGCGCAGCACGGTCTCGATGTGGGCCTTCTCCACCGAGGCCAGCGAGCCGGAGGCCGGGGTGTGGCCCTCGCCCAGCACCTGGAACGGCAGGTCCTCGGGCCGGATGGCCGGCGCGTGGCCCACCACCATGGCCCGCTCGATGGCGTTCTCCAGCTCGCGCACGTTGCCCGGCCAGTCGTAGCGCACCAGCGCGTCCATGGCCTCCGCCGCCACCGACAGCCCGGCCTTGCCCATGGCCCGCGCGTACTTGTCCACGAAGTGCCGCACCAGCGCCGGGATGTCCGACTTGCGCTCGCGCAGCGGCGGGATGTAGATGGAGAACACGTTGAGCCGGTAGTACAGGTCTTCGCGGAAGGTGCCCTCCGGCACCGCCTTCTCCAGGTCGCGGTTGGTGGCGCAGATCACCCGGAAGTCCACCTTGATGATGTTGTTCCCGCCCACCCGGGTGAACTGCTTGGTCTCCAGCACCCGCAGCAGGTCCATCTGGGCCTTGAGGTCGATGTTCCCCACCTCGTCCAGGAACAGCGTGCCGCCGTCGGCCAGCTCCAGCTTGCCCTTGCGCCGGTACTGCGCGCCGGTGAACGCGCCGCGCTCGTGCCCGAACAGCTCGCTCTCCAGGATCCCCTCGGGCATGGCCCCGCAGTTCACGGTGACGATCGGGAAGTAGCGCCGCTCGCTGTTGCAGTGGATGGCCCGCGCGATCAGCTCCTTGCCGGTGCCGCTCTCGCCGCGGATCATCACCGTGGTGTCGGTGGCGGCCACCGTCTTGACCATCTCGAACACCTTCTGGATCTGGCTGGAGTCGCCGATGATCTCGTCGGCGCGCGAGAACTCCGAGATGTGCTCCTTGAGCTTCAGGTTCTCGCTGGCCAGCGCCCGCTGCTTCATGGCGTTCTGCACGATGTGCGAGAGGTGGTCCGGGTCCACCGGCTTGGTGACGTAGTCGAACGCCCCGGCCTTGAGCGCCTGCACCGCGGTGTCCACGGTGGCGTGGGCGGTGATGAACACGACCGTGGCCGAGGGGTCCACCTCGTTGATGCGCTGCTGCAGCTCCATGCCGTCCATGCCGGGCATCCTGATGTCCAGCAGGATCAGGTCCCAGCGGCGCTCCTGGAGCTTGCGCAGCGCGGCGGGCCCGTCCTCGGCGGAGTCCACCGTGAAGCCGTCCTCGATGAACCACTTGCTCAGGGCGTCGCGGACGATGCGCTCGTCGTCGACGACCAGGATCGCACCCCTGGAGTTCATTTCGTTCCCCTCAGTCCCGCGTGAGGCAGGGTGAGCGTGAAGACGGTCCCGCGGCCGGGCTCCGACTGCACCGTGATCTCCCCGCCGTGCCGCTCCACGATGCCGTAGGCGATGGACAGGCCCAGGCCCGTGCCCTTGCCCTCCCGTTTGGTGCTGAAAAACGGCTCGAAGATGTGCGGCAGGTCCTCCGGCCGGATGCCCACGCCGGTGTCCGAGATGCGGACGGTCACGTCCGCGTCGCGGCCCGGCTGCCGCACCTCCACCCCCAGCCGGCCGCCGTCGGGCATCGCCTCCACCGCGTTCACCAGGATCGCCACCAGCGCCTGCTGCAGCTGGTCCTCGTCGCCGATCACCCCGGCGTCCTCGGGCTCGACCGAGCTGGCCAGCTCCACCCGCGCCATCTCCAGGTGGTGGGCGATCAGCTTGACCGCCTTGTCCACCGCGTCCCGCAGCCGCACCAGGCCCACCTGGCTGGTCTGCTTGCGCGAGAACAGCAGCAGGTTCTTCACGATGTTGCCACACCGCTCGGTCTCGCGCGAGATGAGTTCCAGGTCCGCCAGCGTCTCCTGGGTCCGCTCCGGCGTCAGCGGGCCGCCCTGCATGCGGCGCATCACCAGGCGCGCGTAGGTCAGGATGCCGGCCAGCGGGTTGTTGATCTCGTGGGCCACGCTGGCGGCCAGCTTGCCCAGCGAGGCCATCTTCTCGATCTGCGCGATCTGGCTGTTGATCCGCTGCAGCTCCTCGGTCTTCTCGCGCACCCGGTCCTCCAGGGTGCGGGCCCACTCGCGGTTCTCGTCCTCGGCCCGCTTCAGCGAGCGGGTCATCTCGTTGAACGAGCGGGCCAGCTGGCCCAGCTCGTCGCGCGAGCCCACCGGGATCTGGTAGTCCAGGTTGCCCGAGGAGATCTGCTGCGTGCCCCAGATCAACCGGCGCACCGGGCGCCGGATGGTGAGCAGCACGAACGCCAGCGACAGCGCCGCCACCCCCGCCAGCATCACCACCGCCAGGGCCGCGGTGCGCCGCTCCATCTCGGCGATGGCCTCGTCCACCTGGCGCAGCGACATGCGCACGTCCAGCACCCCCAGCATGGTCTGATCGCGCACCGGCGCGTGGCACCCCGGGCCGGCGCAGCCCGGCTCGTTCCGCACCGGGTTGATCAGCCCCACCAGCCGGTAGCCGCGGCCGCTGGAGTACACCCGCATGCGGTTCTTGATGGGCAGCGCCTGCAGCGGCTTCTCCGCCTCGTGGCAGGCGACGCAGGCCTCGGCGTGCAGGTCCACCAGGGTGCCCTGCTCGGACTTGTCGGTGGAGAAGCTGATCACGCCGCGCTTGTTGTAGATGCGGATGCCCTCCACCCCCGGCTCCCGCCCGATGGTGGTGATGGTCTGATACACGTCCTGCCTGCGGTTCAGGAGCATGCTGTAGTGGGTGGAGGACTTGATGAGGTCGCTGGCGCGGTAGGCCGCCTGGTACACCTGGGACAGCATCCGCTCGGTGTAGAAGCGCACCGTGAGGTAGGAGTACAGGCTGAAGGTGGCGAGCAGGAGGACGAGGAGGCCCAGGAACAGCCGAAAGGTCAAGGTATGGAAGAAGCGCACTTCGCCGGCCCCCCGCTCGCTCGACAACCCGGCGGGATTGTGCCATGACGGCCGGGGAATGCAAAGGGCCGCCCCGGTCTCCGGACCGGGGGTAACGTCAAGAGTTGTGTGTCAGGAGCGGGAAG